>NZ_LZSW01000047.1:0-524589 GCF_001665615.1 Mycobacterium sp. 852014-52144_SCH5372336
TGCAGTCGCAACCGTTCACCACTGAGCCCCACCTCCACCCCGCCGCCGCCGCCACCGCCGCCACCGCCGCCGCTGGACCCGCCGCCCCCGCTGGACGACTGTGAGGCGGTGTACGCGCCGATCGACGACGACAACGCGGACTCGAAGCTGTCGAAGTCAGACCCGCTGGAGCCGCCGACAAACCCCGTACCGCCGTATGTGGTCGAGTTGTACCAATCCGGCTGCGGCGCAGCCGTTCCCATCGTCGTTTCGTACTTCTTAGCCCACAGTGCCGCGGCGCCCGCAGCGACCGCGAACGGAACGTAGGCCGAGTAGAGGTCTTTGCGCGCCCCGAAGTCGAACCGCGCCTCGGCCGAATCGGTGGTCAACATGCGGTGGAAACCACCTGCGCGCGACCAGAGTTCGCGGCCGGCCTCGGTGCGCCTGGTTCCCACGCCTGCGGCCCACGAGCCGATGGACAGCAGGAAGAACGCCGCGAAGGGCAACGCCCACATCGTGGTCGGAAAGAGCCAGCGGAAGACGGCGCACAGCATGAGCACGAAAGCGATCGCGTTCGCGGTGCGGAGCCAGAGTTCGTTGCGCCGTTTGACGAGAAGCTTGTTGTCGAAGGCCCAGTTCTGGACGGCCTTGGCCAGATCGGTCTTGGCCTTGTTGAGCTTCTGCCCCGACTTGACGGTCTTTTTCGCTTCGAACTCGCCGCCCGGATGCAAAACCTTCAATACCGACCCGACGGTCACACTGACCGGGTCCACGTCGACCCAGGCGCCGTGCTCGGCGATGCCGCGGATTCGCCAATGCTTCTCGCTGACCTGGCGCAGTTCGACCAAGCCCCGCTCGGCGAGGTAGAACAGCGTCGCGGTCAGGGCTTGTTTGGGGACTGCCTCGGTCCGGATGTACTCCGTCTGCACCGGGCCGAGGCCCTCCGGTGGCGCGTACTGCAGTGGGAAACCCGGCGACGGTTCGACCGTGGTGCGGTACCACAGCAGACCGGCCAAGCCGGCGGCCACGGTCAGCGCCGCCACCCATAGCGCTCCGGCCAGCGACCGGCCCAGCACGCGGTCCCATTCATAGGTCCAGGGCAGCTCGGTCCGCGGCGGCGTCGGCACGTCCACACTTGCCCGTACCGTCACCGGCGTGCGCGGCGGGAGGTTTCGCGCCGACAGTTCCACCCGGTTCCCCGTGGTCGTCAGGTCCAGGCACTGCCCGCCGACGCCGTATCCGACCGAACACTGCACGCGGGGAACGTCTCCGGGCAGCTCGATCGAGATGTCGGCGCGCTGGATCCGGTTGTTCCAGGCCGGCGCGATCACGTTCCAGAAGAACACCGATTCGGTCGTGGCGGGTTCACCCGACGCTGTGGCGAATCTCCGGTCCGCACCGGTGGTTCCGGGATCGAGGACACCGTCGATGGAGTAGCGGATTTCGTATACGTGCTCGCCGTAGCTCAGGTAGCTGTCGGGATCGCCGATCTTGGCGACCCGGAACCGCTCGCCGTCTTCCCACAGCAGCTCGTAGGGCGCTGGGTCGCCGTCGAGAAGGATGGAGTCGATTTCCGGCACTTGGCGCACGTGAGGACTGTTGGGGTTGGTCACATCCCAGTACCGGAAGATGCCGTGCCTGCCACTGGGAAAGTCCGCGGTGATGGTCTCGACGGCGTCGAGCCGCCCGGCTTCGTCGACGACGAGGTTCACGTCGTAGTCCGTGATGACGACGGGGTCGTCGGCGGGTGCGGCCTCCGAACCACCACCGCTGAACACCACCGGCCAGAGCACCGCAAATGCCAGCACCAGCAACGTGATCGACCACGCGAACAGCCGGCGCATGCGGTCCTCCTGTTGCGTGCGATGCCAGGTTTTCGGTTCACCCTAAGTGCAGCGGGCCGATTTGGGCGCGAACTGGCCATCGGGTCATCCGATGTGCAGTGGGTCGATCTGGATGCGAACCGGCTGTTGGTCGTGACGGGCGCTGAGCACGGCGGTGGCCCGGCGCAGGGCCGACGATAGGGCCAGTCCGGTGTCGCGGGGAACCCTCAGCAGCATCCGGATCACCGTCGTGTCGGAGGCCAGTCCCGGCGGTCGGCGCGCGCCGACCGGCAGGTCGACCGGGCCGAGTTGTTCGGTGCCCTCGGGCGTATCGGCGATGTCGAGCAAGGCGTGCACCGCCTCGGGCGGTCCGTCCACCGCGGCCATGTGCACGTCGGGCGGCAGGCCGACTTCACCGCGCGCGTTCAGCTCGGCGTCGGCGTGACCGACGGGGTCCCAGCGGATCAGCGCCTGCACGGTCGGTATCGCGGACTCGGCCACCACCGCGATCACCCCGCCGTCGCCGCGGTTGCGTACCAGGGCGCCCGCGGCCATCCACCGGCGCAAGGTGTCCTCGGCCGCCCGCAGGTCCTGGCGGCCGAGCAGCGCCCAGCTGTCCAATAGCAGCGCGGCGCCGTAGCCGCCTGCGGCTACCGGTTCGGCGCCGGGGGTGGCGACCACGACCGCGGGCCGCGGCGGGACCTCGGCGACCATCGCGTCACCGCCGGAGGTGATGATCGTGGTGCCCGGAAATGCCCTGCCGAGTTCCTCGGCGGTGCGCCTGGCCCCGACGACGACCGCACGCACCGCATCCGAGCCGCACCGCACACAGCGAAGCGACGGGTGGGCGCGCCCGCACCACCGGCATACCGCGCCTGCGGCATCGCGGTCGGGCAGCGACAACGGCCCCGTGCAGTTGCGACACCGGGCGATGGTTCGGCAGCGCCCGCACGCGAGGGCGGGGACGTACCCGCGGCGGGGCACTTGCACCAGGACCGGGGCGCCGGACTCCAGCGCCTTGCGCGCGGCTTGCAGGGCCATCGACGGGAGCCGGGCCGACCGGGCGGCCGGGTCGCGTTCCTGTTCGAAACCGCTGTCGTCGAGGGCGATGACGCGCGGTGAGGCCGCCCGCACCACCGGCCGCAGCGCGACCAGGTCGTGCGCCCAACCGCTGCGAACCAGCGCCTGGGCCTCCGCGGTCCTTGCGAATCCGCCGATCAGTGCGGCGCAGCGGAGCTGATGTGCCCGCAACATCGCCACTTCGCGCGCATGCGGATAGGGCGCACGAGGTTCGGCGAGCGTGTCGTCGCCGTCGTCCCACACCATCACCAGGCCGAGATCGGCGACGGGTGCGAACACCGCGCTGCGGGTGCCGATGACGAGCCGGGCGCTGCCGCGAAGGACCGACAACCATCGCCGATAGCGTTGCGCGGGACCGAGTCCCGCCGACAGCGCCACCACCACGTCTTCGTCGAGGAGGCCGAGCGCGGCGGTGTGCACCGCGTCGATGTCGCGTTGATCCGGCACGATCACCAGCACACCGCGGCCGGAGTTCGCCATCACCGCGGCGGCTTCGGCCAACCGGTCGGGCCACGCTTCGCCGGGCAGCGCCTGCCAGACCGCGCGTGCGGCACGTCCGCCCGCCACGGCCGCGAGGAACTGCTCACCGCTGCCGTAGGCGTTCCAGGAGTCGGTGTCGACGGGTCGCGGGTCGATCGGCGCCGTCTGAGGTGGCTGCTGTTTCTCGACCCGGGCGTGCCGCGGCGGGATGGCCAGCCGCAGAACGTCCGCGCGGGTGCCGGCGTAACGGGCCGCGACGGCGTCGGCCAGTCGACGGATCTCGGGCGTCAGCACCGGTTCGGGCGAGACCACGCGATCGAGCCAGCCGAGCTTGCCGACGTGGTCGGTGTCGGACCGCCGCTCCAGAATGAACGCGTCGACCAGCCGGCCGTGGAACCGCACCCGGACGCGGACGCCGGGCTGCGCGTCGTCGGACTGCTCGGCGGAGACCAGGTAGTCGAACTCGCGGTCGAGGTGCGGGACGGTCAGCATCGGCAGCACACGCGCGATCGGCTCGTGCTCGGCAGGCTGTCTGGTGGCGCCCGGGCGGGCCGGGCTGTCGGACCCCGTCACGCAGGATTGGTAGCAGACGGCACCGACGTCCTGCCGAAGAAGAACCCGGCGGTGATGAGCAACAACGAGGCCGCATACACCCACCAGATCGGCACCGCCAGCGCCTCGGAACCCAGCACGAACTTGCCGATCCCGATCATCGCGTCCGACACCGCGAAACACACCGCGCCCAGCGCCGTCCACGGCGTGGGCAACCGGGCCATCAGGGCGGCGCACACCATCGCGCCGAGCACCGCGATGTACAGCGTGACCGGTACGGCCATGCCCTCGGCAATGAGCCGCGGCCAGAACCACACCAGCAGGGCCAGGCAGGCCGCGACCGTGACCGCGGCGGCGGCCACCCTCGGACCGGAACGCGTGACCAACGGCCACAGCGCGCCCAGGAAGCACAGGTGGGCGACGAGGAACGCGGCCAGCCCGAGCACGAATGACGGCTCCCACCACGGCAGCGCCAGCAGGAAATCACCCGCCGCGGAGAACAGCAGCGCGGCCACCAACCAGCGTCGCTCCCGTGCGATCGGGTGTGTCAACGTGGCCGCCGCCAGCAGCACCGCCGCGGCGGCCTTGACCGCGGGCTGCAGCGCGAACTGACCGGTGAGCTCGGCACCGCCGGGCAGCCGCACCGCGGTCGCGATCAGGAACAGCCCGTAGCAGGCGGCGACGACGGTGGCGGCCACCCACAGAAGTCGGGTTCGCCGATGAACGTACGGTGTCCCCATGTCAGTCCCCGAGGTAGGGCCGGCCAGCCCGGAACCCATCGACGCCATTCTGCTGAAGGTACTGCAGGCGGTTCCGTTCCAGTTGACAACCGACGGGGGCGTGCGGGCCGCGCGCGAACGGTTCAACGCGCTGCCGCGCGTCGAGATCCTCCCCGAGGTGCGTGCCCAGGACCGCAAGGTCGAGGGGCCCGGTGGTCCGATCCCGGTCCGGGTGTACCGGCCGCCGACCGCGTCAGACGCGCACGCCCCCGTGGTGGTGTTCTTCCACGGCGGCGGCTGGTGTGTCGGTGACCTCGACAGTTACGACGGCACCGCGCGCCGGCATGCGGCCGACGCCGAGGCCGTGGTGGTGGCCGTCGACTATCGGCTGGCACCAGAGCACCCCTACCCCGCCGCCGTCGACGATGTGTGGGCGGTGACGCAGTGGGTCGCCGCGAGCGCGGACGAGCTGCGCGTCGACGCGGGCCGGCTCGCGGTGGCCGGCGACTCGGCGGGCGGCAATCTCGCCGCGGTGGTGGCGCAGTTGGCGCGCGACGCGGGCGGCCCGGAGATCTGTTTCCAGCTGCTGTGGTATCCAGCGACGACGTGGGACACCACGTTGCCGTCGTTCGCCGAGAACGCCGACGCGCCGATCCTCGATTTTGCTGCGGTAGGCGGCTTTTCGCGTTGGTATGTCGGTGACATGGACCTGTCGGACATGCCCGCGACGCTGGCGCCCGCGCGCGCCGAGGATCTGACCGGCCTGCCGCCGGCCTACATCGCGGTCGCGGGCCATGACCCGTTGCGTGACGACGGCGCCCGATATGCGGAGTTGCTGTCGGCCGCCGGAGTTCGTGTCGAACTGCACAATGCTGAATCGCTCGTGCACGGCTACCTCGGCTACGCCGGGGTAGTGCCCGCCGCGACCGAGGCCACCGAACGGGGATTGAGGGCGCTACACGCCGCGTTACACCCGGTGTGAACACATCAAGATCCATCGACATCGTGCACGCGTTCTGGGACGAGGTCTGGAACGCCCACGACCCAGCCGCGGCGGACCACTTCGTGGTCGAGGACTTCGTGATCGTCAGCGGTGGGGAGACGGTGCGCGGCCGCGAGAATTTCAAGGAATGGATCGCCGGCTTCCTCAGCAAGGTCGACGACTTGCACCTGGACGTCGTCGAGTCGTTCGAGAGCGCTGACGGCAGCCGCGTCGCGTCGCGGTGGCTGCTGACCGGGAAGAACAACGGCTACCTCGGAAGCGCGCCCGACGGCAGCGATATCGCGATGACCGGGACGGCCGTGTGGGCGGTCGGCGAGGACGGCAAGCTGCTCACCAACTGGGTCGAGCGCAGTGCATGGGAGTTGTCGCAGCGGCTGAACATCGAGGTACCGTGAGCGAGATGTGAGCGACACGGGGAGGCCCTATGACAGTGCCCGATCACGACACCATCATCGTCGGTGCCGGCTTCTCCGGTATCGGCGCGGGAATCAGCCTCGACAAGGCCGGTCTCGGCGACTACCTGATCATCGAGGCGGGCGACGGGCCCGGCGGAACGTGGTACTGGAACACGTATCCCGGTATCGCCGTTGATATTCCGTCGTTCTCCTACCAGTTCTCCTTCGAGCAGAGCCCGGAATGGACCCGCACGTACGCCCCGGGGCACGAGCTGCGCGCATACGCCGAGCACTGCGTCGACAAGTACCGTCTGCGGCCCAAGATCCGGTTCAACACCAAGGTGCTCGGCGCGGTCTTCGACGACGACCAGAACCTGTGGCGGGTCGAACTCGACTCCGGTGAGGTCGTCACCGCGCGGTTCCTGATCAATGGGTGCGGGGTGCTGATCACGCCGAAACTGCCCGATATCGACGGTGTCGACTCGTTCGCCGGTGTCACCATGCACACCGCGCGTTGGGACCACGAGCAGGACCTGACCGGCAAGCGGGTCGCGGTCATCGGCACGGGCGCGTCGGCGGTGCAGGTGATTCCCGAGATCGCGCCGATCGTCAAGCAGCTGACCGTTTTTCAGCGCACACCTATCTGGTGTTTCCCGAAGTTCGATGTGCCGCTGTCGCCAATGGCGCGACGGATGATGCGGCTGCCCGGCGGCCACGTGGTGCAGCGTCTGCTCAGCCAGGCCTACGTCGAGTTGACGTTCACGCTGCCCGCGCAGTACTTCACCATCAACCCGATGGCCAAGAACATGTCGAAGGTCGGCGAAGCGTATCTACGCAAAGAGGTCCGCGACCCGCAGGTCCGCGAAAAGCTCACGCCCGAGTATGCGGTCGGCTGTAAGCGGCCCGGCTTCCACAACACCTACCTGTCGACGTACAACCGCGACAACGTCGAGTTGGTCACCGAGCCGATCGACAAGATCACCGGTTCAGGTGTGGCCACCGCCGACGGCGCGACCCGCGAGGCCGACGTGCTGCTCCTGGCGACGGGTTTCAAAGTGATGGACGCCGAGGACATGCCGACCTATCCGGTCACTGGTTCGGGCGGCCGGACGTGGAGCCGGCACTGGCAGGAGAACCGGCTGCAGGCCTACGAGGGCGTCAGCGTGCCCGGCTTCCCGAACTTCTTCACGGTGTTCGGGCCGTACGGCTATGTCGGCTCGTCGTATTTCGCGCTCATCGAGACGCAGACGCACCACATCGTGCGCTGTCTCAAGCACGCCCGACGCAGGGGCGCCCGCCGCGTGGAGGTCACGCAGGAGGCCAACGACCGCTACTTCGACGAGATGATGCGCAAACGGCACCGCCAGATCTTCTGGCAGGAGAGCTGCCAGCGCGCCAACAGCTACTACTTCGACAAGAACGGCGACGCCCCGCTGCGGCCGACCACCACGCTCGAGGCGTACTGGCGTAGCCGCCGCTTCCCGCTACGGGATTACGCGTTCAGTTCGTAGGTCCCCATCGCGCCGAGGCCGACGAAATGGCTGGGATCAGCCGTCGAGGGCGACCAAATCGTCAGTTTCGGCGCTGGGCAGACGAACTAGACGGACGTTTCTGGTCCGACTCCTCGCTGCTCGTACCTCGCCGCTTGATCGTCGTCAGACGGCGGCCTTGAGCTCGTCGACCTTGTTCAGCTGCTCCCACGGCAACTCGACGTCGGTGCGGCCGAAGTGACCGTACGCGGCGGTCTGCGCGTAAATCGGGCGCAGCAGGTCGAGGTCGCGCACGATCGCGCCGGGACGCAGGTCGAATACCGAGGTGATGGCCTTCTCGATGCGGCCCGGATCGACGGACTCGCTGCCGAACGTCTCGACGAACAGGCCGACCGGAGCGGCCTTGCCGATCGCATAAGCGACCTGGACCTCAACGCGCTCGGCCAGACCCGCCGCGACCACGTTCTTCGCCACCCAGCGCATCGCGTAGGCCGCCGAACGGTCCACCTTTGACGGGTCCTTGCCCGAGAACGCGCCGCCGCCGTGACGGGCCCAGCCGCCGTAGGTGTCGACGATGATCTTGCGGCCCGTCAGCCCCGCGTCACCCATGGGGCCGCCGAGCACGAACTTGCCGGTCGGGTTCACCAGCAGGCGGAAGTCGGAGGTGTCCATCGAGTCGTGGCCCAGGTCGGCCAGGACCGTGTTGACGACCTTCTCGCGGATGTCCGGCGTCAGCGTCCCCTCGAGGTCGATGCCCGCCGCGTGCTGCGTCGACAGCACGACCGTGTCGAGGCGCACCGGGGTCGTGCCGTCGTACTGCACGGTGACCTGGGTCTTGCCGTCGGGGCGCAGGTAGTCGAGCACACCGCTCTTGCGGACCTCGGTTAGCCGGCGCGACAGCCGGTGTGCGAGCGCGATCGGCAGTGGCATCAGCTCGGGCGTGTCCTTGATCGCGTAGCCGAACATCAGGCCCTGGTCGCCCGCGCCCTGCAGGTCGAGCGGGTCGCCCGCGCCCTCGACGCGGGTCTCGTGCGCGGTGTCGACGCCCATCGCGATATCGGGCGACTGACGACCGATGCCGACGTTGACGCCGCAGGTCTCACCGTCGAAGCCCTTTTCCGACGAGTCGTAGCCGATCTCCAGGATGCGCTCGCGCACCGTGGTGGCGATGTCGGCGAAGGCCTCCTTGGCCGACGTCGTCACCTCGCCGACGACGTGCACCTGCCCGGTGGTGACCAGTGTCTCGACGGCAACCCGCGACTTGGGATCCCCCGCGAGCAAAGCGTCGAGCACCGAGTCGCTGATCGCGTCGCAGATCTTGTCGGGGTGGCCCTCGGTTACCGACTCACTGGTGAACAGCCGAGCTTCACTCACGGTGTGATCCTTCCACTCAAGTCATCTTGAGGTAGTTAGTACATCAAATTGTAGGAGTGCCCTGTTGCACCCAAGCCTGCGCTCGCCTCGCGCGCAAGCATTTCACGCAGCCGGATGCGTGATCCGCGCTACCCGCTGCCGCTGTGCAGGAAGGCCACGATCGCGTCCACGATACGGCTGGCCATCAGCGTTTTCGAACCGTGTTCCAGTGCGGACTCCGCACCGTCGGCCGCGAGCAGCCAACCGTCGTTGTTGTCCACTTCGAACGCCCGATTCTCGCCCACCGCATTGACCACGAGCAAATCGCATCCCTTGCGCTGCAGCTTCGCGCGAGCGTGGTGAAGCACGTCGCCGTTGGCGTCGCCGGTCTCGGCAGCGAACCCCACGATGGCCCGCATATTCGGCAGTTGTCCGTCGGCGCGGGCCCGCACGGCGCCGGCGAGCACGTCCTCGGTGCGGGTCAGTTCGATCACCGGCGCGGCGGCGTCCGGATCGGCCGACTTCTTGATCTTGCTGGTCTGCATCTGCGTGGGCCGGAAATCCGCGACCGCGGCCGCCATCACCAGCACATGGGCGTCGGGGGCATGCTTGGACACGGCGTCCTTGAGCTGGGCGGCCGACACGATGTGCACGACCTCGACGCCCGCCGGGTCGACCAGCCCGGCGGTGTTGCCGGCGATCAGCGTGACGTCGGCACCGCGCTGGGCCATCACCCGCGCCATCGCATAGCCCTGCTTGCCCGAACTGCGGTTGCCGATGAAGCGCACGGGATCGATCGGCTCGCGCGTCCCGCCCGCGGAAACCAGCACCTTGACCCCTGCCAAGTCGTAGGGCAGGGCGTCCGGGCGCGTCAGCAGAAGCTGGGCCAGCGTGCTGATCTCCTCGGCCTCGGGCAGACGGCCCGCGCCGCTGTCGGCTCCGGTCAACCGGCCCGACGCGGGTTCGAGGACGACGGCACCGCGGCGGCGCAGCGTGGCGACGTTCTCCACCGTCGCGGGGTGCAACCACATCTCGGTGTGCATGGCCGGGGCGAACAGCACCGGACATCGCGCGGTCAGCAGCGTCGCGGTCAGCAGGTCGTCCGCGCGGCCCGCGACGGCCCGCGCCAGAAGATCCGCGGTGGCGGGGGCGACGACGACCAGGTCGGCCTCCTGGCCGAAGCGGACGTGCGGCACCTCGTGGACGTCGTCCCAGACTCCGGTGTGCACGGGATGACCCGAGAGGGCCTCGAAGGTGGCGGCACCGACGAACCGCAGCGCGGACTCGGTGGGGACGACACGGACGTCGTGTCCGGCCTCGGTGAGCTGTCTGACCACCGTGGCCGCCTTGTAGGCGGCGATACCACCGGCGACGCCGACGATGATCCGCTTGGGCTCCATGGCGGCCGCTCCCCTATGCCTCGCGGTGTTGCTACTCGCCTTCGGTGTGCTCGAGCAGGTCGGCGTGGATCTCGCGCAACGCGATCGACAGCGGCTTCTCCTGCAGGCCCGGCTCGACCAGCGGGCCGACGTACTCGAGGATGCCGTCGCCGAGCTGGTTGTAGTAGTCGTTGATCTGGCGGGCGCGCTTGGCGGCATAGATCACCAGCGCATACTTGCTCGACGCGCGATCCAGCAGCTCGTCGATGGGCGGGTTGGTGATGCCCAACGGCGTGTCGTAGGCGCTGGCTGCGGACGTGTCGAAGTCGTCCAGAGCTGCCAGCTGCGTGTCGGCGTGCGGGGTGCTCACGAAAAATTCTCCTGGCGGTTTTAGCTGAATGCGAGATAGCTGTCGGGCCTGCGGCGCCGTCTCCGGCGCGTACTTATCGGTGGCCCACCAGCAAGGATACCAATTCGGCGCAGGCAGACTCCAATTGACTGTTCACGACCACGGTGTCGAAGTCGTCCTGTGCGGCGAGTTCGGCTCGCGCGGTCGCCAGCCGGCGCTCCATCGCCTCGGGTGTCTCGGTGCCCCGTCCGGTCAGCCGGTTCTTCAGCTCATCCCAGCTCGGCGGCGCCAGGAAGACGGTCAGTGCCTCGGGCATCGCGGCCTTCACGGCCCGCGCGCCCGCGAGATCCACCTCGATCAGAACGGGCCTGTCGGCGGAGATCGCCTCGCGGACGGGCCGGGCTGGTGTTCCGGAGCGGTGCAACCCGCCGTGGATCTCCGCCCATTCGAGCAGGGCGCCATCGGCGATCAATTCATCGAATTCGTCGGGGGTCACGAACGAGTAATCGACGCCGTCGACTTCACCCGGCCGCGGGGCCCTGGTGGTGACGGACACGCTGAAGTGCAGGTCGGGAACGCGTTCGCGCAGACAGCGAACGACGGTCGACTTCCCGACGGCAGAGGGGCCGGACAGCACGACTACCCGGCCGGCCCCTCGGCCGGCGCTCAATTTATGCGCCTAGGACTGGTCGAACTTTTCCAGCAGCGCCTTGCGCTGGCGATCGCCGAGGCCGCGCAACCGGCGGGTCGGGGCGATCTCGAGTTCGGTCATGATCTCCTGCGCCTTGACCTTGCCGACCTTGGGCAACGCCTCCAGAAGCGCCGAAACCTTCATCTTGCCCAAGACCTCGTCGGTCTCGGCATCCTTGAGCACCTGCTTGAGGTTGGTGCCGCCGCGCTTGAGCCGATCCTTCAATTCGGCTCGGGCTCGACGTGCGGCGGCAGCCTTCTCCAACGCGGCCGCGCGCTGTTCGTCGGTCAACTGGGGAAGGGCCACGGGTTCCTCCGTCTCATCACCATCAATTTCCACTGCCTCGGCTGATAGAGAAAACCCTCAAACAGCCAGCGACGACGACCGTACCCACGCTGGCTGACGAATGCGAACCCCACCCCCTGGTTACGGCGTCAAAAGCCCAGCGTGTCGGGCGGTCGCGCCGCGCACGCGCCGACGCCGATTCGTGGCCAGGACCGGCGAAACCTCATTTTGTCTCGCCGGAACCGCCTGCATATCAAGGCATTTCGGATTGCACGAGAGCGCTAATCGGGCGCTCAGCGCGTGACCTGCGCCACACTTCGGCGGGTCAGCGCCGCCGAAAAAGAAAATTTTCGCTGGTCATCAGCTTTCGGGCGTGTCGCGAGCAGCCGGTTTGTGACGCTTGTGACTGGTGAGCCTCGCGTTGCCGGTGTTGTGTCCTCGGCGGAGGTGTCAGGCCAGGTAGGCGACCGCGTCGCGCATTGTCTCGGCCGCGGAACGCAGCGCGCCCACGTCCGGGCCGGCGCGCAGCACTTCGCGGGACACCGCGGGCAGCAACTGCCCGGGTTGGGCCCCTCCGAGCCCGCTCAGCGCGTCCGGGCGCCCGCCCTGGGCGCCGACACCCGGGACCAGGACCGGTCCGGCGAGCGCGCCGACGTCGGGCGGTTCGGCCAGGGTGGCGCCGACGACCACACCGATAGGGCCGGGTTGCGCGGGCACGGTGTGGTTGACCGCCGCGGCGGCGTCGACCATCGATTGCGCGACGGTGCGTCCGCCCGCGTCGGCGCGCTGTACGGACGCGCCCTCGGGGTTCGAGGTGGCCGCGAGCACGAACACGCCGCGTTCGTTGGCCAACGCCGTGTCGATCAGCGGTTGTAGCGAGCCGAAGCCCAGGTAGGGCGATGCGGTCACCGCGTCGGCGGCCAGCGGCGATTCACCCGCCCACGCGGCAGCGTAGGCGGCCATCGTCGAACCGATATCTCCGCGTTTGGCGTCGGCGAGCACCAGCACGCCGGCCTCGCGGAGCGCGGCGATGGTGTGCTCGAGCACCGTGAACCCGGCGGCGCCGTACGCCTCGAAGAACGCGACCTGCGGTTTGACGACGGCGAAGTCGGAAAACGCCGTCACGCACACCGAGCAGAACCGACGCAACCCGTCGGCGTCAGCGGTGAGTCCCCACGCGCGCAACAACTCCGGATGCGGGTCGATGCCCAGGCACAGCGGTCCACGCCGGGTCACCGCGTCGGCCAACCGCAGGCCGAAACCCGTCACGGCCCCAGCACGCTGTGCAGTTCCTGCAGCGACATCACGCCGATGTCACCGCGGATGCCGGCCTCGATGCCCTGTACCGCCGCGGACGCGCCCTGCACCGTCGTCACACACGGGATGCTGTTCGCCACTGCCGCCGAGCGGATCTCGTATCCGTCGACGCGAGGACCGGAGTTGCCGTACGGGGTGTTGATCACCATGTCCACCTCCCCGGCCTTGATGAGGTCGACGGCCGACGAGGCGGGCCTGTCCTCGCTGGGCTCCTGGAAGTGCTTGCGCACCTCTTCGCAGGGAATCCCGTTGCGCCGCAGCATTTCCGCGGTGCCTTCGGTGGCCAGAACCCGGAACCCGAGATCGGCGAGCCGTTTGACGGGGAAGACCAGCGATCGCTTGTCGCGGTTGGCCACCGACACGAACACCGTGCCCTCCAGCGGCAGGGATCCGTAGGCGGCGGTCTGGCTCTTGGCGAAGGCGCTTCCGAAGTCGTGGTCGATGCCCATGACCTCACCCGTCGACTTCATCTCCGGGCCCAGCAGCGAGTCGATCTGCGTGCCATCGTGTTTGCGGAACCGGTTGAACGGCAGGACGGCTTCCTTGACCGCGACCGGAGCGTTGCGTGCGGTGCTCGCGCCGTCCCCGGCGCGCGCCAGCACACCTTCCTCGCGCAGCTCGGCGATCGTCGCGCCGAGCATGATCCGCGCACACGCCTTGGCCAGGGGCACCGCGGTGGCCTTCGAGACGAACGGCACGGTGCGGCTGGCGCGGGGGTTGGCCTCGAGCACGTAGAGCACATCGTCCTTGAGCGCGTACTGCACATTGAGCAGGCCCACCACGCCGATGCCGTGGGCGATCGCTTCGGTGGCCCGCCGCACGGCCTCGATGTCGCTGCGGCCCAACGTCACCGGTGGCAGGGCGCACGCGGAGTCACCGGAGTGGATACCGGCTTCCTCGATGTGCTCCATGATGCCGCCGATGTAGACCTCGGTCCCGTCGCACAGCGCGTCGACGTCGATCTCGATGGCGTCCTCGAGGAACCGGTCCACCAGCACGGGATGCTCGGGCGAGAGTTCGGTGGCCCTGGTGATGTAGCCGTGCAGCGTCTCGTCGTCATAGACGATCTCCATGCCGCGACCGCCGAGGACGTAGGAGGGCCGCACCAGCACGGGGTAGCCGATGTCGGCGGCGATGCGCCGCGCCTGGTCGAAGCTGGTGGCCAGGCCGAACTTCGGGGCGGGTAGGCCTGCGTTGGTCAGCACCTCGCCGAATGCGCCGCGATCCTCGGCCAGGTCGATCGCCTTGGGGCTCGTACCGACAATCGGCACGCCCGCGTTCTGCAGGCGTTCGGCCAGTCCGAGCGGTGTCTGGCCGCCGAGCTGCACGATGACGCCGACGACACCGGGACCGCCTGCGCCGGAGACGGATTCGGCGTAGTACACCTCGAGCACGTCCTCGAAGGTGAGCGGTTCGAAGTAGAGCCGGTCGGCGGTGTCGTAGTCGGTGGACACCGTCTCGGGGTTGCAGTTGACCATGACCGTCTCGAAACCGGCCTGGCTCAGGGTCGTTGCGGCGTGCACGCAGCTGTAGTCGAACTCGATGCCTTGGCCGATGCGGTTGGGGCCCGAGCCGAGGATCAGCACCTTGGGCCGCTCGGTCTGCGGGGCCACCTCCGTCTCGGCGGCGGGGTCGAGCTCGTAGCTGCTGTAGTGGTACGGGGTCTTGGCCTCGAACTCGGCGGCACACGTGTCGACGGTCTTGAACACCGGGTGGATACCGAGTCGCTGACGCAGTGCCCGCACGCCGACCTCACCGGCGAGTTCGGGTCGCAACGCGGCGATCTGGCGGTCGGACAGCCCGTGGTACTTGGCGCGCCGCAGCAGGTCGGCGTCGAGCACCGGCGCATCGACGATCTCGGCGCGCAGCGCGACCAGCCCGGCGATCTGCTCGACGAACCACGGGTCGACGCCGGAGGCCTGAGACACCTGCTCGACGGTCGCGCCCTTGCGCAGCACCAGCTCCAGGTCGTAAAGGCGCCCGTCCGACGGTGTGCTCAGCCGTGCGAGCAACTCGTCGACGGTGACCGTGTCCTCGTCGGGGTCGGCTTTAGTCCAAAACCCGGCGCGGCCGGACTCCAGCGAGCGCATCACCTTGCCGAGCGCCTCGATGAAGTTGCGCCCCAACGACATCGCCTCGCCGACCGACTTCATGGTGGTGGTCAGCGTGCCGTCGGCGCCGGGGAACTTCTCGAACGCGAAGCGCGGGGCCTTGACGACTACGTAGTCGAGCGTCGGCTCGAAACAGGCCGGGGTCTCCTTGGTGATGTCGTTGACAATTTCGTCGAGTGTGTAGCCGATGGCCAGCTTCGCCGCGATCTTGGCGATCGGGAACCCGGTGGCTTTCGACGCGAGCGCGCTCGACCGCGACACTCGCGGGTTCATCTCGATCACGATCAGGCGCCCGTCGGCCGGGTTGACGGCGAACTGGATGTTGCAGCCGCCGGTGTCGACGCCGACTTCCCGCAGGATCGCGATGCCCAGATCGCGCATGATCTGGTACTCGCGGTCGGTGAGCGTCATGGCCGGCGCGACGGTGACCGAGTCGCCGGTGTGCACACCCATCGGGTCGAAGTTCTCGATCGAGCACACCACCACCACGTTGTCGCGGCCGTCGCGCATCAACTCGAGTTCGTATTCCTTCCAGCCGAAGATCGACTCCTCGATCAGCACGTTGGCGCTCGGCGAGGCGGCGAGCCCGTCACCGGCCATCCGGTCGACGTCCTCGGCCGAGTACGCCATGCCCGAGCCCAGCCCGCCCATCGTGAAGGAGGGGCGCACCACCACCGGCAGGCCGAGGTCCTCGACGGTTTCGCGTACCTCGTCCATGGTGAAACAGACTCGGGAGCGGGCGGATTCGCCGCCGACCTTGGCGACGATGTCCTTGAACCGCTGCCGGTCCTCGCCGCGTTGGATGGCCTCGAAGTCCGCGCCGATCAGCTCCACCCCGTGCTTGGCCAGCGCCCCGGACTCCGACAGCGCGACCGCGGTGTTCAGCGCCGTCTGGCCGCCCAGTGTGGCCAGCAGGCCGTCGATCTTGTTGCCGCGCTCGGCCTGCTGCACGATCACCCGCTCGACGAACGCCGGCGTGATCGGCTCCACGTAAGTGTGGTCGGCGTACTCGGGGTCGGTCATGATCGTCGCCGGGTTCGAGTTGATCAGGCTGACCTGCAACCCCTCGGCGCGCAACACCCGGCACGCCTGGGTGCCGGAGTAGTCGAACTCGGCGGCCTGACCGATCACGATCGGCCCGGAGCCGATCACCAGGACGTGGTTCAGGTCGCTCCGCTTGGGCATTACCGCATCCCTCTTCTACCGCGAGTGACCGTGTTTGCGCACGACACGCCGCGCAAATTTGTACAACAGCGGTCGCTCACCGCGGACGACGTCACTTATTCTCCCCTGCCATCAGGTCGACGAACTGGTCGAACAGATAGTTCGCATCGTGCGGTCCCGCGGCGGCCTCCGGGTGGTACTGCACCGAAAAGGCCAGCCCGCTGACGAGTTTGATGCCCTCCACGACACCGTCGTTGGCGCAGGTGTGGCTGACGATCGCCTCGCCGAACGGGGTGTCGAAGCGCTCCCCCGCCTCGCCCTCGAGGGCGAAACCGTGGTTCTGCGCGGTGATCGCGACCGCGCCGGTCTGGTGATCGATCACCGGCACGTTGATCCCGCGGTGGCCGAACACCATCTTGTACGTCGAGCGTCCCAGCGCACGGCCCAGGATCTGATTGCCGAAACAGATGCCGAACAGCGGAATGCCTGCGCCGAGCACCTCCCGGGTGACGGCCACGATGTGGTCGGCGGTGGCGGGGTCGCCGGGGCCGTTGGACAAGAACACACCGTCGGGTTTCAGGTCGGCGATCTGCTCATAGGTCGTCGACGCGGGCAGCACGTGGCTGCGGATACCGCGCCTGGCGAAATTGCGGGGGGTGTTCGTCTTGATGCCGAGGTCGATCGCGGCCACCGTGAACCGTTGCGGCCCTTCGGGTTCCACCACATAAGTGGCGTCGGTGCTGACCTCGCCCGCCAGGTTCGCGCCGAGCATGCCGGGCTGACTGCGCACCCGCTCGAGCAGTTCGTCGGGGTCGGCCAGCGCCGGTCCGGAGAACAACCCGGCCCGCATCGAGCCCCGACTGCGCAAGTGGCGCACCACCGCGCGGGTGTCGATGCCCGCGATGCCGACGATGCCCTGGCGTTCGAGTTCCTCGTCGAGCGTGCCGGTGGCCCGCCAGTTCGAAGCCCTCGGCGAGGGATCGCGCACCGCGTAGCCGGCCACCCAGATCTTGTCGCCGCGGCTCTCGGCGTCCTCGTGGTTCCATCCGGTGTTGCCGATCTGCGGTGCCGTCGCGACCACGATCTGACCGTAGTAACTCGGATCGGTGAGCGTCTCCTGATAGCCCGACATTCCGGTGGAGAACACCGCCTCGCCGAGCGCCTGCCCGACCGCGCCGAACGTCGTGCCCGTGAAGACGCGGCCGTCCTCGAGCACCAACAGTGCCTTCTGCTCTTCGCGACGAGCGCTCATAACGGCCTTGTCGGTTCCTCTCACACCGCCTCCTGTTCCACCCAGTGCGAGTACTCACGGCGGTCGTTGGCGCGGAACCCGGTATCGATTTCGGTGCCCGACGGCAGTCGCCACCGGATCGCCAGAATGCCTTCGTGCGTCATTGCCTTGCCCGCGATCCCCCGCTCGGTGCGGATTTCGGTGATCGCCTCGTCGGGGATCCAGATCGGCAGGGCACCGCTGCGCTGCAACATGATTCCTTCGGGGTAGCGGGTCAGCACGGCCTTGGCGCGGAAGCCCAGGTCGCCGACCACGATTCGGTCGTTCCAATGGGGGGCCAGCGTGCTGCCGACGTACAGGCCCTTGGTGGCGGACACGATCGCAGGCCCGACCGTGTCGGGAAGCGCGGGCAGTGTGCCGATCAGTTCGGCCTGACGCTCGGCGCGGCGGCGCCATCCCCGGATCATCGCCTGGATCAGCACCGCGATGAGCACGGCCACGACGGCGGCCATGATCAGCGATCCGACGAGCGTGGCTGTATTCATGCCGGACACTTCCCATCGCGCGCAGTCACCTTGCCGCGCAACAACGTCAGCGTGACCGCCGCGGGCAGTTCGAGCGCCTCATAGGGCGTGTTGGCCGAGCGGCTGGCCAGCGCGGAACCCTCGACCGTCCACGTCGCGTCCGGGTCGACCACCGTCAGGTTGGCCGGCTCGCCGATCTCCAGTGGCCTTCCCTGATCGGGCAGCCCGACGATTTCGGCGGGCCGCTCGCTCATCACCCGCGCGACGTCCCGCCAGCTCAGCAGCCCCGGGCGCACCATCGTCTCGACCACCACCGACAGCGCGGTCTGCAATCCGAGCATGCCCGGGCGGGCGACGGAGAACTCGCAGCACTTCTCGTGCTCGGCGTGCGGGGCGTGATCGGTGGCCACACAGTCGATGATCCCGTCCGCCAGCGCCTGGCGCAGCGCCCGCGCATCCGAGGCCTCACGCAGCGGCGGGTTGACCCGGTAGCGCCCGTCGTAGGTGGCCAGCCGTTCGTCGTCGAGCAGCAGGTGGTGTGGGGTCACCTCCGCGGTGATCGAGATCCCTTGTGATTTCGCCCATCGCACGATCTCGACCGTGCCCGTGGTGGACGCATGGCAGATGTGCACCCGCGCACCGGCGTCGCGTGCCAGCAGCGCATCGCGCGCGACGATCGACTCCTCGGCCGCCCGCGGCCATCCGGCGAGGCCCAGCCGGGCGGCGTTGGGACCTTCGTGGGCCACGGCGTCGACCGTGAGCCGGGGTTCCTCAGCGTGCTGGGCGATCAGCACGCCGAGCCCGGTGGCGTATTCGAGCGCGCGGCGCATGATCAACGGATCGTGCACGCAGATGCCGTCGTCGGAGAACATCCGCACCTGCGCGGCACCGCCTGCCATCATCCCCATCTCGGTGAGCTGGGCGCCCGCCAGGCCGACGGTGACCGCGCCGACGGGGTGCACGTCGACCAGGCCCACCTGCTGACCTCGCTGCCAGACATGGTCGGTCACCACGGGGCTGTCGGCGACGGGGGTGGTGTTGGCCATGGCGAACACTGCGGTGTACCCGCCCAGAGCGGCTGCGGCCGAGCCGGTTTCGATGTCCTCGGCGTACTCGCGGCCGGGCTCGCGCAGGTGGGTGTGCAGGTCGACGAAGCCGGGCAGCAGCACCTGATCGGTGGCGTCGATGACCTCGGAGGCCTTCTCGAGGCCGCCGGACTTCGCCAGGTCCGCGCCGATGTCGGCGATCTGCCCGTCGTCCACCAATACGTCGACGCGGTCGCCCTCGCCGTAGAGCCGGACCCCTCGTATCAGCACGCTCATACGCTGATCGCCTCTTTCTCGGCACCCACCAACAAGTGGAACAGCACCGCCATCCGGATATGCACACCGTTGGAAACCTGCTGCAGCACAGCCGATTGCGACGAGTCCGCGACTGAGAACGCGATCTCCATACCGCGGACCATCGGCCCCGGGTGCAGCACCACTGCGTTACCCGAAAGCAGCGCCTGGCGCTTCTCGGACAAGCCGTAGAGCACCGAGTACTCCCTGGCCGACGGGAAGAATCCGCCGTTCATGCGCTCGGCCTGCACCCTCAACATCAGCACCGCGTCGGCCAGCGGTAGTTCGGCGTCGAGGTCGTGCGAGACGGTCACCGGCCAGCCGGCGACACCGACCGGCAGCAACGTCGGCGGCGCGACCAACACCACCTCCGCGCCGAGGGTGTGCAGCAGAAGCACATTCGAGCGGGCCACCCGGCTGTGCAGGACATCGCCGACGATGACCACCCGCTTGCCCTCGATGTCGCCGAGACGCTGGCGGATGGTCAACGCGTCGAGCAGCGCCTGGGTGGGGTGCTCGTGGGTGCCGTCGCCGGCGTTGATGACCGCAGGACCGTGCCCGTCCTCGGTGGCCGTCCACTCCGCGAGTTGCTGCGGCGCTCCCGAGGCGGGGTGGCGCAGGATCAGCGCGTCGGCTCCGGCGGCACGCAGCGTCAACGCGGTGTCGCGCAGCGACTCCCCCTTGGACACCGACGATCCCGAGGCGCTGACGTTGATCACATCTGCGCTCATCCACTTACCGGCGACCTCGAAGGAGACCCGGGTGCGGGTCGAGTTCTCGTAGAACATCGTGATGATCGTGCGCCCGCGCAGGGTGGGCAGCTTCTTGACCTCGCGGCCGAGCAGGGCCTGGCTGAAACGGTCGGCGTTGTCGAGGATCGCCAGCGCGTCGTCGCGCGACAGATCCGCCGCCGAGAGCAGATGTTTCACCTGATCGGACCTCCGTACGGCGCGATGGACACACGGTCGTGGCCATCGTCTTCGGCCAAGCGGACCTTGACGTTCTCGCTTCGGGACGTGGGCACGTTCTTGCCCACGTAGTCGGCACGCAGCGGCAGCTCCCGGTGGCCGCGGTCGACGAGGACCGCCAGTTGCACCGCCTTCGGTCTGCCGATGTCACGCAGCGCGTCCAGGGCCGCGCGCACCGAGCGGCCGGTGTAGAGCACGTCGTCGACAAGGATGACGAGCGACTGATCGACCCCGCCCTCGGGTATCGAGGTCTCCTCCAGAGCACGGGGCGGCTTGAAGTCGAGGTCGTCGCGGTACAGCGTGTTGTCGAGCGCGCCGTGCGGCACGACGACGCCGGAGAACTCCTTGATTTTCTCGGCGAGCCGGGTGGCCAACGTCACGCCGCGTGTCGGGATGCCGAGCAGGACGACGCGGGGCGCCGTGGCGTCATCGGGGGAACCGTCGAGTGCGGTCTTCTCGATGATCTGATGGGCGATACGGGAAATGGTGCGGCCGACGTCCGCTGCGGACATCAGCTCCCGGTCGGTGCCCGACGAGCCTTCATGCGCGCCCAAGCGACTCTGACCTCCTTCTCCGCCTCTCTGGACGGCTCCTTAAAGGACGTCGAAACTGCGGGGAAGCTTAGCACCCGGATGACGGTGGTCGGTTCGCGCCACGAAGGCGACTGCCCACACCACCGTGTCAGTAGGCTTGCCGCGATGAAACTCGACGGCAACCACGCGTCCATCCGCGAGGCGATCGACGCCGGGCTCCTCGCCGGGGCGGTGACCCTCGTGTGGCACGCCGGTGAGGTCGTTCAGGTCAACGAGTTGGGGCACCGCGACGTGGACGCCGGGCTGCCGATGCAGCGCGACACGATCTTCCGCATCGCCTCGATGACCAAGCCGGTGACGGTCGCGGCCGCGATGAGTCTTCTCGAGGAGGGCCGCTTCGCGCTCACCGACCCGATCGCCACGTGGGTGCCCGAACTCGCCGACATGCAGGTGCTCGTCGACCCGCGGGGTGACCTCGACAAGACCACGCCTGCCCGGCGTCTCATCACGTTCGACGACCTGATGACCCACCGCAGCGGCCTGGCCTATGCCTTCTCGGTGTTGGGTCCGTTGAGCCGCGCCTACGGCCGGATGTCGTTCCGCCAGGATCAGGACCGCTGGCTGGCCGAGCTGGCCGCCCTACCGCTGGTGCACCAGCCCGGCGACCGGCTCACCTACAGCCACGCCACCGACGTGCTCGGGATCGCGATATCGCGAATCGAGAACAAACCGTTGGCCGACATCTTGCGCGAACGGATCTTTGAGCCCTTACAGATGCCCGACACCGGGTTCTCGGTGGGCACGTCGCGACGACACCGCGCCGCGACCATGTACAAGCTCGACCAGAACAACACCCTGCAGCACGACGTGATGGGACCCGCACCGATCACCGATCCGCCGTTCTGCACCGGCGGTGCCGGATTGTGGTCGACGGTCGATGACTACTTGCGCTTTGCGCAAATGCTGTTGGCCGGCGGGACGCTGGACGGTGTCCGGGTGCTGTCAGAGGAGTCCGTGCGGCTCATGCGCACCGACCGATTGACCGACGAGCAGAAGCGCCAGGACTTCCTCGGCGCCCCGTTCTGGGTGGGCCGCGGGTTCGGGCTGAACCTGTCGGTGGTGACCGATCCGGCGAAATCCCGTCCGCTGTTCGGGCCCGGCGGGCTGGGCACGTTCAGCTGGCCCGGTGCGTACGGCACATGGTGGCAGGCCGACCCGTCCGCGGATCTGATCCTGATCTACCTGGTCCAGAACCTGCCCGATCTCAACGTCGACATGGCCGCGATCGCGGGGAACACCTCGCTGGCCAAGCTGCAGAGCGCTCAGCCGAAATTCGTCCGCCGGACCTACCAGGCACTCGACATCTGAGCGTTTAGTCTGGCGGCATGACCCAGCCGACAGTCCTGATCAGTGGCGCCGGGATCGCCGGGCCGTCGTTGGCGTTCTGGTTGACGCGCAACGGATATCGCGTTGTCGTCGTGGAGATCGCACCGGGCGTGCGGCCCGGCGGCCAGACGGTCGATCTGCGCGGCGCCGGCGGTGACGTCGTCGAGCGGATGGGGCTGATCGACCGGATGCGGGCCCGCGCACTCGAACAGCGCGGTGCGGCCTGGGTGCGTTCCGACGGCAGTAGACGTGCCGAGATGCCGGTGACCGCGTTCGACGGCAACGGTCTGGTGTCGAAGTTGGAGATCCTGCGCGGCGATCTGGTCGACGTGCTCTACCAGGCCACCCGCGACTCGGTCGAATACCGTTTCGGACAGCGGATCTCGGAACTTCGCGAAGTCGACGCGGGAATCGAGGCGACGCTGGCCGACGGCACCGTGCTGCACGCCGACCTCGTCGTCGGCGCCGACGGTCCGCATTCGGCGGTGCGCCGCCTGGCCTTCGGCCCCGAGGAACAGTTCGTCAAGCCGATCGGCGGATACAACGCGTGGTTCTCCGCGCCCGACAGCGTCGGACTCGACGGCTGGTACCTGCTCTACCAGGCTCCCGGCGGCCTGAACGCCTCGATGCGGCCCTCCCACGATCCCGCAATCGCTAAGGCCGGCCTGGCTTTTCGATCCGAGCCGATTGAGTACGACCGGCACGACCCCGACCAACAGCGCCGGATCCTCGCCGACCGGTTCGCAGGCGCCGGGTGGGAGTGCGACGCGCTGCTGTCCGCCGCCGACCAAGCCGACGACTTCTACTTCGATTCCTTCGCCCAGATCCACATGCCGTCATGGTCGACGGGACGCGTCACCCTCGTCGGCGATGCCGGATACTGCGCATCGCCGCTGTCGGGCATGGGTACGAGCCTCGCCCTTGTCGGCGCCTATCTTCTCGCGGGTGAACTGGGCCCGGCGAATTCGTTCGAGGCCGACGGTATCGCCGAGGCGCTGGCGCGGTACGAGTCGCGGATGCGCCCCTACGTCGACACCTGCCAGAAGTTGAACAACACCATCGACCGGTACGCACCGATGAAGGAGTCCGACATCGCGGTCAATGCGGCGGTGATGAAGTGGATGCAACGCTGGCCGCTTCGACCGGTGGCCGCGCGGCTGTGGTTCACGACGGCCGATTCGATCGAGCTGCCGGACTATCCGGCCATGGTGGGCAACTGAACTCCACGCTACTGCATGCTGCGCGACAGGACCCGCCCGAACTGCAACAGCCGCTGCATCTGAGCGAGCCCGCCGTTGTCGACGGACTTGTAGTAGCGGAACGACTCGCAGTAGACGTCGGATTCGGTGGCGGACTTCTGCCGTGCACGGGTGATCAGTTGGGTGTACATCCGCAACCTGACCTCCGACAGGCGCCGGGTGCCGTCGTCGAGCACCTCGTACTCGGTAATCAGCACGTGATCGGTGATCGTCGACAACAGGATCGTGCGCACGGAGGCGTTGAGCACGCGACGGTCGCGGTCGGTCGACGACATCTCGTCGTCGGCGCGCCACATGATCAGCCGGTGCCCGTCGGTGAGGACGACCTCCTGCCACAGGGATTGGTCCTCATCGCCCCACGGCTCGTCGATGTAGCCGCGCGACATGATGAACGACTTGATGATCGGCAGGTCCACCACCGACCGCAGTTGGTCGAGCGCGAGTTCGGGATCGCGTAGATACACCCTGGCCGCTTCGTCGACGCTGGAGTACGGCGCCCAGTCCTGCGGTGCGGGCATCGCCTATCCCCCGCTCCCCTCACCCCGCACGGCCGCAGCGGCGGCACGAATCTGTGGCGTCACGAGCATCACCTGACCCAGCACTCCGTTGACGAAACCCGGTGAGTCGTCGGTGGATAACTGTTTGGCGAGTTCGACCGCCTCGTCGACGGCCACTGGTTCGGGGACATCCTCGGCGTGCAGCAGTTCCCATACCGCGACCCGCAGGATCGCGCGATCGACGGCGGGCAGCCTCTCGAGCGTCCAGCCCTGCAGATGGGAGGCGATCAGATCGTCGATATGTGCAGCGTGCTCCGTCACACCACGGGCCACCGTCACCGTGTAGGGGTTGAGCGGCGATACGTCGGACTGGTTCTCGGCCAACGCATTTCGTGCATCGGCCACCTCGGCTGAGGTGAGCCCGCGGGCTTCGGCTTCGAAGAGCAGATCGACGGCGCGCTTGCGTGCCTGATGCCTGCCCCGGTCGCCCTTCCGGTCAGGCATTCACCCGACCCAGGTAGCTGCCGTCGCGCGAATCAATCTTCAGCTTGTCGCCGGTGTTGATGAACAGCGGCACCTGGATCTCGGCACCGGTCTCGACGGTCGCGGGTTTGGTGCCCGCGCTGGAGCGGTCACCCTGAAGGCCCGGCTCGGTGTGGGTCACCTCGAGTTCGACGGTCACGGGCAACTCGAGGTAGAGCGGATTGCCGTCGTGGAAGGCGATCTGCACCGGCATGCTCTCCAGCAGGAACCCAGCGGCGCGGCCGACGAGGGACTCGGGCAGCGGATGCTGCTCGTAGTCCTCGGAATCCATGAACACGAAATCCGAACCGTCGCGGTACAGGTAGGTCGCGACGCGCCGGTCGACCGTCGCGGTCTCGACCTTCACCCCGGCGTTGTAGGTCTTGTCCACGGTCTTGCCCGAGACGACGTTCTTGAGCTTGGTGCGCACGAAGGCCGGTCCCTTGCCCGGTTTGACGTGCTGGAACTCGATGATCTGCCAGAGTTGGCCATCGATCACCAAGACGAGCCCGTTCTTGAAGTCGGCGGTCGTTGCCACGTTGGTAGTACTCCTTGTCAGAGGATGGCCAGTTCCTTGGGGAACCGGGTGAGCAAGTCTGCTGTCTGATGTCGCCGGCTACCCGGCTCCGAAGCGCCGTCCCCGACGACGAGCGTGTCCTCGATGCGGACACCGCCACGGTCGGGCAGATAGACACCGGGCTCCACGGTCACCGCGGAGCCAGCAAGCAGTGTACCGACGGACGCCCCGCTGATTCCTGGCGCTTCGTGGATCTGCAGCCCCACGCCGTGGCCGAGGCCGTGGGTGAAGTTCTCGACGTAGCCGGCATCGGCGATGACCTGCCGCGATGCCGCGTCGACGTCCTTGCACGCGACTCCGGGCGCCAGCGCCTCCCGGCCCGCCTTCTGAGCGGCCGACACCAACGCGTAGATCTCGTGTTGCCAGTCTGCGATCGGCGCGAGCACGAAGGTCCTGGTCATGTCCGAGTGGTAGCCGCTCACCAAGGCACCGAAATCGATCTTGACGAAATCGCCGGCCGCCAGCACGGCATCGGTGGGCCGGTGATGCGGAATCGCCGAGTTAGGTCCGGTCGCCACGATCGTCTCGAACGACGGACCGTCGGCGCCGTGTTCAAGCATCAGCCACTCCAGTTCGCGGGCGACCTCCTTCTCGCTGCGCCCGGCCCGCAGCCCACCCCGGTCGACCAGATCCCGCAGTGCCGCGTCGGCGGCCTCGCACGCCAGCCGCAGCAACGCGACCTCGCCGGCGTCCTTGACTTCGCGCAGCGCTTCGACGGTCCCGGCCGCGCGCACCAGTTCGGTCCGCTCGCCGGCGGCCTTCTCCAGAACTGAAAAAGCATCGACGGTGACCACATGGCTCTCGAAGCCGAGCCGGCGCACGCCGTCGGCGGCGGCACGACCCGCCAGGTGCGGTCCGCACGCCCGCTCGATGACGATCTCGGCGTCGGGCGCCTGCTGCCCTGCCTGCGTGCGATAGCGCCCGTCGGTCGCCAGCACCGGCGTTTCGTCGTCCGTTTTGATCAGCAGCGCGGCGTTGGAGCCGGTGAACCCACTCAGATAGCGCACGTTGACCAGGTCCGATACCAACATGGCATCGATTTCGGATTTGGCCAGCCGCTCGCGCAGCCGGTCCCGGCGCTGTGAAATAGTCACGGTCGATGACGCTACTCGCTAAGGTGAGGCCCCATGAGTAAGTGGTTGCTGCGCGGACTGGTGTTCGCGACCCTGATGGTGATCGTGCGATTGCTGCAGGGCGCGCTGATCAACGCGTGGGAAACCAAGGCCGGATTGATCAGCGTCGTGCTGGTCGTTCTCTTCGCCGTCGCGGTGTTCATCTGGGGGTTCGTCGACGGCCGCGCCGACGCCCGCGCCAACCCGGACCCGGACCGCCGCGGAGACCTGGCAATGATCTGGCTGCTGGCCGGCCTGTTCGCCGGGATCGTCAGCGGCGCGGTGGCCTGGTTCATCTCGATGTTCTACAAGGCGCTCTACGTCGAGGCGCTCGTCAACGAGCTCACCACCTTCGCGGCGTTCACCGCGCTGCTGGTGTTCCTGATGGCGCTCGCCGGGGTGGCCCTCGGCCGCTGGCTCGTCGACCGCAAGGCCGACCAGACCCCGCACCTGCATCGCGCCGGTGAGGACGACCGCGCGGACACCGACGTGTTCGCCGCCGTCAGCCAACCGGGTACTGACGAGACCACCCAGAGCGCGCCCCGCGACGACCGGGTCTAGCTGTAGGCCCAGCGCTCCGTGAACCCGGACGAGTTCTGCACGTCCGACCAATGGAGCGTGTTGTCGTCCGCGTCGTCGAACTCCCAACTGGCGGGGGTCCTCGGCGGCTTCCTGATCACCGCGATCGCCCTGCTGTTCGACAAGAACAGCCGCGAAGGCGTGCACACCCTTGCGCTGTTCTCCTCGGCCGTCCTGGTCCTGATGCTCGACAGCTTCCTGTTCAGCTTGATCACCGGAACCCAGGTGCCCGACGGAGCGCGTCGGGCCACCTGTGCGATCGCCTGGACTCAGGGTGCGGTGTCGACCGGGATGCTGGCCGCGGGGGCGGCAGCGTTGTTCGGCGGGCTCGGTTGGATGCTGGCCAGCCACGCCGTCAACAAGGTGAGCGACCAGGACCCCGCCGACGTGCGCGCGTACTGCTTCCTTGCCGAGCTCGGCGGTTGGCTGACATTCGCGGCCGCGATGACGGCGACACTGATCGTGTCCGAGACCTCGATCGACTACCTGCGCTTCATGTGGGGACACCGGCCCGCGGTGTGGGTCGAGGGCACCATCGTCGTCGCGGCCGCGGCATTCGTCATCGCCGACTTCGTGCTGGTGTACCTGCGCACCCGGACGTTGCGGAAGTCGTTGGCCGACACCGCCGAACCGACGCTCCTCGAGCTTCGGTCGATCAAGTTCGCCACCATCGGCACCGTGGTGCTCGCGATCATCGGGTCCTGGCTCGCGGTCAGCCTGGCCCGCATCCCCGAGGCCTGGCTCACGGCGCCGAACCCCATGATCGTCATCTGCGTGCTGGTGCTCACGCTGGTGCTGCCGACGGTGATCTCGACGGCGATCTGCTACTCGGTGGCCAGCACCGACGAACGAGGTTCCTCACCGAGGCTGGCCAGATACCGCAGGGCCAACAGGTAGCCCTGCACCCCGAGGCCGACGACCACACCGGTGGCCACCGCGCTCAGGTACGAATGATGCCGAAACTCCTCGCGCGCGTGCACGTTTGAGATGTGCACCTCGATCAGCGGCGCGCGCAGTTCGCTGCAGGCGTCGCGCAGGGCGACCGACGTGTGGGTCAGCGCGCCGGCGTTGATGATCACCGGATCCCCCGCGTCGGCGGCCGCATGAATCCAGCCCAGCAGATCGGCCTCATTATCGCTTTGGCGCACAACGGCCTTCAGACCGAGCGCATCGGCTTCGCGGTCGATGAGCGCCACCAGCTCGTCGTGGGTGGTGCCGCCGTAGACGTCCGGTTCGCGCCGGCCCAGCCGACCGAGGTTGGGGCCGTTGAGCACGAGCACGGTCTGGGTCATGACGTCACCGCCCTATTTCTGCGTAGGCCGCCGCCAGGAGCGACGGGTCGGGCCCTTCCAGGCGTCCGGGCTTGCCGAGCCCGTCGAGCACGACGAACCGCAGCACACCGGCGCGGGTCTTCTTGTCACCGGCCATGTTTTCCAGCAACTCGCCGAACGCGTCGGGGTCATAGCTGACCGGGAGCCCGAGCGAGGTCAGCACGGAACGGTGCCGATCGGCGGTTTCGTCGTCTAGCCGCCCCGCGAGCCGGCCGAGCTCGGCGGCGAACACCAGTCCCACCGAGACGGCGGCGCCGTGGCGCCACTGGTAGCGCTCGCGGCGTTCGATCGCGTGGGCCAGGGTGTGGCCGTAGTTCAGGATCTCGCGCAGTTGCGACTCTTTCTCGTCGGCGGCCACCACCTCGGCCTTGACCGCGATCGCGCGGCGGATCAGTTCGGGCAGCACGGCGCCCGTCGGGTCGAGCGCCGCGTCGGGATCGGCCTCGATCAGGTCGAGGATCGTCGGATCGGCAATGAAGCCGGCCTTGACGATCTCGGCCATACCCGCCACGAGTTCGTTGCGCGGCAACGTCTGCAGGGTCGCGAGGTCGACGAGCACGGCGGTCGGCTGGTGGAACGCGCCGACCAGGTTCTTGCCCGCGTCGGTGTTGATGCCGGTCTTACCGCCGACCGCGGCGTCGACCATGCCGAGCAGCGTGGTCGGCACGTGCACGATGTCGATTCCGCGCAGCCAGGTGGCGGCGGCGAATCCGGCGACATCGGTGGCCGCTCCCCCGCCCAGGCTGACGATCGCGTCCTTGCGACCGACCCCAATGCGCCCCAACACTTCCCAGATGAACCCGACGACGGGCAGGTCCTTGCCCTTCTCGGCGTCCGGAATCTCGATGCGGTGTGCGTCGATTCCCTTGTCCGCCAGGGCACTTCGGATGACCTCGGCGGTCTGCGCCAGCGTCGGCTGGTGCAGGATCGCGACCTTGTGCCTGCCCTCGAGCACGCGCACGAGATCGCCGAGCAGTCCGGTGCCGACGATCACCGGGTAGGGAACCTCAACGAGGACGTCTATGGTCACGGGCTCAGTCACGGTTGGCCTTCGGATTGCGGGCGGCGACCGCCGCCGGGGACGGCGGGGCCTCGGTACTGGGTTCGGCGGTCAGCTGCGACGGGCCCCTGCGCCACGGCGAGCGGCGCCTGCGTCGCGAGGAGTGGGTGGTCTCGGGGTTCTCGAGGCGGGCCACGATGTAGCGCACCACGGCGCCGGGGTTGCGCCGGTTGGTGTTGACCCGAAGCGTCGCCACCTCGCGATACAGCGGAACCCGTTCGGACATCAGCGTTTTGAACTTCTCGCTGCGGTCACCGCCTTCGAGCAGTGGACGCACGGTACTTCCGCCGGTCCGGCGAACCCCCTCTGCGGCGCTGATCTCCAGATAGATGACCGTGTGACCGGCCAGTGCCTCGCGCACGCCGGGTGTGGTCACCGCGCCGCCGCCCAGCGACAGCACACCGTCGTGGGTCTGCAGTGCCGAGCGGATGACCTCTTCCTCGATCCGGCGGAACTCCTGCTCGCCGTCGGTGGCGAAGATGTCGGCGATCGTGCGGCCCGTGGTCTCCTCGATCGCGGCGTCGGTGTCGAGCATTGAGAGGTCGAGCGCCTTGGCCAGCCGCCGCCCGATGGTGGACTTACCCGAGCCGGGCAATCCGACCAGCACTGCTCGGGGCGTCATCAGCCCGAAGCCTGGACCCGTTGCGGAGAGGGCTCACGTTCGGCCACCCAGCGCAGGTAGTTGTCGATGTTGGCGCGCGTCTCGGTCAACGAGTCACCGCCGAACTTCTGCAGCGCCGCGCGCGCCAGGACCAGCGCCACCATGGTCTCGACGACCACGCCCGCGGCGGGCACCGCGCACACGTCGGAGCGCTGGTGGATCGCGACGGCCTCTTCACCGGTGGCCATGTCGACGGTGGCCAGGGCGCGCGGCACCGTGGAGATCGGCTTCATCGCGGCGCGCACCCGCAGCGGCTGGCCGTTGGTCATGCCGCCTTCCAGCCCGCCCGCGCGGTTGGTCGAGCGCATGACACCGTCCGGACCGGGATACATCTCGTCGTGGGCGGCGCTGCCGCGGCGGCGCGCGGTCGTGAAGCCGTCGCCGATTTCGACGCCCTTGATCGCCTGGATGCCCATCACGGCGGCGGCGAGTTGGCTGTCCAGCCGGTTGTCGCCGCTGGTGAATGAGCCCAGCCCGACCGGAAGACCGTTGGCCACCACCTCGACGACGCCGCCCAGCGTGTCGCCGTCCTTCTTGGCCGCCTCGATCTCGTCGATCATCGACTTCTCGGCGTCCTTGTCGTACGCGCGCACCGGGCTGGCGTCGATCGCCGCGAGGTCGGCGGCTTGGGGCGGCGGGCCGTCGTAGGGGTCGGACGCCCCGATCGAGATGACATGGGACACCACCTCGACGCCGAGGGCCTCCTTGAGGAATGCGCGGGCGATGGTGCCCGCGGCGACGCGGGCCGCGGTCTCGCGCGCGCTGGCACGCTCCAGCACCGGGCGGGCGTCGTCGAAGCCGTACTTGAGCATGCCCGCGTAGTCGGCGTGCCCGGGCCGGGGCCGCGTCAACGGCGCGTTGCGCGCGCTCTCGGCCAGCTCGGCGGGGTCGACCGGATCCGGGGCCATCACCGTCTCCCACTTCGGCCACTCGGTGTTGCCGATCTCGACCGCGATCGGGCCGCCAAGCGTGACGCCGTGTCGAACCCCCGCCAGCATCGTGACCTGGTCCTGCTCGAACTTCATCCGGGCGCCGCGGCCGTACCCGAGACGTCGACGCGCCAGTTGTCCAGCGATGTCGTCCGAGGTGACATGCACGCCGGCGACCATGCCTTCGACCACGGCCACCAGGGCGCGGCCGTGTGATTCACCAGCAGTGGTCCATCGCAACACGCGTCCCATCTTCCCACGTCGGCCGTCTGACCCCGAATCAGGCGATGACCAGGCCGTCGAGAACGCGGGCGAGTTCGGCCGCGGCCTGACGGTGCGCGGCCTTCTGAGCGGTCGAGCGCGCGACGATCATGGCCGCCTCGCAGATGGCTCCGAACAGGAAGTGCGCCAGCGGCCCGGGCGTGCGCTTGGCGATCCGCCCCGCGTCGACCGCACGAGCGATGGCCGCCTCCATCATGTCGAGCAACGGGGTCTCCAGGCGCCGCATCTGCTCCCAGCCCAGCGCGGTGAACGCGTCGAGCAGCACGATCCGTTGCACCCCCGGGTCGAGGCACTCGTCGAGGAACGCCCGGCAGCCGGCCCCGAACGCGTCCCACGGATCCTTCTTCCGCGCGTACGCACGCTGATAGGTCTCGGCCAGTGGCACCGCCATCCGCTCGACCTCGCGCGTGAAGACCGCCTCGAACAGCCCGCGCTTGCCGTCGAAGTGGTGGTAGACGGCGCCCTTGGTCACCCGCGCCCGGGCCGCGACGGCGTCGAGCGAGGTGGTTTCGTATCCGTTCTCGGCGAACAACGCGCGCGCCGCGTCGATAAGCGCGGCGGTGGTCGCCTCGGTGCGTTCGGCCTGGGTGAGTCGCGTTGCGGGCATACCTCGAGTATGCAAGTGTCGTGCGGTCGGGGGTGGGAGCTTCCATGACCTCCGAGGTAATCGACTCGGCGAACCCCGTCCGCGAGAATCAGTGCGATGACGTCCGAGAAGCCGCCGATCCTGTTCCTGCATTCGATTTTCGGAACTCCCGAGCTGTACAAGCCGTGGCTGGAGTTCTTCCGCGCCACGGGGTACGAGTGTCGTGCCGCGACGATGCCCGGCCGCAACCCGACGGATCGGGAGGTGTTGTCGGCGAGCGGGGTGGCGGAGTTCTTCGAGGCGGCGCTGGCGGCGTACGACAGCCTGGACGCCCCGGCGGTGGTGGTCGGCCACAGCATCGGCGGGCTATTGGGCCAGAAACTGGCCGCAGTGCGCGACGTGCGCGCGCTGGTGCTACTGGCGTCGATTCCGGCCGGGGTTTTGTGGCCGCAGCTGCGGTCTTTGCCGCACCTGGTGCCGATCCTGCCGGCGGTGCTGGCAGGCCGGCCGGTGCTGCCGAATGCGCGCACGATGCGGGCGGTCCCGTTGAGCACGCTGCCGACGGCCGAGCAGGATGAGCTGGTACCGAAGCTGGTGCCCGACTCGGGCAAGGCGTTTCGCGCGTTGACGTTGGGAACGCCGTCGGTGCGGGCGAACAGGCATTCGGTGAGGTGTCCCGTGCTCGTGGTCAGCGGCGGTTCGGATCGCAATGTCGCGCCGTGGATTTCGCGACGGATCGCAAAGCGGTACGGCGCCGAGCATCAAATGCATCCGGACATGCCGCACTGGATCGTCGCGGAGTCGGGCCTGCAGCAGGTAGCGCCGCCGGTGCTTCAGTGGCTGGAGCGAGTGCTCGCGAGCGGCCACGAATGCGAGCTCGCCGCCGAGTAATCGTGCTCGCTCCGCGGGCCTTGCCGGGCCAGTCCCGGGCATGTCAGAGCGGAGCTGTACCCATCTCGTCTGAATCAGTTGCAGCTCAGCAATTCCACTGTGGCTCGAACAACCCACTCTCTTCGGGAGTGCGCGGTTTGTCGTTGGCGGCCAGCCAAAGTTCAGAGCACTTGATAAATGCGGTAGTCGACGTGGTCGGGCGAGAGGATGTTGTAGCCCACCGCGACGATTCCGCCGAGCCATGCATACCGCTCGTCGACGGTGGCGAATCTCGGCGTGGTCCGCACGTAGGTCTCGTCGAAACCGAGTACCTCCCCGCGTGCCAGCCGGTCGAGGCCGTCGGCGGGAACGTTGACGATACCCGCGCTCTCGAAGTGGATGAGCACGCCGTCGTGCGTGCGCAAGGTCGCGCGGACGTCGACCCTGCCGCATCCGTCGTCACCGACGAGCAGCCAGTCACCACCCCCGGGTAGTACCTCGCCGCGCAGCCGCGGCCCGTTCACGCCCCCGCCTTTGGTGACGAACGTCAGCCGCATGCCGGTTGCGGTCGGAACCGGTTGTGCCGGAAGCAGATCAACGCTGACGTCGAAGAGGTGCTCCACGGGCAGCGCGTCGATGAGTGGCAGTTGGTCGATCGCTGCTGCCGCAGTCACGAACGGCCTCCGCTCATCGACGCGACCATCTGCGCGGAGTCGATGAACGAGTCCTTGCGGGCGACCAGTCCGTCGGGTGAGACGACGACAACGTCGAGGCAGTCGAATCGCACGTCACCGGAGATCAACACCCAGTCGAGCACCCAGTGGGCACTGCCGTAGAGGACGCGCTTGACCTCGAAGGCGAAGTCGGGGAATTGCCGGAAGACACCGGCGAACGCCTCCCGCGCGGCGTCGCGGCCGACCGCGGGCTCGATGTCCACATGGGTCCAGAACCGGGTGTCCGCGGTGTGCAGGTCGGCGATCGCGTCGGGGTCGCGATCGGCCCATGCGGCGAAATACCGCTCCGAGATGGCTTTCAGGTCAAGGTCGAAATTTTGCATACTCATAGTATGTACTAACATACTCTGAGTATGCAACTGCAGTTGTTCTGAATCCAACACAGTCGTTACGCGGGCGAAACACCGCGACCGCACAGTTCTTCCATGGATTCAAGATCAGCATTGACGGTGAGCATCGGTGTGCTCGGCGGACTCGCGGTGGCCTTGACCGCGGAAGTGATCACGGTCCCGATCTGGGTGGTCTTCCTGACGTGGGCTTCCTTCTTCTTCGTCGGTGGCGGAATCGGCGGATGGGTGCGGTCGCTGGCGAGCAATCTGGCCGGCGTCCTGATCGCGGCGGCGAGCCTGTATGCGGGCCACCTGTTGGGCGGCAGCCTGTTGGCGGTCGCGGTGGCCGTCGGGATCGGCAGCGCGGTGATGGTGCAGGCGTCCTGGCTATCGCTGCTCTCGACGACGCCCGCGGTGGTGGTGGGTTTCGCGAGCACGGTGTCCACGGTGGCCGGGACGGGCAACGCGATCACCGTGACGTCGATATCGCATCCGGGCCTGGTCGCCGCGATGGCGTGTGTGCTCGGGGCCTCGTTCGGTTTGTTGAGCGAGTACGTCGCGAAGGTGTTGACCCGCGAGCCCGAAACGCACCACGCGAGTCCGGAAATTGCACCGACGACGGAAGGCAGCCCCGCGTAATGAAACTGCAGCACTACCTCGGCGGCCTGGAGGGGCTGCCGGCACCGCTCAACCTCGAGAAGCGAGTCTTCGTCGAGGAGTGGGAGAAGCGGATCTTTGGTATCCACGTCGCGATGATGGGGTTGTCGAACCACCTCGGTTCGTCGCTTCCGCGGTATCCGATCGACGAGGTGCCGACCGCGTTCAAGGACGAGTGGACGTGGGCCGACCTGCGCACCGGCGCCGAAGCGATGAACCCGTTCGACTACTTCAAGTTCCGCTACTACGAGAAGTGGCTGGGCGGCATCACGCAGTTCTTCATCGATAAGGGCTACGTGACCGAAGACGAATTGGCCGCGCGTAAAGAGGAATTGGCCGCTGAAGCCGCCCCTGCCGTCGGCGATCAGGTACCGGCGATCGACGACCAGGTCGTCGACTACCTACGTCGGGGCGACAGTCCCCGCCGCGACGTCGCTCACCCGAAGTTCGCCGTCGGCGACTCCGTGCGCATCACCAACGTCCCCGCTGCCGCCCACACCCGCCTGCCCGGCTATCTGCGTGGCCGCGTGGGCACCGTGGAGCGGATCTTCGAGGGCGACTACGCGTACTTCACCCACACCGGCGACGGCATCGGTGACCCGATGCCGATCTACATCGTCGCGTTCGACCCGCAGGATCTGTTCGGTGAGCGCGCCGAGAACGGTCCGCTGACCATCTACGCCGAGCTGTTCGAGGCCTACCTGGAAGGAGCGTGATGAGCGACCAGTTCTACCACCCGGAGGATCGCGAGCTGTCCAGCGCCGCCAAAGTCGCTGCGCTGGAATCTCTTCTGATCGAGAAGGGCGTGATCACAAACCAAACCGTGGACAAGGTGTTGTCGTACTTCAAATCAGAGATGACACCGCTGAACGGACGCAAGATCGTCGTGAAGGCATGGACCGACCCGGATTTCGCGGCTCGCGTCGTGGTCGACACCCCTGCGGCCATCGCCGAACTCGAGCTGCCCGAGGGTATGGCCGGCGCCGAGGGTGAGCATCTGCAGGCCGTCGCCAACTCCCCCGGTGTGCACAATCTGGTCATCTGCACGTTGTGTTCGTGCTTCCCCTGGCCCGTGCTGGGTCTGCCGCCGTACTGGTACAAGGACCCGGTGTTCCGTGCTCGCGCAGCGCGCGAACCACGCACGGTGCTCGCCGAGATCGGCGTCGAACTGCCCGAGGACACCGAGATCAAGGTCTGGGACAGCAGCGGACACTCACGGTGGTTCGTCATTCCCGAACGTCCTTCCGGCACAGAACAATTCACTGACGAGGAGCTGATGGAACTGGTCACCACCGAATCGATGATGGGCGTGGCCCTGGCGGGGCCGGTCTCATGAACCTGCACGAGACCTGCACCACCGACCAGGCGGCCCCGCAGTTCGACCACGACTGGCAGCGGCGGGCGTTCGGTCTGGCACTGGCCCTGTCGGAATTCCGCCACTTCGATTGGAGTGACTTCCAGCAGAGCCTGATAGATACGATCGGGCGGTGGGAGGAGACCCCGGAAACCGACCGCGGCGACTGGCAGTATTACGACCACTGGGTCAGCGCCCTGGAGAGGGTGATTCACGACCACCATCTGCTGACCGCGCCCGCCCGGATGACCGGAGACAGCCATGACTGAGGCGACCGCCACCCGCATCGACGTCAGCGGACTGGCCGCCACCGCGTGGCTGACCGGTACGGCGTTCCTGGCATTGATGGTGCTGTATCTCGTCGGGCTCGACCAGGGCGCGACGTCGGTCTTCGGCTCCGACACCCACATCCACGAGTTCGTGCACGACGCCCGCCATCTGCTCGGGTTCCCCTGCCACTAGTACACCGCGAGCCCGGTCGCCGTCGCCGCGGCCAGACACATCGACAGGCCGTGTGGGACAGTACTTTCCCTGCGGCATATCACGGCGACAACGGCCCACGTCGCCGTCACCAGCGGTGCGGTAAGCGCGGACAGGGCCCACACGTCGACGCCCAATGAACCGGTCAGGGCTCCGAGACCGATAGCGAGTTTGACGTCGCCGGCGCCCATCGCCGCGGGCGCGAGCAGGTGCACCGTCACGTACACGAGAAACAGCGCCGAGGCGCCGATCAAGGCCGCACCACCGCGCCCCGCCGCGAACGCGGCCGCAACGATCACCAGCGCACCCGGCAGGGTCAGCCAGTTGGGCAGCCGACGCGCCGTGACGTCGAACACGCTCAGCGCCACCAGCCACGCCAGCACGGCGGCGCAGGCCACCACTTCCCCCATCTACGAAAGGCTAACGCCCGCCCGGAGCACGCTTGGTCACCGATTTCTGCGCCAGGGCTGTGAATTCGCCCCGGATCACGACCCTGGCGCAGAACTGGGCGCCAGGATCGCCGGCACACCGGGTCAGTCGAGCGCCGCGGCCATCGCCTCTTTCGGCGCCGGCATCCCGGTGAAGAGTTCGACCTGCGCGAACGCCTGGTGCAACAGCATCTGCAGGCCGCTGATCACCTGTCCACCGGCGTTCTGCACCGCGGTGGCCAGCGGGGTCGGCCAGGGATCGTAGATCGCATCGAGCAGCAGCGGGACGACGGCCAGTGCGGGGGTATACGCCGCGGCGACGTCCGCCGGAATTGTGTTGATCATCAGATCCGCGTCGGCCGCCGCCGCTGCCAGGCCGCTTCCGTCGATGTCGGCCCATCGCGCCTCGGCGCCGACCCGCGTCGCCAGATCCACCAGCGGACCGGCCTTGTCCGGATTACGCGCGATCACGGTGATCCGGGCGACGCCGCGTTCCGCGAGCGCGACGATGGCCGCGGGCGCCGTGCCGCCTGACCCGATGACCACACCGTGTTGGGCGGGCGCCTCGCCGAGGGCGCCGCTCACCCCGTCGATGTCGGTGTTGTCGGCCCGCCAGCCAATATCGGTGCGCACCAGCGTGTTAGCCGACCCGACCAGTTCTGCGCGCGCCGTGCGCTCGTCGGCGACCTCCAGCGCGGCGAACTTACCGGGCATGGTGACCGACAAGCCGACCCACTCCGATCCGAGCCCACCCACCAGGTTCGGCAGCTGTTCGGCCGTGCACTCGATGCGCTCATAGGTCCAGTCGGGCAGGCCCAGCGCCCGGTACGCCGCGAGATGCAACTGCGGGGAACGCGAATGCGCGATCGGCGAACCGAGCACCGCCGCTTTACGCCCCGCGCTCACCGCGCGGAGTCGAGCACACCGTTGCGCTTGGCGAGCTCGATGTTCGCGAGGTGTTGCGGGTAGTCCCGGGTGAACAACGTCGTGCCCTGCATGTCGATGGTGACGAAGTACAGCCAGTCCCCTGGCGCAGGGTTCTCCGCAGCGGTCAACGCCGCGGTGCTCGGCGAACAAATCGGTGTCGCCGGAAGGCCGGGGCGCACATAGGTGTTCCAGTCGTTGCGCTGGGCGCGGTCGGCGTCGGTGGTGGCCACCTCGATGCGGTCGAGCGGATAGTTCACCGTCGAGTCGAACTCGAGCGTGCGGTTCTCCGCCAGCCGGTTGTAGATGACGCGCGCCACCTTCGCAAAGTCCTCCGGTGTCGACTCCCGCTGCACCAGGGAGCCGACGATCAGGATCTCGTAGGGCGACATGTCCATGGCCGCGGCCGTTTCGAGCAGTCCACCGTTGGCGTATTGGGTTGCGCTGGTGGAGATCAGATTGGCCAAGATCTCTTGCGGCTGTGCCGACGGGTCGATGTTCCACGTCCCCGCGGCAATCAGCCCCTCGAGGCGGCGATGGTCGTCACCCATCGCCTGGACGGGGCCGACGGCCCAGTCGGCCACACCGAGCGACGCCGGCGCCGCCGTCGCGGCCACGTTCTTCAGCGCGTCGGCGGCCACACAGTGGCGCTCACCGTCGAGGTCGACACACGTCGCTCGCGAAATCAGGGTGAGGATGCCCTCGGTGACCGCGTTGGTCTTGACATCACGCACATCGTCGAGCTGGCGCCCTTCGGGAATCGTCAGCTTGCCGACCCGGTTCTTCGGATCCGAAAGCCGCGCAACGGCGTTAGCGGCCGGAATCTCGGTCCGCATCTTATAGAAGCCCGGTTGAATCGCCGATATCGCTTCGTTGCCTTCTGCGGCGTCGACGAACACGCTGGCGGTCGCGACGATGTTGTGCTCCTGCAACGTCTTGCCGATCGCGGTCGTCGAGTCGCCGTCATGCACCTGGATCACGACGTCAGCGACACCGTCGCCGCTGAAGTCGTTACCGCCGAACAGTGAGTGCCACAACTTCGAACCCAGGAACACCGCGCCGATGACGACCACGATCAGCAGGCCGACGGCCAAGCCACTTGCCAAGCGGCGCTTGCGCCGGCTGCGCGCCGCGCGGATCCGCTCCGCGCGGGTCATCCGGCGCCGCGGCGGGCCCACCGCAACAGGTTCGGCCCGCTCGGCGCCCCAATGGTTAGTCATCCCCGACCTCTCCATGCGCGGCAACGTGCTCATCCGCTCCTTGCGTGCGCGCCGCTTCGCGCCGCTGGTCCAACCAGTTCTGCAGAATGCCCACCGCCGCCGCTTGGTCGATCACCGAGCGCTGCCCTCTGGCGCGGACACCGGCATCCCGCAGCGAGCGTTGCGCCACCACCGTAGTAAGTCGTTCATCGGCGAGTCGCACCGGTGTGGGCGCGATCCGTGCGGCCAACGCATCGGCCAACGCAACGGCGTCCTGAGCCGAGGTCCCCGATCGATCGGCGAGCGTGCGGGGCAACCCCACCACGACCTCCACCACATCGAGGTCCTTGACCAAACCGGTGAGCCTGCGGATGTGCCGGTCGGTGCGGTCGCGACGAACGGTCTCGACAGGCGTGGCCAGGATGCCGTCCGGATCGCTGGCGGCCACGCCGATCCGCACACTGCCGACGTCGATGCCGATCCGGCGGCCGCGCCCCGGATCCGGCGGGTTCAGCAAATGTCCAGGCCGATCCGGTCGACGGTCGCCTGAGTCCCCCCGCGAGTGCGGATCGTCGCCCGTCGGTGTGGAATTCACGCCGCTAGCCTCGGTCGATCTCTGCGCGGAGCGCCGCCAGCGCCGCGTCGATTCCTGCCGCCCCCTTGCCCGAACCCTGTGCCAGATCGGGTTTTCCGCCGCCGCGACCATTGACGGCCGCACCCAGCGTCTTCACCAGATCGTTGGCACGGAACCCGAGGTCTTGTGCGGCTGGGTTGACCGCAACCACAAACGGCACGCTGTCGTTCTCACCCTCGGCGATCAGCGCGACAACGGCGGGATCGCTGCCGAGCTTGCCGCGGACGTCGCCGACGAGCGTGCGCAGATCACCGGCCGACATCCCACTGGCCATGCGCTGCGCCACGAGACGGACCTTACCGACAAGTTCCGCGCCCGCGGCGGCATTGGCTGCCGCGGCGCGGGCATTGGCCAGACGCAACCGGTCCAGCTCTTTCTCGGCCGCCCGCAGCCGCTCGACCAGGTTCGCCACCCGCGCTGGCACCTCGTCGGAGGGCACCTTCAGCGTCGACGCAAGCCCGGCCATCAAGGCCCGTTCCTTAGCCAGGTGGCGGAAGGACTCGAGCCCGACGTAGGCCTCCACCCGGCGCACGCCCGAGCCGACCGACGACTCACCGAGAAGGGTGACCGGACCGATCTGCGCAGAGTTGTGCACGTGGGTGCCGCCGCACAGCTCCAGCGAGAAAGGTCCGCCGATCTCGACCACGCGAACTTGTTCGGGATACTGCTCGCCGAACAACGCTATGGCGCCCATCGCCTTGGCCTTGTCCAACTCGGTGGTGAACGTGTGGACCTCGTGGTCGGCCTCGACGGCCTCGTTGGTCACCTCTTCTATCTGGCTGCGTTGTTCCTCGGAGAGCGGTCCCTGCCAGTTGAAGTCGAACCGCAGATAACCGGGCCTGTTCAACGAGCCCGCCTGAACGGCGTTGGGCCCCAGCACCTGCCGCAGCGCGGCGTGCACCATGTGGGTCCCGGAGTGGCCCTGCGTGGCGCCGTGGCGCCACTTCGGGTCGACCGCGGCGACGACGGTGTCGCCCTCGACGAACTCGCCGGACTCCACACGGACACGATGCGACCACAACGTCTTCGCGATCTTCTGCACGTCGGTGACCGCCGCCTTGGCCGCGGTGGAGGCGCCCGATCCGCTGATCGTGCCCTCGTCGGCGATCTGGCCGCCGGACTCGGCGTAGAAGGGGGTGCGATCGAGGATCAACTCGACGCGGTCCGGCGGCGGGCCTCCTCCGGAACCGTTGTGCGAGACGACCGGCACCCGCTCACCATCGACGAAGATACCGAGAATCCGTGCCTCGGAAGACAACTCGTCGAATCCGGTGAATTCGGTCGGACCCGCGTCGACGAGATCGCGGTACGCCGACAGATCCGAGTGCGCCTGCTTCCGCGCCGCGGCGTCGGCCTTGGCGCGTTGGCGCTGCTCCGCCATCAAACCGCGGAAGCCTTCCTCGTCGACGGACAGGCCGTGTTCGGCGGCCATCTCCAGCGTGAGCTCGATCGGGAACCCGTAGGTGTCGTGCAACGTGAACGCATCGGAGCCGGACAACACCGTGGCCCCCTTGGCCTTTGTGGCGCCGGCCGCCTCGTCGAACAGCCGGGAACCGGAGGCCAGCGTCCGGTTGAACGCGGTCTCCTCGGCCACGGCGATGCGTTGGATGCGGTCGAAGTCGGCGACCAGTTCCGGATACGACGGGCCCATCGCTTCGCGCACGGTGGTCATCAGGTCGGCCATGATCGGTTGTTCGACGCCGAGCAGTTTCGCGGAGCGGATGATCCGGCGCAGCAGGCGGCGCAACACGTATCCGCGGCCCTCGTTGCCGGGGCTCACACCGTCGCCGATGATGATCGCCGACGTGCGGCTGTGGTCGGCGATGATGCGGTATCGCACGTCGTCGGTGTGGCTGCCCTGCCCGTAGCCGCGCGGCGCGTGCGCGGCCACCAGGTCGATGGCCGGACGCAGCAGGTCGGTCTCGTAGACGTTGTCCACGCCTTGCAGCAGGCACGCCACCCGCTCGACGCCCATGCCGGTGTCGATGTTCTTGCGCGGCAGCGGGCCGAGGATCTCGAAGTCCTCCTTGGAGGTGCCCTCGCCGCGCTCGTTCTGCATGAAGACGAGGTTCCAGATCTCGATGTAGCGGTCTTCGTTGGCGATCGGGCCGCCCTCGACGCCGTACTCGGGGCCCCGGTCGTAGTAGATCTCCGACGACGGCCCGCACGGCCCCGGGATGCCCATCGACCAGTAGTTGTCGGCCATCCCGCGACGCTGGATGCGCTCGGCCGGCAGCCCTGCCACCTCCTGCCAGAGGGCCATCGCCTCGTCGTCGTCGATGTACACCGTGGCCCACAGGCGCTGCGGGTCGAGCCCGTAACCGCCTTGTTCGACCGGATTGGTGAGCAGCGTCCACGCGAACTCGATGGCGCCCTTCTTGAAGTAGTCGCCGAACGAGAAGTTGCCCGCCATCTGGAAGAAGGTGTTGTGGCGGGTGGTGATGCCCACCTCGTCGATGTCGGGTGTGCGGATGCACTTTTGGATGCTGGTGGCCCGCTTCCACGGCGGGGCCTGCTGACCCAGGAAGTAGGGCACGAACTGGACCATGCCGGCGTTGACGAAGAGCAGATTGGGGTCGTCCAGTATCACCGAGGCGCTCGGCACCTCGGTGTGGCCCGCCTTCACGAAGTGATCGAGGAAACGCGTCCTGATCTCGTGTGTCTGCACGTCTGATACATCCTTGAAGTTTCGCTGATACCTGCGACTATTCGACCGCACTACAGTACCGGTCGCGGTTGTCACGCCGAAAAGACAACGAACGGGCCGCGTCGGCAGTGCCCAGGTCAGACTCGGTCTGGTGTCACCGATGTCACGTCACGCGTCGATGAAGCTCAGCCGGACCTTGCGCTGCGGATTGTCGCGGTTGAGGTCGACGAGCACGATGCTCTGCCAGGTGCCGAGCAACGGCTCCCCGTTCTGCACCGGGATGGTCACCGACGGCGACACCAGGGCGGGCAGCACATGGTCGGCGCCATGTCCCGGCGAGCCGTGGGAGTGCCGGTAGCGATCGTCGCGCGGGAGCAGGTTCTCGAGGGTGTCGACGAGATCGTCGTCAGAACCCGCGCCCGTTTCGATGATCGCCACACCCGCGGTCGCGTGCGGGACGAAGACGCTGCACAACCCGTCGCCGCGGCGGCCGCAGAACGAGCGGACGTCGTCGGTCAGGTCGATGATGCGGCGCTGACCGGTCTCGATGTCGATCACGTCGGTATCCACCTCATCGAGGGTACGAGTCGCGTTTCTATCGTCCATTGAATCGACCTCCTACCAGGAGGAAGCTGAGAGGTGGTCCGGCGGCGCCGCTGGGGCGCTGCCCCGAGCAAAGGAGGTGGGCCGTGTACGCACGCTCTACCACCATCCATGCACGACCTTCGTCGATCGATGACGGCATCGCGTTCATCAGGTCCGAGGTCATGCCCGCGCTGGAAGGGGTCGACGGGTTCGTCGGCTTGTCGTTGTTGGTGGATCGAGAATCCGGCCACTGCATCGCGACCAGCGCATGGGACTCCGAGGACGCGCTGCGGGCGAGCACCGAGCGGGCGGCACCGCTGCGCGATCGCGCCGCCGAGGCCCTCGGCGGTGAAGCGACCGTCGATCAGTGGCAGATCGGCGTCATGCACCGCGATCACCGCTCGGCCGACGGCGCCTGCGTCCGGGCCACCTGGCTGAGAGTGCCTCGCGAACACATCGCACGCTCGATCGCGTTCTTCAAGACCGATGTGCTGCCGGCCCTTGAGGCACTGCACGGCTTCTGCAGCGCCAGCTACCTGATCAATCCGGATTCGGGCCGCGCCGTGGCGTCGGCGACGTTCGACAGCCGTGCCGCGATGGCGGAGAACCGGGACCAGGCCAGGGAACTGCGAAACGCCCGGACGCGCGAATTGGGAGCCGACATCGTCGACGTGGGCGAATTCGATCTGGCCCTCGCCCACCTCCGCATCCCGGAAATGGTCTGATCCCGGTCCGCCACGCCGATCCGTTTATTGACGTCGGTGTCGGGGTATGTCAGCTGCACCCCGAGACCCTGGAGGAACCATGACCGTCACCGGCGTTATCACCGCGATTCTCATCGGCGCAGTGGTCGGCGTGCTCGCCCGCCTGATCCTGCCCGGCAGGCAGCCCATCGGCATCATCGTGACCGTTCTCGTGGGCATCGTCTCGGCGCTGATCGGCACGTGGCTCGCAAATGCGCTCGGGCTGCCGACCGCCACCGCCGGCGTCGACTGGATCGAATTGCTTTGTCAGGTCGTCGTCGCCGTGATCGGCGTTGCGCTCGTGTCTGCGCTCATGGGACGCAGGCGCACCGGCGTGACGGGCGGTCGTCGCGGCGGCGTCCTGCGCTAGCGAAAACCAACCAGACGATCCCGGCTGCGCCCCCCGGCAGCCGGGATCGCTTCTGTCACAGGGTCAGTCACAGCGTCTTCAGTAGTTCGTCGAGCTTCTCGTAGCCCTCGGTCATCCCGCCCTCCATACCGGAGGCCAGCAGCGCGTCGCGGGCCTCGACGGTCGGGCAGATCGACCGGCCGCGCAAGCGGCTGCGGCCGCCGCCGAGATCCTCGAACCACAGGTATTCGATGTTGACCTGATCCGGCCCCCCGTCGAACTCGAACGTCTGGAGGATGAACTCGTTCGCCCGGACGGTGTGGAACGTGCCGTTGAAGCTGTACGCGCCGCCCTGGTCCTTGTGCACGTAGCGGTATCCGCCGTGGCTGTTGAAGTACCACTCCTCGATCGTCATCTCCAGTCCGCGCGGGCCAAGCCACTGCTTGACCAGATCGGGCTCGGCGTGCGCGCGGAACAGAGCGTCGACGGGAGCGTCGAACTCCCGGGTGAACTCCATGGCCAGCGTGTCCACGGGGGCCGTGATTTCGAGTGCGTTACGCATGTGTCGGTTCCTTTCTCGTCAGGTGTCGGTCATCGGTGAAATCTGAGGAAGCAGGGTGTCCAGCCGGCGATAACTGCGTTCGGCGTCGAGCCGGTACCGGTCGATCCATGCGGTCAGCCGCTCGAGCGCGGCCGCGTCCAGGTGCACTGGCCTGCGCTGAGCCTCGCGGGTCCTGGTGACCAGTCCCGCCTGCTCGAGCACCTGAATGTGTTTGGACACCGCCTGTTTCGTGATGTCGAAGGGCTCCGCGAGCTCGTTGACCGTAGCCGGCCCCCGAGAAAGCCGCGCCACGATGGCGCGCCGGACGGGGTCGGCCAGCGCCATGAAGGCGCGGTCGAGTGCGGAGTCAGCATCGTCATCACACTCCAATTATCAACCCTATGCTTGATCAACTTAATGATTGAATACCAAGGTAGACCGGGTTTGCAAGGGTGTCAAGGGTGGAGTCAGCGCTTGCGGCGGATGATCGCGCGCAGCTTGTCGAGCCGACTGGCGATCTCACGCTCAGCACCGTGGGAGGTCGGCTTGTAGTAGTCGACGCCGACCAGTTCATCGGGCGGATACTGTTGGGACACAACACCATCGGGGTCATCATGGCTGTACCTGTAGCCTACTGCGTTGCCCAGCTTCACCGCGCCGGAGTAGTGACCGTCGCGCAGATGCGGCGGCACCATCCCGGCCTTACCCGCCCGGATGTCGGCCATCGCCGCGCCGAGCGCGGTGGTCACGGCGTTCGACTTGGGCGCCGTCGCGAGATGGACAGTGGCGTGGGCGAGCGTGAGCTGCGCTTCTGGCATGCCGATCAACTGCACGGTCTGAGCGGCGGCCACCGCGGTCTGCAACGCCGTCGGATCCGCCATGCCGATGTCCTCGCTGGCCAGGATCATCAGCCGCCGCGCGACGAAGCGTGGGTCCTCCCCCGCGACCAGCATCCGGGACAGATAGTGCAGTGCGGCGTCGACGTCGGACCCGCGCACGGACTTGATGAACGCGCTGATCACGTCGTAGTGCTGATCCCCGTCGCGGTCGTAGCGGACGGCGGCCTTGTCCAGCGACTGCTCGATGGTCTCGACCGTCACGGCCTCGCCAGCTTCGGCGGCCACCTCCAGCGCGGTCAGCGCCCGGCGGGCGTCGCCGGCAGATAACGAAACCAGAAGCTCGACGGCCTCGTCGGTGACGGTCACCCTGCCTGCGAGGCCCCGAGGGTCGTCGATGGCGCGGCGGACCAGCGTGCGCACCGCGTCGGTATTGAGGGGCTGCAGCTGCAGGATCAGCGACCGCGAGAGCAGCGGGGCCACCACCGAGAACGACGGGTTCTCGGTGGTCGCAGCGACCAAGGCGACGACGCGGTTCTCGACCGCGGACAGCAGCGCGTCCTGCTGCGTCTTGGAGAATCGGTGCACCTCGTCGATGAACAGCACGGTCTGCTCGCCGTAGGCGGCCGCACGCCTGGCGACGTCGATCACGGCGCGCACCTCTTTGACGCCCGCTGACAGCGCCGACAGCGCCTCGAATCGTCGGCCGGTGGCTTGTGAGATCAGCGACGCCAGCGTGGTCTTACCGGTACCGGGCGGGCCGTAGAGGATGACCGAGGCCGCACCCGACCCCTCCACCATTCGGCGCAGCGGAGAGCCGGGCTGCAGCAGGTGGTCCTGGCCGACGACCTCGTCGAGGGTCGCCGGACGCATCCGCACCGCCAAGGGCGCCGACGCGCCTACGGGCCCGGCCGCGGGCGTTGGGGCCTCGCCGGGGACGTCGAACAGACCGTCGGACACGCCTTCTGCTTACCACGCCGTCACGACGCGGGTTGCGTCACGAAGTCGATCAGCTCCTCGACCCGCCCGATCAGCGCGGGCTCGAGGTCGTTCCAGTCCCGCACCCGCCCGCGGATGCGTTGCCAAGCCCTGGCGATGTCGGCCTGTCCGGCGGCCGGCCAGCCCAGCGCGCGGCACACGCCCGTCTTCCAGTCGACGCCCCTCGGCACCGCGGGCCACTTCTCGACGCCGAGCCGCTCAGGTTTGACGGCCTGCCAGATGTCGATGAACGGGTGGCCGACGACCAAGGTGTGGGAGCCGCCGGGCCCGCGCCGGACCGCGTTCATGACCTCACCGGCGATGCGGGCCTCCTTCGAACCCGCGACCAGGTGGTCGACGAGGACGCCCAGCCGGCGGCCGGGTCCGGGCCGGAAGTCCTCGACGATCGCGACGAGATCGTCGATGCCGCCGAGGTGTTCGACGACGACGCCTTCGATCCGCAGATCGTCGCCCCAGACCTGTTCGACGAGTTCGGCGTCGTGCCGGCCCTCGACGTAGATGCGGCTGGCCAACGCGACTTTCGCCCGGACGCCGTGCACCGCAACGGATCCCGACGCCGTTCGGGTGGTCTTGGGTACAGTTCGGCGAGGAGCGGTCAGGATGACGGGCTTTCCGTCGATCAAATAACCCGGCCCGACGGGAAACGGCTTACGCCGTCCGTTGCGGTCTTCCAGTTCCATGCGGCCGTACTCAACCCGCACGATGGCGCCGACGAATCCCGTCTGCGCGTCCTCGACGACGAGCCCGATCTCGGCCGGTTGTTCAGTGGAGCGGACTCTGCGCGGGTGAGGGTTGTTGGCCAGGATGTCGGAGCCATAGCGATCAGCCACCGGGCGATCGTAGGGCCGCGTCTCGCCCCCACCCGATGCGATGAGGTTGCGACACGCCGAGATGTCTGCCACTGCGACGTCTGCCCGCGGATGAGCGAGGCACGTCGGCGACAATGCGGGGCGTGACCGATCTGTTCCGATACGGACCCTGGGCGGTGATCGCCGGCGGCTCCGAAGGCGTCGGCGCCGAGTTCGCCCACCAGCTCGCCCACGCCGGAATCAACCTCGTGCTGATCGCGCGCAAGCCCGACCCGCTCGAGCAGACGGCCGAAGCATGTCGCCGCAGCGGCGTTGCGGTGCGAACCCTCGCCGTCGACTTGACCGCACCCGACGCGCTGGAGTGCACCGCGGCGGTCACCGGTGACGTCGAGGTCGGCCTGCTGATCTACAACGCCGGAGCCAACACCTGCAGCGAGCACTTCCTCGACGCTGACCTCGCCGACTTTCATACGGTGATCGACCTGAACATCGGCACCATGCTCGCGATGGTGCAGCACTTCGGCCGTCCGATGCGGGACCGCCGCCGCGGCGGCATCCTGTTGGTGGGGTCGATGGCGGGATACCTGGGCTCCGTGCGCCACACCGTTTACGGCGGGGTGAAGGCGTTCGGCCGGATCTTCGCCGAGAGCCTGTGGCTCGAACTGCGCGACTACGACGTCCATGTGCTCGAACTCGTCCTCGGCGTGACCCGCACACCGGCCATGGAGCGGGTGGGCCTGAACTTCGACATGCCCGGTATGCGGGTGGCCGATCCTGCCGACGTGGCGCGAGAAGGTCTGGAGCAGTTGGCGAACGGGCCGGTGTATGTGGCAGGCGGTAACGCCGAGGACGTCACACGTCGCAACGACCCGGACCGCGCCGAGGTCGTGCTGCGCACGCACGAGTTCATGCAGAAGCTGCTGGGCGAGAAAGGAACCCGATGACCGAATTGGCGGACCTTGAGCGGCGACTTGCCCGCCTCGAGGACGAGCGCGCGATCGAGCGGCTGATCGCGTCCTACGGTCCCCTGGTGGATGCCGGCGAAGCCGATGCGACCGCGGACCTTTGGGCCGACGACGGCACCTACGACGTCGAGGGTTGGCACATGGCGGGCCGTGGCGAGGTCGCGGCGATGGTCCGCTCCGACGCGCACCAGGGTTTGGTCCGTCGCGGATGCTGCCACTTCTTGGGACCCGCGGTGGTCACGGTCGACGGCGACGACGCGGTCGCGGTCTGCGAGTCGCTGTTGGTGACGCGCCACGACGACGGCTTCTCGGTGTCGCGCGCGGGCGCCAACCACTTCCGGTTGCACCGCAGCGACGGGCGGTGGTTGATCGTCGCGCGGCGGACCCGACAGCTCGACGGCAGCGTCGAGGCTCGCGAGTTGTTGACGGCTGGCGTGGCCGGACGTCCGACATCGGGGTGACTCTCGACCGGCGCGAGCGACCGCGAAATGTCAAATTGTCGCGGCGTGTCGTGTGCAAACACGGCCGCTCGCGGAGATGTGTGGGGAGCGCGAGTTCAGGGCTGGGTGATCTCGTCGACGACGGTGTGAATGAACCGCATCTTCTCGAGCACCGGGCCGGGCAGCACGAACGGGTAGAGATCTTCCTTGCCCATCGAGCGGTTGAGCATGTTCAGCGCCCACGACAGCGGAAGCCACATCTCGATGATGGCGTCGAAGCTGCTCGGCCCCAGGACCTTTCGTTCGAACGTCGCCGCCGCAGGCGCCACCCCGAACGCGGCGGCGGTGTCGAGAGTGTCGCGGATGTGCAGATAGTGCGCGAACGTCTCCGCCCAGTCCTCGGCCGGGTGCATGGTGGCGTAGGAGGAGACGTAGCTCTTCTGCCAGTTGTCGGGCGGACCGTCGTTGTAATGACGGTCCAGAGCGGCCTGGTAGTCGGCGTCGGGGTCACCGAACAACTCGCGGAACCGGGCGTCGTAATCGGGTGACACGCTGACCAGGCGGTAGTAGTAATAGTGCCCGACTTCGTGGCGGAAGTGGCCGAGCAGCGTGCGGTACGGCTCGTCCATCGCCTTGCGCAACTGCTCGCGGTGCACGTCGTCGCCCTCGGCGAGATCCAAAGTGATGACACCGTTTTGGTGTCCGGTGAACACCTTTTGATGTTCGCTCGACAACAGGTCGAAGGCCAGGCCGTAGTCGGGGTCCTCGTCGCGGCCGATGATCGGCAGCTTGAGTTCGTGCAGTTCGGCCAACAACCGCCGCTTGGCGCGCTCGGCGTCGGCGAACGCCGCGAGCGCCTTGGTGTCGGAGTCCTGCGGCCGGGTGCGGGTGAGGGTGCATGCGTCACACAGCTTGTGGACTGGAGCTTTCTCTACCAGCCAGTTGCATTCCGCCAGATGCATATTCGCGCACAGCTGGTACTTCTCGCCGTCGACGAAGCCGGCGTGGTTCTGCTCGTCGCCGGTGGCGATGACCAACAACGCCATGTCGTCGAGCGAGAACCCCAGCGGCCGGTTGCACGACAGGCACAGTGAGTTCTCGAACGCGAGGCGCTGTCCGCAGTTGGGGCACAGGAAGTCACGCATGCAACACTCCTCCCTCGAACGGTTCGACGTCGACGGAGACGTCGATCTCGCTGCTCTGCGACTCGGTGTAGATGATGCCGCGCAACGGCGGGACGTCGGCGTAATCGCGGCCGTACCCGACGGTGATGTAGCGCTCGTCGACCATCTGGTCGTTGGTGGGATCGAGGCCCAACCACTGGTTCTGCGGTGTCCACACGGCGGCCCACGCGTGGGTCGCGTCGATACCGATCATCCGTATCTTCCCGGGCGGCGGATCGGTCGCCAGATAACCCGACACATAACTGGCGGCCAACCCGTTGGCGCGCAGGCAGGCGATGGCCAGCCGTGCGAAGTCCTGACATACCCCTTCGCGTGCCGCCAAAACCTCGCTGACCTGAGTGGACACCGTCGTCGATCCCGAGCGGTAGGTGAAATCGGAGTAGATGCGGTGCGTCAGGTCCCCCAGCGCGTCGATCAACGGTCGTTCCGGCTCGAAACTGGCTGCCGCGTAATCGCGTAGGACCGGTGTGATCTCCGGCGGCTGCAGGTCGAGGGTGAACTCGGTCGCCAACGCGGCGTCGACGCCGACCGGGCGGGCGATCTCCCACGGCGCCAACGCCGAACCGGCCCCGTACAGCGTGGGCGGCGGTGGGTCGACTTCGACCACCGACCGGCTGGTCACCGCCAGCGTCCGGTGGCGTTCGGCTACGTGGAAATACGAGCTGATGTTGCCGTAGACGTCGCGGCTGGTGGAACTGTCCGCGGCCGGCGGATCGATCTCGAGCTCGTGCGACAGGCAGCGCTGACGCTCGGTGTCCCGCGGGGTGAGGAAGCCACGGCCGTAGGAACTGGTGACATCGGCGGCGTAGCGGTACACGGTGCGGTGCATAATGCGGTAGGTGCGGCTGGCCGCAGACGAAGTCGGGCCGTCCGGGAACGCGTTCACGGCATCAGCCTCCGCTCGTCCGGACCCCACAGGTGTTGCATGCCCCCAGGCAGCGACAGATGGGTCGCGGTGATCACGGTCGCCAGTTCACGGAGATCCGCGTGCATTCCGTCGAGCAGCTCGGCCAACTCGACCCGCCTGCCGTCCACGACCTCCTCGAGACCGTCGGGGTCGAGTCGCCGTAGCCGCGTGGCGATCTCGTCGACCATCCGCTCGGGCCGCGACGAACCCGACGACCCGGGCAACGCCTTGAGGCCCGCGCGCAGCCGCTCCAGCTGGTAGATCAGCGAGCGCGGGTTGTCGGTGTCGAACAGCACCAGGTCGGCGACCGCGGACATGCTGACCTTTCCGAGCATCCGGCGCCGGTAGATGACCGACGACTCGCACACCACCAGAGTCGATTCGGTGATGGTCTGCTCGGCGCCCGGGCTACGGGCGATCGTGAGCGTCGCGCTCAGCAGCGCGGTGAGGTTCAGGCCGCGTTCGATGCGCTTGCCGATGTCCATCATCGTCCAGCTGACATCGCGGATCATCGATTCCGCCGCCACACCGGACAGCGCCAGCATGCCCGCGAGGGTCAGGCTGGCCGCCGCGGTGAGAAACGCCTCGCCCTCGGCCTGGGAATCGGGCGGCTCGTTGGCGGTACGGCCGGCCGATGACGCGGGTGGATGAAGCAGCGCCCGTTCCACAGCGGCCAGCACCATCCAGGTGTCGTTGGACATCTGGTCGCGCACCGAACGGGTGAGCAGGCCGAGGCGTTCGACGGACTGGGCCAGCGATCCCGGGCGGTACCGGTCTGCGGTCAACGACCACAGGGTGGACTGCGCGGTGGCGACCATCTCCGCGTCGTCGCCGCCGGCGCCGGTGTCGGTACCGGTTTGGTGGCCCAGCGCGGCCAGCAACACCGGCACGCATTCGCTGCCGTCCATGTCTCGGCGGTAATGAAATTCGTGGTAGCGCTCCCTGGTCACCGTGAGCAGCCGCGCCATGTGCTCGGCGCGTTCGGCGTAGCGTCCCACCCAGAACATGTCGGCCAGTACACGCGGCGAGCTCACCGCGCGCGTCGGGCTCGGCCGGACCGCGGGCAATTCGACCGGCGGCACCCGCTCCACGGTGACCCGCTCCGGTGCCCGAACCCAGACATCTTTGGCGGCAACGGTGTTCAGTGTGTACGCCGCATCGCCCGGCGCCAGGACATAGCCGAGGCCGCCGATCATGGGCGCATAGCCGCCGCGCTGAGCGACGGTGAACAGGCGCATGCCGACATTCGTCGCCGACAAGCTGCCGGATACGACAAGGCTTGGCGCAGAGGAGAACTGGGGCAGCTCCTGGCCGACCCACTGCCACGGTGTGGCTTCGATGCACTCGGTGAGCTGCCGGCGCTGATCGGCCGACAGGGCGGGGCCGACGATCCCACGGCCGCCGGTCACCGGTCTGATCAACAGCGACGACAGGTGGGCGAGAAGATGCGAGCGTTCGGTGCTGATACCGCCCCAGTACATCGGCGCGGTGTCGAGCATCGGTGCCTCGCCGAGCAGCTGTTGCGAGAGTTCGGGCAGAAACCGTTGCAGCCCGGGACTTTCGAGGATACCGCTGCCCAACGTGTTGACGACCGCTACCGTGCCACGGCGCAGCGCCTCGACGAGGCCGACGACACCGATTCGTGAGTCCGAACGCAGATCCAGCGGATCGACGAAGTCCGCGTCCACCCGGCGCAGCACGACGTCGACACGCTTGAGCGTTCCCATCGAGCGCATCCACAGCTTGCCGTCACGCACGACCAGGTCGTCGCTCTCCACCAGCGGAAAGCCCAGCACGCTTGCCAGGTACGCCTGGTCGAAGGCGGTCTCGGAGTGGATGCCCGGGCTGAGTACCACCACAGTGGGTTCTTCGGCCGACTCGGGAGCGGCGTCGATGAGCGCCAGTCGCAGCGCCTGGGCCCACGGGGACGCCGGTCGCGGGCCGATCCTTTCGTAGAGGTCGGGAACCGCATGCGCGACGACGCGCCGGTCCGCCAGCGCGTAACCCGCCCCCGAGGGTGCCTGTGTCCAGTCGGCGTTGACGAGGAAGTCGCCGTCGGCGACGCGGCTGACGTCGCAGCCGTGCAGGAACAGTTGGTGGCGGCCGGGGACGTCGATGCCTCGCGCGGCCCGCACGTAGCCAGGATGGGCGAAGAGAAGCTGGGCCGGCAGCACGCCGCTGGTGATCGACAGCTGAGGCCCATACAGGTCGGTAAGGACCGCGTCGAGAAGTCTGGAGCGCTGCAACAGACCGGATTCCAGCACGTTCCACTCGTCGGCCGAGACCACAAGGGGCAGCGCGTCGAGATGCCATGGCCCGGGTTCGGTGGGCTCGTGACCGTTCGGGCCGGTTTGACCGACCACCGAACCGCGCCCGTCGACCCGAACATAGGTGATGCCGTCGTTGTCGACCAGGCTGCGCACCACCTCACGCAGCTGCGCCAGACCGGGGCGGCCGCGCTCGGCGACGCAGTCGGCCAGGTCCTGCCACCCCAGGCGGACTTCGCCTGCGGCGTCGACGAACTCGTCGTAGCCGCTGCCTGCGCCCGGTCGCACGTCGAACAGCGCCTGCTGAATGCGTGCGGTGCGGTACCTGCCCAGCAGGTCGTCAGGGACGTTCGGTGCCGGTAGTGCCATCAGTGCAGAACGGTATCCGGTCAGCCCGGGATGCGGCGCAGTGCGCTGTGCCGGCGATCGATGCTCATCGCTTCAGCCGTACCGCCAGTTCCTCCGGCGGTACGCGGTGACCGTCGGCGCACCGAATTTCGACGGTGGCCTCGGCGCCACACCCCCGGTGCGCAAGGCGCAACGGCGTGCGGTTGGGCAGATGGCGCCGGCCCCACTCGAACATCGCCCAGACCACCGGCATGAACTCCCGGCCGGCCTCAGTGAGGACGTACTCGTCGCGGCTGCGCTGGCCCGGCTCCTTATAGGGCTGCCGCTCCAGCAGACCGGCCTCGACCAGGTCCGAAAGCCGGGCCGCCGCGGCGGCTTTGGTGATGCCGACCCGGCGCCAGAAGTCTTCGAAGCGGGTGGTGCCGTAATAAGCCTCGCGCATGATGAGCATCGCCGACTTGGTGCCCAGCACCGCCATCGTCTTCTCGATCGGGCACTCCCCGACCGCCGACCAGGCGTCCCGGTCGGCCAGCCTCCCCTGCAGAACTGTCATGGAATTCACCCTACCCCTGAGTTGTTCTACCTATACCTAGCTGGTATAGCTGAGTATAGACAAGTTCACTCAGCGTGGAGGGCAGGAGGCAGCAATGTCGGGATTCTCAGGTCGGGACGCCGTCATCGTCGGAGCGGTTCGCACACCGATCGGCAAAGGCAAGCAGAATGGGGCGCTGCACGACGTGCTGCCCGTGGACCTGCTCGCCCACAGTCTGAAGGAACTGGTGGCCAGGACAGGCATCGACCCGGTACAGATCGACGATGTCATCGCCGGGGCGGTCACCCAGGTCGGCGACCAGGCGGTCAACATCGCGCGCAACGCGCTACTCGGCGCGGGATTCCCCGAATCGGTACCGGGTACGACGGTCGACCGGCAGTGCGGCAGCAGCCAGCAGGCCATCCACTTCGCCGCCCAGGGCGTCATCTCGGGCGCCTACGACATCGTCGTCGCCGCCGGGGTGGAATCGATGTCGCGGGCTCCGATGGGTTCGAGCGTGCTACCCGGCAGTGACCCATTCGGCGCGATGGCGCAGCGCTACCCCGAAGGACTTGTGCCCCAGGGCATCAGCGCTGAGTTGATCGCCGCCAAGTGGGGTCTGTCGCGTCAGCAGCTCGACGAGTTCTCGGCGGGCAGCCATGAGAAGGCCGCGACCGCGACCAAAGAGGGCCGCTTCGACAATGAACTGATCCCGATCGCCGGTCTGACCACCGATGAGATCATCCGGCCGGGCACGACCGTCGACACGCTGGCCGTGCTGAAGCCGGCGTTCTACAACCCGGCCTACGAGCAGCGGTTCCCGCAGATCGGCTGGGGGATCACCCCGGGCAACTCGTCGCCACTGTCCGATGGCAGCGCCGCGGTGCTGATCACCACCAGCGAGGTGGCCGCGAATTTAGGTTTGCAGCCGCTGGCCCGGATCCACTCGATGACCGTCGTCGGCTCTGACCCGCTCTACATGCTGACCGGTGTCATCCCAGCGACGGAGAAGGTGCTGCAGCGCGCCGGCCTCACCCTCGCCGACATCGACCTATTTGAGGTCAACGAGGCGTTCGCGCCCGTCGTCCTGGCGTGGGCACACGACACCGGAGCCGATCTCGCCAAGACGAACGTCAACGGCGGCGCGATCGCGATCGGTCACCCCCTGGGTGCCAGCGGCGCGCGCATCATGACGACTCTCGTGAACGCATTGGAGCAGCGCGGCGGACGGTATGCGTTGCAGACGATGTGTGAGGGCGGCGGGATGGCCAACGCCACGATCATCGAACGCCTCTGAACCGGACGACTTCGGTGTAGTTGGTCGCGCTGACCGCGCCCAACTACACCGAAGTCACGCCCTGGCGAGCTCGACCGGCGGACGCCGGTATTCCTGACGTATCCCGCATCCGCATAATCGACGACCATGCGGGTGATAGTGACGGGCGGTAACAGCGGTGTCGGCAAGGCCACGGCGGCGGCTCTCGCGGCCGATGGCCATAGCGTGCTGATTGCCTGTCGCGATGTCGACAAGGGGCGCCGCGCGGCGGCCGAGATCACCGGTGACGTCGAGGTGGGCGCCCTCGATCTCGCCGACCTGGCCAGCGTGCGCGCGTTCGCCGACTCCGTCGAATCCGTTGACGTGCTGGTGAACAACGCCGGCGTGATGGGCATGCCGCTGACGCGCACGGCCGACGGTTTCGAATCCCACATCGGCATCAACCATCTCGGCCACTTCGCGTTGACGTCGCTGCTGGCCGACCGGATCACCGACCGGGTGATCTCGGTGGCGAGCGCGACCTATCTGTTCGCCACTTTGCATCTCGCCGACCTGAACTGGCAGCGCCGAAAGTACTCGAAGTGGAGCGCCTACGGCGAGTCCAAATTAGCCAACCTGCTGTTCGTCGCCGAGTTGGCGAACCAAGGTGTGCGCGCGTATGCCACCGACCCGGGCGCCACCGACACCGACATCACCCGATCGCTCGGAATGGGCGAGCATCAACGGATTCGGCGCCTGATGCACACCCCCGCCCAGGGCGCCCGTGCCACCTTGCAGGCGGTGACGACCGACCTGCCCAGCGGGACCTATCTGGCGCCGCGGTTCAATCAGCTCGGAAGGCCCAAGGTCACCCGGTTGCGACGCAAGGCCGTCGATCCGGCGACGGCCCGCCGACTGTGGGACGCGTCGGCCGAACTCACCGGCTGCGACTGGCCGCGCTGATCAGTCCCGCTGTCGCCACCACGCGACGACGTACAGCACCATCGCCGCCGCCAACGCGATCAGCACCCACAGCACCACCGCCAGATCGATCCAGGCGCCCGCCGGCGGCGCGCCGGGCAACAGGTTGCGAAGCGGCACCACTGCGAACAACATCGCCGCGAACCAGGTCGTCAACGGAGGCAGGAACTTTCGGCGGCCCAGCACCGTCTCGATCGCCACGAACAACGCCGCCGCAGGCAGTGCCAGCAGCACCAGCAACACCCCGACGTCGAACGCGAGCGCTCCCCTGGTGCGCTCCATGGTGAAACGTACGGTCGGAATCGGGTCCGGCGCCGAATCGATGGTGCCGTTCTGGGCACGAAAGTCCCATCCGTTGATCTGCCCCGCCGCGACGATTCCCGCCGGGATGCGGCGTTGTTCGGCACCGTAGCCCGCAAAGGCCTCCACGCCGATGGTGTCGGTGGTGAACTTGTCGAACGGCCAGTCGTCGGGGTCGCCGACCGCGACGAGGTGGGTGGCCGATTCACTGACAGACAGGTCGCCGTGCACATAGATCAACTCGCCGGAAGCGGTCCATGAACTCAACCGGACCGTGAAATCGGCGGGCTCGTACTCCTGCAGGTTGGGGCCCGGGTGTATGAGAACGTCGACCGCCAGGCGGTTCTGGATCGCGTCCATCTGCCGCAAGCGGACGATGACGACGGATTCACCGGTGACCGACGGCTCCGAGAATTCGAAGTTGCGAGGCCGCGGCTCCAACAACGCATATCCGAAGAGGGATCCGACGTAGACAGCCATCACCGCCACGACCGTCGTCACGACGGTGACCCGTCGCCGCCTGGGCGTGCCTGATGGCGCCGCACCTGTCACGCGCGGATCGTAGCCTCAGTCGCGCCGAACTCGACGCGGATTGAATCAGTCGGTCTTCGGCTTGGCGTCGATCCCGGATTCCTTGCGCTGCTGCGGGGTGATCGGCGCGGGCGCGCCGGTCAACGGGTCGACACCGCCACCGGACTTCGGGAACGCGATCACTTCGCGGATCGAGTCCGCACCGGCCAGCAGGGCGGTGGTGCGATCCCACCCGAACGCCAGACCGCCGTGTGGCGGCGCGCCAAAAGTGAACGCCTCCAACAGGAATCCGAACTTCTCCTCGGCTTCGGCCTTGTCGATACCCATCACCGCGAACACCCGCTCCTGGATGTCGCGACGGTGGATACGGATCGAGCCGCCGCCGATCTCGTTGCCGTTGCACACCACGTCGTAGGCGTCGGCCAGCACGCTGCCGGGATCGGTGTCGATGCGGTCCTCGAACTCCGGCTTGGGCGCGGTGAACGCGTGGTGCACCGCGGTCCACGCGCCGGATCCGACCGCGACGTCACCGTGCGCGGTCGCCTCGTCGGCGGGCTCGAACAGCGGCGGGTCCACCACCCAGGTGAACGCCCAAGCGTTCGGGTCGATCAGTTCGAGCCGTTTGGCGATCTCGATGCGCACCGCGCCGAGCAGCGCGCGCGAACTCTTCGCCGGGCCCGCCGAGAAGAACACGCAGTCACCCGGGGATGCGCCGACGTGCGCGGCGAGGCCGTCGCGCTCGACGTCGGAGAGGTTCTTGGCCACCGGGCCGCCCAACGTGCCGTCCTCGCCGACGAGCACATACGCAAGCCCCTTGTGCCCGCGCTGCTTGGCAAAGTCCTGCCAGGCGTCGAGCGTGCGACGGGGCTGGGAGGCGCCGCCGGGCATGACGACGGCCCCGACGTACGGTGCCTGGAAGACGCGGAACGGGGTGTCGGAGAAAAACTCCGCGCATTCGACGAGCTCGAGCCCGAACCTCAGATCGGGCTTGTCCGAGCCGAACCGGCGCATCGCGTCGGCGTAGGTGATCCGCGGCAGCGGAAGGGGCACGTCGTAGCCGATCAACCGCCACAGCGCGGCGACGATCTCCTCGGAGACGGCGATGACGTCCTCGGAATCGACGAAGCTCATCTCGAGGTCGAGCTGGGTGAACTCGGGTTGGCGGTCGGCGCGGAAATCCTCGTCGCGGTAGCAGCGCGCGATCTGGTAGTAACGCTCCATGCCTGCGACCATCAGCAGCTGCTTGAACAGCTGCGGGCTCTGCGGCAACGCGTAGAACGACCCGGGCTGCAGCCGTGCGGGTACCAGGAAGTCGCGCGCGCCCTCGGGGGTCGAGCGCGTCATCGTCGGGGTCTCGATCTCGACGAAGTCATGCCGTTCCAGTACTTCGCGGGCGGCGGCGTTCACCTTGGACCGCAGCCGGATCGCGTGGCCGGGCCCGTCGCGCCGCAGGTCGAGGTAGCGGTACTTCAGGCGCGCCTCCTCGCCGGCCTGCTCGTCGAGCTGGAACGGCAGCGGCGCGCTCTCCCCGAGCACCGTCAGCGACGTCGCGTTGACCTCGATCTCACCGGTCGCGATCTCGGGATTGGCGTTACCTTCGGGGCGGATCTCCACCACACCGTCGATCGCGATGCAGAACTCGGCGCGCAGCCGGTGCGCCGCCGCGAGGACGCCGGCCTCACGGAACACGACCTGCGACACCCCGGACGCGTCGCGCAGATCGATGAAGATGACGCCGCCGTGGTCGCGCCGACGCGCCACCCACCCGGCCAACGTCACCTTCTGACCGGCGTCGGCGGGCCGCAACGATCCGGCGGCATGACTGCGCAGCACTGAAACTCCTGGAATTCGCCTGACAAGACAACTGCACAAGTGTAGAGGGGTCGAATCCGCCGGTAGTTTGGCGTTCATGCCCAGTCGCGTCGCGCTCGTCGGACCCGGGGCGATCGGATCGACGGTCGCGGCTCTGCTGCACGCGGCCGGCCACCCGGTGACGCTGTGCGGGCGGACGCCGCGAGACTCGATCGAGGTCAGGTCCGACGACGGCGAGCCGATCGTGGTGCCCGGTCCGGTGCTGACCGACCCGGCCGACATCTCCGAACCGGTCGACGTAGTGCTGCTGGCGGTGAAGGACACCCAGAACGAGCAGTCGGCCGGATGGCTCGCGAAGTTGTGCGACGAGCGCACCGTGGTGTGCGCGCTGCAGAACGGTGTCGAACAGGTCGAGCGCGTCGGCCGCTACTGCCCGTCATCGACGGTTGTGCCTGCGGCGGTGTGGGTTTCGGCGGAGCCGACGGAGCAGGGTTATGTCCGGTTGCGCACCGGGGCCCGCCTCGTGCTGCCCGACACCGACGGGGCGCGGACACTGTCGGCACTGTTCGCCGGCAGCGCCGTCACGGTCGAGATCGACCCGAATTTCCTCAGCGCGGCGTGGCACAAGCTTCTGGTCAACGCGGTCGTGGGGTTCATGGTGCTCAGCGGCCGTCGCTCGGGCATGTTCCGCCGCGACGACGTCGACGGCCTGGCACGGCGCTATCTGGCCGAATGCCTGGCTGTCGCGCGGGCAGCGGGTGCACAACTGGGCGATGACGTGATCGACGGCATCGTCGGGCTGCTCGCCAAGTCCCCCGAGGACATCACCACCTCGATGCTGACCGACCGCGAGGCCGGCCGGGAGTTGGAGTGGGACATCCGCAACGGGGTGATCGCCCGCAAGGGGGCCGAGCACGGGCTGAACACCCCGATCAGCGATGTGCTGGTGCCGCTGCTGGCCGCGGCCAGCGACGGGCCTGGCTAGACGTGGACTCTGACTAGACAGCGTCCTTTACTGTGTATGCCCATGCAGCAATGTGAACGCGTCGACCTGGACTTCGTCGAGAACGCGCCGTTCCGGTTCGTCAGCACCGTCGACCTCGCGATCACGCCCGAGCAGCTCTTCGAGGTGCTCGCCGACGCACAGTCGTGGCCTTGCTGGGCCTCCGTGATCACCGAGGTGACGTGGACGAGCCCCGAACCACGCGGCGTCGGCGCCACCCGAACGGTGAAGATGCGCGGCGGCATCGTCGGCGACGAGGAGTTTCTCGCCTGGGAACCCTACAGCCACATGGCTTTTCGGTTCAACGAGGCCTCGACGGGAAGTATCGGCGCATTCGCCGAGGACTACCGGGTGGTGCGGACGGCGCAGGGCTGCCACCTGACGTGGGTGATGGCGATGAAGCCCAACGGCGCCGCCGCCCGGATCGGGATGACGCTCGGCGGGCCGGTGATGGGCTGGCTGTTCCAGAAGTTCCTGTACAACCTGCGCGACTACTCCGCTAAGCGCTTCGGGGTCTGAAGTGCGCGAAATTGCATTCCGGCAGGCGTCTACTCGCACTTTCGCTGCTGGAATTCCATTTCGCGGTTAATACAGGCCAGCCCAGGCTTCGCGGCGCTGGGCGTCGGGGTCGCAGACCACCGTGTCGCGCGCACTCTTGATGATCCGGGTGCAGCGCCGTTCGGAGTCGTAGACGGGCCAGTCGTGTCCGTTCGACCAGTGGATCTCGCCGGTGTCCCACCCCTGAGAAGCGAAGTCGAGCCACGCCCGCTGCATGCGCCTGCCGACCGCAGGCTGCAGCCGCCGCCCCAGCGGGTGGATCTTGCGCCCGAGATATGACGCGTAGCTGTGCTGGATGTGCACGATCTCGCTGCCGTGGGTCGCGCCGAGGCCGAGCATGCGCAGGCTGAAGCCGAAGTGGTCGAAGCGGTACATGTGGGTCGGGGCGTGTGCGCTGTAGGCATCGGCGAACGCCCACGCCGGACCGCCGAACATGACGTCGGAGGCGAACGCCAGCAACTCCCTTCGGCGCGGATAGTGCGGGTACGCGGCCAGCATGCGCTGTCTGGCGTCGGGCGCGACGCGGGCGAAGTAGGCCTCCACGGACGCCTGGGTGGTCGGCAGCATCGGCGGTTTGGTCCAGGCGAACATCGACGCTTCGTGGCTGTTGGTTCCGATGATCAGCGGCACCCGCCGCAGGGTTCCCGCGCGCGCGGCGTCCACGGGGTGACGCGGCAGCAGGTCGACGCCGTAGGTCAAGCCGTAGGCCAACGTCGGCGTGCGCGCGGCGCTTTCGAGTTGCAGCCTGCCCGCCGTGCGGCGCAGCTCGCGTTGCGGTAACCCCTTGATCTCCGAGACCGGTACGCCGAGTCGGCGCACGAATTCGCGTGCCTGCTGGGCCCGCAGCTCGCGATCGGCGATCAGCGGCAGCGCCGGGCTCTGGGCGATCGCGCGGCTGAACAGACCGTCGGCGGCGGGGCTGGTGATCAGCGCGAGCACCGATGTGCCGCCAGCGGACTCACCGAACACCGTTACGCGGGACGGATCACCGCCGAAGGCCGCGATGTGGTCGCGGACCCACCGTAATGCGGCGATCTGGTCCCGCAGGGCCAGGTTGTCGTCGAACCCGTCGCCGAGGTCGCCGAGTTCGAAGCCACCGAAGACGCCGATCCGATAGGTGATGTTGACGACGACCACGTCGCCGTTGGCGGCCAGCCGCGAGCCGTTGTAGAGCTGGAACTGTCCGGCACCGAACACGAACGCGCCGCCGGGGATCCAGACCATCACCGGAAGCGACGCGCTGGTGTCAGGCGACCACACCGTCAAGGTCAGGCAGGCTTCGTCACGCGCCTTGGGATCGTCGCGGCCGCCGCCGACGAACGACTTGCCCTGCGGGGGCAGCGGCCCGTGCTCGATCGCGTCTCGCACGCCTGTCCACGGCCGCTTCGGGTCGGGACCGAGGAACCGGCGGTCGCCAACCGGCTGCTCGGCATACGGCACGCCTCGCCAGACCCCGACGCCGCCCTCGGTCGTGCCCCGGAGATCACCTAGGTCGGTATGCACGATGACCGGATGTCCGAGAACGGTGGCCACGACCGAATCGTAGTGTGCAAAGCTGAACGTCATGACCTTCAACGAAGGCATGCGAATCGACACCAGCACCGCCTCGTCCAGTGGTGGCGGAGGCGGCCCCGGTCGCGGCATCGCCGTCGGCGGCGGAGTCGGCGGCCTGCTCGTCCTCATAGTGGCGTTGTTCCTCGGCGTTGACCCCAGCACGGTGCCTCAGCAGGGCCAGTACGACAGTCAGGGTGTGCAGGCGCCGGGTTTCGACCTCAGCCAGTGCAAAACCGGCGCGGACGCAAACGCGATCCCCCAGTGCCGCGTACTCGCGACCGGCAACTCGCTCGACGCGATCTGGCCACAACTGATGCCCGACTACACGCGGCCCGGCGTTCATCTCTTCAAAAACAACGTCAACACGGCCTGCGGCCCGGCGACCAGCGAGGTCGGCCCCTTCTACTGCCCGGCGGATCAGACCGCTTATTTCGACGTCGAGTTCTTCGACGTGCTGCGCGACCAATTCGGTTCCAGCGGCGGCCCGTTGGCGCAGGAGTACGTGGTCGCACACGAGTACGGTCACCATGTTCAGAACCTCACCGGCGCGCTTCGGCAGTCGCAGGGGCCCGGCGCCGCGGGTCCGACCGGCGGCGGCGTGCGCACTGAACTGCAGGCCGACTGCTACGCGGGGGTGTGGGCGCACTACGCCGCCATCACCAAGCAGGAAGGCACCGACGTCACGTTCCTTCAGCCGTTGACGGACAAGGACATCGCCGACGCGCTGTCGGCCGCGGCCGCGGTGGGCGATGACCGCATCCAGAAGCAGACCACCGGCCGGGTCAACCCCGAGGCGTGGACGCACGGATCGGCCACGCAGAGGCAGAAGTGGTTCACCGAGGGCTACCGCACCGGTGATCCGCAGGCCTGCGACACGTTCTCCACGAACGACCTTGGGTAGGACGCCAACGGCCGTCGATGCCGTCGCCGAACGCTATCTCGACACTCTTGCCGAGCTCGACCCTTGTGCGGCAACCGAAATGGGCATCACCGGCCACGACCGCAACTACGACGAGAAAATCACCGACTACTCCCCCGACGGTGTCGCCGCACGTGCCGACGCCGCGCGCCGAACACTGCGCGAACTCGGCAACGTCACCGCCGAGGACGCTGTCGACGAGGTGACGGTGGCGGCGATGCGCGAGCGCCTCGGCATCGTGATCGACATCAACGACGCCGGGCTCGATATGGGCGAACTCAACGTAATCGCATCCCCGCTGCAGTCGATGCGCGATGTGTTCGACCTCATGCCCACGGACACCGACGACGACTGGGCGGTGATCGCACGCCGACTCTCGCAGGTGCCCGACCGTGTCGCCGGATATGCCGATGCGCTGCGGACCGCGACCACCACCGGCCATCCCCCCGCGGTGCGCCAGGTCGCGCGCGGCATCGAGCAGTCCGCAAGCATCCAGCACCTGTTGGTGGACATGGTCGCGGCCGCAGTCCCCGACAACGCAACGCTGCACGACGAACTGCAACAACACGCGGCCAACGCAGCGAACGCCTACCGCGAACTCGGCAGGATTCTCGGAGACGAGATCGCACCACATGCGCGCCTCGAGGACGCGGTGGGCCGCGAGGCCTACCGGTTGTGCTCGCGTTCCTTTCTCGGCGCCGAGGTCGATTTCGACGAGACATACGAGTGGGGCCTTCAGCGGCTGGAAAGCATTGTCGCCGAACAGGAGAAACTCGCCAAGCAGCTGTACCCCGGAACGTCGATCGCGGACGCCCTGCGGCGCCTAGACACCGAGGAGCGCTACCTCATCCACGGCGTGGACGCACTGCAGGTATGGATGCAAGACCTCTCCGACCGCGCTGTCGAGGCTCTCGCCGACACGCACTTCGACATCGCCGAACCACTGCGCCAGCTGGAGTGCCGGATCGCGCCCACTCACACCGGCGGCATCTATTACACCGGTCCGTCGGAAGACTTCAGCAGGCCCGGTCGGATGTGGTGGTCGGTCCCGCACGGCATCGACACCTTCCACACGTGGCAGGAGACGACGACGGTGTTCCACGAGGGCGTTCCGGGGCACCATCTGCAGATCGGGCGCGCTGTCGTGCGCGCCGACCAACTCAACCGATGGCGGCGACTGGGCTGTTTCGTGTCGGGCCACGGGGAGGGCTGGGCGCTCTACGCCGAACGGCTGATGGCCGAACTCGGTTGGCTCGACGATCCCGGCGACCACATCGGAATGCTTGATGCACAACGCTTTCGGGCCGCGCGCGTCGTAATTGACATCGGCGTGCACTGCGGTATGACCGCACCCGACGGCACCCTGTGGGATGTCGACAAGGCGTGGCAATTCCTGGTTTCGCACAGCGCGATGAACGAGGAGCACCTGCAGTTCGAACTCGACCGCTACCTCGGCTGGCCGGGCCAGGCGCCGTCGTATGCGATCGGCCAGCGAATCTGGCAACGGCTGCGCGACGAGACGCTGGGCCGGGGTGTGTCGCTCAAGGAGTTCCACGATCGCGCCCTGGATCTCGGCGGATTACCGCTCGACGTGCTCCGGTCCGCGATGACGCGCGATTTCGCCTCCGGCTGAGCCCCTTTCACTGCCCACTCGTACGCCCTAGCGTGGACGCATGGATTCCGTGGCCGTCACGCCGAACCTCACCATGCTCGTCGTCACCGGGTGGCAGGTCTACGCCTGGCGCGACGGTGACTCGGTCACGCTGATCGACACCGGGGCACCGGGATCCGGCGCAGCCATCGCCGAGGCGGTGCCCGCAATCGATCGGATAATCCTGACGCACGGACACGTCGACCACATCGGCTCGGCCGCCGAACTCCACAGGTCGACCGGTGCCCCGGTTGTCGCCGGCGCCGGGGATGCCGCCGCGATTCGCGACGGAGCTGCGCTGCCCCCACCGGTGTTCGAGGACTGGGAGGTGCCGATCCACGCGCGTGTCGCAGCAGGATTGCCCGATGCGGCCGAGCCCGTTCCCGTCGACCGGCAACTGCGCGACGGCGACATGCTGGATTTCGGCGGCGGCGCCGAGATCCTGTCGATACCGGGTCACACCGAGGGCAGCATCGCGATTCATCTGCCACATCACGGCGTGCTGCTCACCGGCGACACCATCGCCAACGTCGGCACGCTCATGCTCGGCACCTTCAACCAGGACCGTGCGCGCACGGTGGCGTCCTTCCGCCGCCTTGCCGCGCTCGACATCCACACCGCGTGTTTCGGTCACGGCGAGCCGATCGTCACCGGCGCGGGCGTCCGGCTTCGCGAGGTCGCGGCCACGTTGACGTGACCGGCTCCATCCGAATCGCCCAGCGAGTACCGTCACGACTGGCCAAAGGAGACACTCATGCGCATTGCAGTCGCAGGTGCGACGGGAAACATCGGCGCCCGCACCGCCGCCGCGCTCGAGCGCGACGGTCACGAGGTCGTCCCCATCAGCCGCTCACACGGGGTCGACCTGATGTCCGGTGAAGGTCTGGACGCCGCCCTCACCGGTGTGCAGGCCGTCGTCGACGCCATCAGCGCACCACCCACCGATCGTGACCGCACCATCGAGTACTTCGGCACCACCACACGCAACCTGCTCGCCGCCGAACAGCGCACGGGCGTCGGCCATCATGTGCTGCTGTCGATCGTCGGCATCCGCGACATCGAAGGCAATGCGCACTACTCGGGTAAGCGGGAACAGGAGCGGCTCGTCGCCGACGGACCGGTGCCGTGGACGATCGTGCCCGCCACCCAGTTTCACGACTTCGCGGCCATGGTCGCCGGTTGGTTCGAACAAGACGGGGTGTCGACCATCGCGCCGTTGCTCGTGCAACCGATCGCGCCCGACGACATCGCTGAGGTTCTCGCCGAGGTCGCCGTCGGCCAACCGCAGGGCCGGTATGTGGATGTCGCGGGGCCAGAGCCACAAGACCTCGTCGACATGGCCCGCCGGACGCTGGCCGCCAGGGGTAAACAGGTCAAGCTGGTCCCGACCTGGTCGGGCATGTTCGGGTTGTCGATGTCGGGAAATGTTTTGCTACCGGGCGAGAATGCGCGCATCGCCCCGACGACGTTCGACGACTGGCTCGCCGCCGGCGCCAACTGATCAGGAGTACTGGATGACCAACCCCGATACCCCGCTCGCCGGGAAAGTTGCCTACGTGACGGGCGCCGCTCGCGGACAGGGGCGTTCGCACTGCCTGCGGTTGGCACGCGCCGGCGCCGACATCGTCGCAATCGACGCGTGCGGTCCGGTCGCCGAGTACAACGGCTATCCGCCTGCACTCCCGGAGGATCTCGCCGAGACGGTCAGCCTCGTCGAGGGCGAGGGCCGCAAGATCGTCGCCGACCGGGTGGACGTCCGCGACCTCGCCGGACAGCAGCGGGTGGTCTCCGACGCAATCGAACAGTTCGGCCGCCTCGACATCGTCGTCGCCAACGCCGGTGTCATGAATTGGGGTCGGCTGTGGGAGATCTCGGCGCAACAGTGGCAGGAAGTCCTCGACGTCAACCTCACCGGTGTGTGGAACACGATCAAGGCCGCGGTGCCGCCGATGATCGAGGCGGGCAACGGCGGCTCGATCATCACGATCAGCTCGGCGGCGGGCATCAAGGCCGTCCCCGGCTGCGGCCACTACTGCGCCAGCAAGTTCGGCGTCGTCGGACTCACCAACTCGCTGGCGGTCGAACTCGGCGAGTTCGGCATCCGGGTCAACTCGGTGCATCCGTACGGCACCGACACCCCGATGGGCAACGACACGTCGATGTGGCAGGTCTTCGCCGACCACCAGACCTACATTCACAGCTTCTCCCCCGGCGCGCTGCCGACAGAGTCACTGGCGGACCCGGATCTGATCTCCGACATCGTCGTCTGGCTGGCCAGCGACGCCTCGTCGCTGCTGACCGCGGCTCAAATCCCCGCCGACAAGGGCTATCTCAAGATTTGAGCTTGCCGCGAGTCTGAGCTTATGCGTCAAATCCGGCCGAAACTTCGTGCAGAAGTTCAGTTTCGGTGAGCGGGCACCGGCCTTGTCACAGGCGCGACTGCTCCTTGATCGCCGTGTCGCTGGTGCGCAGCGGCCGGATCAGCGCGTCCTGGGTGAACGATGCGATGAGCTCACCGGCCTCGGTGTGCACGGTTCCGCGGACATACGACATGCCTGCGCCCACCTGCGTGCTCTCGTGGCTGTACAGCAGCCACCCGTCGAATGCGAACGGTTCGTGGAAGCTGACCGACACCGTCATCGGTGCGGTCGACACGGTGACGTGGGACTGCGCGGTGCCGATGCCCTCGTGGGCGCGCATGGTCGTCGAAATACCAAGGTGTCCAGTCAGATACGCGACGAGCGCCTTGGCGAGCTCATCGCGGTCAGGGGTCTTGTCGTAGCGCACCCAGGCGTACAGTTCCGGTGGGCCGACCTCGTCGGGGCTGTTGACGTCGACGACATCGACCAGCCGGATTTCGCGGCCGGCCATGGCCATGCGCGCGTCGTTCGCCTCGGCGGGCGACTTCACCTCAGGACGGGCGACGGCGTGCCGGATGACGTCGTCGGTCGGGACGTCGGTCAGCACGGTGACGGTGATGCAGCGCTTGCCGTTCTGCTTGGCCGCGACGACAGCGGTTGCGGTGGAACGGCCTTCGTTGACGACGTCGATCTCCAACTCGACCGGACCTGCCGCGACCATGACCGCCCGCGAGAACACCGCATGCGCTGACCGCACCGACTTGCCCTCGAACCGCTTGGCCACCGCCACGATCACCTGGGCGAGGACCTGGGTGCCCTCGACGACCTGCCGGTCCTCTTCACCGGCGGGCCCGGTCTCGGCGATGAATCGGTTGTCCCCGTCCTGGCGGACGTCGAACAAATCGAGCAGGGTGTCGACGGTCCACTGTTGTTGCGCTGAGTCTGTCGTCATGACAAGGAACAGTAACCGAGCTTCTACAAAAGCGGTAACGTCGTTACCAGTCGATCTCGAGCCGGAAGGTGACGACCATGGCCAAGCCGAGCGGGCGCCCCGCCACGGGCGCCACACGGCTGGCCGACGCCGCCGATGGCGACCCCCGGCCCAAGCGCTTCATGAAGTCGGCGCTGGCGATCCTCGGCGAGACCGGACGCACCGACTTCACCGTGCTCGAGGTCGTCGAGCGGTCGAAGACGTCGCTGCGGTCCTTCTATCAGCACTTCTCGACCAAGGACGAACTGCTGCTCGCACTCGTCGACAAGATCATGTCCGAGTCGACGCGCCGCTGGCGCGAGGACACCGCCGGCCTGCCTGCCGCGACGGCCCTTCGCGTGCTCATCGACCGGATCTGCACTCCGCCCGAGACCACCACCCAGGACAAGGTCAACCGCGGCCTGACCAACTACAACGACCGCCTCGCCGAGACCTTGCCGCGCGAATACTCGCGCGTGCTCTCACCGGTATACGAGCTGATCAAAGACATCATCAACCGCGGGATCGCCGAGGGCGTCTTCCGGCCGGACCTCAACGTCGACGCCCGGGCCGCGCTGATCATGCAGTCGTCGCTGGGCGCGATCCGGCTGCAGGTGCTCGGCGCGGAACTCAGCGGCATACCGGTCGGCGCCGACGACATCTACGACTTCTGCCTCAGCGGGCTCACCGGCCCGTCCAATAACGCTTGACCTGCGCCGCACCGGCAGAGAACAGCCTTCTCCAACGCCGCTGTTTCTGCTGGTCCCAAAGTGGTAATGTCATTACCACTAACAGCCAATCAGACTTGCAGGAGGCGAACATGACACGCCAGCTTCCGTATCCCGTGTTCGACGCGGACAACCACTTCTACGAGCCCAAAGAGGCGCTGACCAAGTTCCTGCCCGACCACCGCAAGCACGTCATCGACTACATCGAGGTGCGCGGACGGACCAAGATCATGGTGCGCAACCAGGTCAGCGACTACATCCCGAACCCGACCTTCGAGGTCGTCGCGCGCCCGGGCGCCCAGGAGGAGTACTTCAAGCACGGCAGCGGTGGCAAAAGCTTCCGCGAGGTGATGGGCAAGCCGATGAAGGCGATTCCGGCCTTCCGCGAACCCGCCGCGCGACTCGAGGTCATGGACGGCCTCGGCCTGGATTACTCGCTGATGTTCCCGACCCTGGCCAGCCTGGTCGAGGAGCGGATGAAGGACGATCCGGAACTGATCCTCGACGTCATCCACGCGCTCAACGAGTGGATGTACGAGACCTGGCAGTTCAACTACGAGGACCGGATCTTCTCCACCCCGGTGATCAACCTCGGCATCGTCGACCGCGCGCTCGAGGAACTCGAATGGTGTCTGGAGCGCGGCGCCAAGACGGTTCTGGTCCGGCCGGCGCCGGTGCCCGGTGTGCGCGGCACGCGGTCGTTCGGGCTGCCCGAGTTCGACCCGTTCTGGGACGCCTGCGTCAAGGCCGGTATTCCGGTATCGATGCACGCCTCGGACTCTGGCTACGCCGAGTACCTCAACGACTGGGAACCGGCCGATGAGTACCTGCCGTTCAAGCCGACCGCGTTCCGGATGGTGTCGATGGGCAAGCGGCCGATCGAGGACTCGATGGCCGCGCTGGTGTGCCACGGCGCGCTGACCCGCAATCCCGATCTGCGGATCCTGTCCATCGAGAACGGCGCCGACTGGGTGCCGTACCTGTTCAAGCAGTTCGAGGGCGTCTACAAGAAGATGCCGCAGGAGTTCCCCGAGAACCCGATCGAGGCGTTCAAGCGTGGGGTGTATGTCGCACCGTTCTGGGAGGACGACTTCGCCAAGATGGCCGACCTCATCGGCGTCGACCGGGTGATCTTCGGGTCGGATTGGCCGCACCCGGAGGGGCTGGCCGAGCCGACCCATCTGATCGACGACCTGCAGGGCCTCGACGAGGAAGGGCAGCGGAAGGTCATGGGCGGCAACATGATCGACCTGTTCAAGGTTCCCAACGAGATCGTCCACAACCCCGACGTGCCTGCGCTCGTCATCCCCGCCTGAGTTCAGGCGCCGTCGCGAAACGTGCGTGTCGATGCGTCGACACGCACGTTCGCACGATTACGAAAGAGAGCCCGTGACCGATAGCTCGAACAACGGCACGAATCCTGAGGTGCTGCTCTTTGCCTCGACGACGCAGTCGTTCCTCGAAAAGGAAGTGCCCCTGAGTCGGATACGCGAGATGCACGACGCCGGAAGCTCGTTCGACGCCGACTGGTGGCGTCGCGCCGTCGAACTGGGCTGGACCAGCCTCCTGGTTCCCGAGGAACTGGGCGGCGGCAGCGTCTCCGGGGAGGGAGTCAAGGATCTGGCGCTGGTCGCCGAGATCGCCGGCAAGACCGTCGCTCCCGGTCCGCTGCACCCGGTCAGCACCGTGCTCGCCGGACTGGTGGAGGCGCCCGCCGGCCACGAGGACACCATCGAGGCGCTGGTCGCCGGTGAGACGGTGGCCAGCTGGGCGGTCTACGAGCCCGGGCAGCAGTGGTCACCGCTGACGCCGACCGTCACCGCCACCGCCACCGCGACCGGGTTCCGTATCGACGGGGTCAAGGACCGGGTCGAGGCCGGCGCCGAAAGCGCATTGTTCTTGGTCACAGCACAATGTGACGACGGTATCCGGCAATTCCTCTTACCCGCCGACACACCCGGTGTGCGCGTGGAGCCGCAGCGCTCGATCGACATGGTCAAGACCTACGCCCGCGTGCACTTCGACGGGGTCGAGGTCGATGCGGGCGCCGCGGTGGGCACCGCCGACCAGACACCGGCCTTGATCGAGCGGCAGACCCAGATCGCCTGCGTACTGCAGTGCGCGGAGGTGGTCGGCATCCTGGATACGGTGCTGGCCTTCACGATTCAGTGGGGTTTCGACCGGCTTTCCTTCGGTCGCCCCCTTGGCTCGTATCAGGCGCTCAAGCACAAGTACGCCGACCTGAAGATCTGGTTCGAAGGATGCCGTGCCACGACCAACGCAGCGGTGGCCGAGGTGGCCGCGCGGACGCCCGGTGCGGCGATGGCCGTCAGCGTCGCGAAATCGTACGTGGGCGAATACTCACCGGGCATGTTGCAGCTGTGCGTGCAGCTGCACGGCGGCATCGGGGTGACGTGGGAACACGACCTGCACCTGTTCCTGCGACGAACCACGTTGAACCGCTCGATGTTCGGCACTCCCGAGGAGCACAACCTGCGCGTCTACTCGCTCACCAAGAACCTGGAGCATGCGTCATGACCGAGACCACATCGGCCCCCGCCGCGACCGCCACCACGGAGTCGGTCGAGGAGTTCGCCGCTCGAGCCGAAGCCTGGCTGGCGGAGAACATGCCGCCCATCGATCCGAACAATCCCCCCGAACACGACCGCGGTGAAGAGGAGCCGTGGCTGCGCGCGCGGGAACTCCAGAAGCGGTTGTGGGAGGGCGGATTCGCCGGCATCTGTTTCCCCAAGGAGTACGGCGGGCTCGGTCTGCCGATCGCCTACCAGAAGGCGTTCGACAGGGTCTCGCGTGCATATGAGCTGCCGATCATCCTCAACACCCCGACGTTCACGATCTGCGCGGCCACCATCCTCGACACCGGTAGCGAACAGCAGAAACGACAGCACATCTCCGCGGCGCTGCGCGGCGACGAGGTGCTGGTGCAGCTGCTGTCGGAACCGAGCGGCGGCTCCGACCTCGCCGGTGTGATCACCCGCGCCGACCGCAAAGGCGACAAGTGGGTGATCAACGGGGCAAAGACTTGGAGCACAAGCGCTTTCGCCGCTGACTACGGGTTGATGCTGGCACGCACCAACTGGGACGTGCCCAAGCACGAGGGTTTGACGATGTTCCTGGTGCCCATCGACAGCCCCGGCATCACGCTGCGCCGCATCAAGCAGGTCAACGGTTCCGTCGAGTTCTGCGAGGAGTTCTTCGACAACCTCGAACTCGACGACGACGCCGTGGTCGGCGAGGTCGACGCGGGCTGGCACGTCGCCTCCCGACAGCTGTACCACGAGCGGCGCGCGGTCGGCGGCGGATCGGAGTTCGCCAGCGGGATCGGCGCCGAGGGCAAATCCGATGTCCCGACCAATTACGTTGAGCTGCTAGAGAAGGCCGGTCAGGCCGACAACGCGCGGCTTCAGGAGATGGCCGGGCGCGCGCTGGTGCACCGGACCGTTCGCGAGCAGCTGATCGACCACGTCTACCACGGTGTGCTCGACGGCTCGCTACCGCCGGCCGCCGGGTCGATCATCCGCATCGCGCACGCCGACGTCCATCACGTCGAGTTCGACACGGCGCTGGCGATCACCGGCAGCGCGGGTGTGGTCGACGTCGACGGTGTGCTGATCCGTCACGGCGAGCGATACCTGTCGCGCCAAGCCGCCGCCCTCGGGGGCGGCACGACCGAGATCGCGCGCAACATCATCGGCGAGCGCGTGCTCGGCTTCCCCCGCGAACCCGCCGCCGACCGCGACGTGCCGTTCAAGGAGGTCAAGCGCAACAGGAGCTGACCCTTTTCTCAGAACAGGGTGGGTTGCAACGCTGGGACGGGTACAGGCGCGGGCGGTGTGGCCGCGGCGCGGAACGACCGGCGGTCGGGCGCCAGGCCGTACTTGGCGACAAGCGGTGCCGCCCGGTGGTGCAACATCTTCCGATAGTCCTGCGGCAGGTAGGCGCCGCGGCGATACAGCTCGCGGTACTTTCCCACCAGCTCCGGGTGCGAGCCGGCCAGCCAGTTCATGAACCAGCCGCGCGTCGAACCGCGCAGGTGCAGGCCGAAGACGGTGACACCGGTGGCGCCCGCCGCCGCGATCTGGGCGAGCAGCGCCTCGAGATGCTCGGCCGAGTCCGTCAGATGCGGCAACACCGGCGCCACCATCACATGGCAGTCCAGACCGGCGTCGCGGATCGCGGCGATCAGCCCGAGCCGCGCCTGCGGCGACGGTGTGCCCGGTTCGACTTCCCTGTGCAGCACGGGATCTTCGATGGCGAGCGAAACCGCCACGCTGACGTCGACCTGACGGGCGGCCTCGCGGATCAGCGGCAAGTCGCGTCGCAGCAGCGTGCCCTTGGTGAGGATGGAGAACGGGGTGCCGGAATCGGTCAGGGCCGAGATGATCCCCGGCATGAGCGCATAGCGGCCCTCGGCCCGCTGGTAGGGATCGGTGTTGGTGCCCAACGCCACCGTCTCACGCTGCCACGACCGCCGCGACAGTTCGCGGCGTAGCACGTCGGCCACGTTGGTCTTGACCACGACCTGACTGTCGAAGTCGCTGCCGGAGTCCAGATCGAGATATTCGTGCGTGGGCCTCGCGAAGCAATAGCGACAGGCGTGCGAGCATCCGCGGTAGCCGTTGACCGTGAACCGGAACGGCAGCATGGCCCCGTTGGGCACCTTGTTGAGCGCCGATTTGCACAGCACTTCGTGGAATGTGATGCCCTCGAACTGCGGCGTCCGCACGCTGCGCACGAAACCGATACGCTGCAGGCCGGGCAGCGCACCGTCGTCGACGCCGACACCCTGACCATCCCACCGCATACACTCGATTCGAACTCACGTTCGATGGGTTGTCAAGGTCGACGCGCTCGAGCGCTTTGCAGGACAGATATTGGGGGCGATGTGGCGAGCGAAAGCCACGAGGACGAGCTGCGCTCCGAGCAGCGCTACATCGACGGGTTGTACGCGCGACTCGACGCCGAACGCGCACGGGTGCGGGCGCACTACGACGCGGCGCTGCGCGGTGACGGCGGCTCACTGGTCGACCGTGATGCCGAGGTGCGCGCGGTGGCCAAGCGGATGAACCGGCTCAACGTGGCCGACCACGGGCTGTGCTTCGGTCGGCTGGACAGCGTCACGGGCGATCGTCTCTACATCGGTCGTATCGGGTTAATGGACGAGGCCAACGAGTACGAGCCGCTGCTTCTCGACTGGCGGGCTCCCGCGGCGCGCCCGTTCTACGTCGCCACCGCGGCCCACCCCGAGGGCATGCGCCGCCGGCGCCAGTTCCACTCCATCGGGCGTCGCATCACCGATTTCACCGACGAGACCCTGGGCAGGCCCACCGAAGGTGCGCAGGGTGACGCCGCGTTACTCGCAGCGGTCAACGCGCCCCGCGGCGAGGGCATGCGCGACATCGTCGCGACCATCCAGTCCGAACAGGACGAGATCATCCGGCTCGAGCACCCGGGCGTCCTGGTGATCGAGGGCGGCCCGGGCACGGGCAAGACCGTCGTCGCACTGCACCGTGTCGCCTACCTGCTCTACACGCAGCGGGAGCGGATGGAACGCCACGGCGTGCTGGTGATCGGCCCGAACACCGCGTTCCTACGGCACATCGACCGGGTGCTGCCCTCGCTCGGTGAGACCAACGTCGTGTTCATGACGACCGGTGACCTCGTTCCTGGCCTGCGGGTCACCGCCGAGGACACTCCCGACGCGGCACGGGCGAAGGGGTCGCTGACGATCTTGGACGTGCTGGCCGCGGCGATCGCCGACCGGCAACGGGTCCCCGAAGAACCGGTGCCGATCAAGCTGGCCGACGTCACGGTGCGAATCGATGCCGAGACGGCCGAGTGGGCGATCCAGGAAGCCCGCGACAGCGGCTTGCCGCACAACGACGCGCGCGCGGTGTTCGTCGACGTCATCACCTGGGCGCTCACCGAGCGGGCGATCGCCCGCATCGGCAAGGGCTGGCTGACCCGCGACGACAAGGCGGCGTGGGAACACCTGCGCGCCGAGCTTCTCGACGAACTCGGTGACCACGACGCGTTCAACACCGCCCTCGACGAGCTGTGGCCGCAGCTGACACCGGAGGCCTTGCTGGCCGGGCTCTACGAGTCGGTTGAACGACTCAGCGCCGTAGGCGCCGACGAGTCCCTGCTGCGCGCCCAAGGCGATGCCTGGACGGTGTCGGACGTGCCGCTGCTCGACGAGCTGGTCGACATGCTGGGCGGCATCAAACCGGACCCCGCGGCCGAGACTCAGCGGCAGGAGGAGGCCGCGTACGCCGCCGGCGTGCTGGACCTGATGGTGGCCCGCGAGGACCTGATGGCCGACGAGGATCACCTGCTCGCCACCGACCTCATCGGCGCCGAAGACCTCGCCGACCGGTTCGTCGAGCGCGACAACCGTGACCTCGCTGAACGTGCTGCGGCAGACCGTGATTGGACATACCGGCACGTCGTCGTCGACGAGGCGCAGGAGCTTTCGGAGATGGACTGGCGGGTGCTGATGCGTCGGTGTCCCAGCAAGTCCTTCACCGTGGTGGGCGATCTGGCGCAACGCCGATCAGCAGCGGGCGCCACGTCGTGGGGCTCGATGCTCGATCCGTATGTGCCCGGGCGCTGGGTGTATCGGCCGCTGTCGGTGAACTACCGCACGCCCGCCGAGATCATGGACATCGCCGCGGGCCTGCTCGCCGAGTTCGCGCCCGACGTGCGGCCACCCGAATCCGTTCGCGCATGCGGTGTTCGGCCATGGGCGCGCCTCATCGAAACCGACGAACTACCCGGCGCGATCGAGGAGTTCCGGCGCGACGAAGACAGCCGCGACGGGACCAGCATCGTGATCGGGCCTGCGGGAATGGCGGGGACCATGTCACCGTCGGAGATCAAAGGATTGGAGTTCGACGCGGTTCTCGTCGTCGAGCCGGGCCGAATCCTGGCCGACGGTCCTCGCGGGGCGGCCGACCTCTACGTCGCGCTCACCCGCGCGACACAGCGGCTCGGTGTGCTGCACACCGAGCCGCTGCCACCCACGTTGAAATTGTCCGAGCTCCAGAGCGTGGCCGACTGAGCGGCCGCGATACCTACCGCGGTGCGGTCACCACTGGCTGAGCTGGCACTGCACCGTGTACGTGCCGTCCTGCTGCACCGCCACCTCACCGTCGATCGCGATCTCGCAGTGTGGGTTCGGGGAGGCTTGCATGGCGTGGACGCCCGTGCTCGCGGTGAGGATCGCCCACTGCGGGTCGGCCATCGTCGTCTCGAACACCCACGGCACGCCCGGCTGCAAGACCACTTCTTCCTTCTTCAGGTACGCATACGCGTCGGCGTTGTAGGCCTCCTTGTTCGGAGGCTGAGCCGTCAGATAGTTGAGTTGGAAGTCGGCAGGAGCCGTTGACGTCAGCGTGTACCGGACCACGTGGCCTTCCGACTGGGCATTCGCCGTCGCATGGCTGACCGCGACTGACGCCGCCGCCACCATGAGAGCCGCCCCGACCTTGGTTGTAGCTGTTCGCATGTTCGTCACATCGCCGGACGGTACCAAACCGTTACAGCCGCGGCGGCACCGCGACCGAGCGCCGTTTGTGCGCCGCTTAACGGCGAACGACCTGCGGAGAAGTCACAGGTTAATTTGTTCGTCACACGCAGACATTTCCCAGAAACACCGTCGCTCTAACGTCCCGATTCGACAACCACGCGACGTCGGGACCCTCGCGCCCGACTCGACGCTCATCGACCGATGTGCGCTGCGGATATATAGGGAAAGGCTGTTCATGCGACTACCACGACGGTCCTCCGTGAGACGTTCAGCCCTTGTTGCCGGCGGAATCGTCGCCGCGACAAGCTTGGTGCTGGCCGGCTGCGGAAGCAAGGCGACCGAGTCGGATTCGACGAACGCCCAATCGTGCGTCGACACCTCGGGCCCGACGATCAAAGTGGGTGCGCTGAACTCGTTGTCGGGCACGATGGCCATCTCCGAAGTGACCGTCCGCAACGCCATCGACCTCGCGGTGGAGCAGATAAACGCCTCCGGCGGTGTGATGGGCAAGCAGATCCAGCTCGTCGGCGAGGACGGCGCGTCCGAGCCGACGGTGTTCGCTGAGAAGGCCGAAAAGCTCATCAGCAGTGACTGCGTCGCAGCGGTGTTCGGCGGGTGGACCTCGTCGTCGCGCAAGGCGATGCTGCCGGTCTTCGAGAGCGCCAACTCGCTGCTGTATTACCCCGTGCAGTACGAAGGCCTGGAGTCGTCGAAGAACATCTTCTACACCGGCGCTACCACCAATCAACAGATCGTGCCCGCGCTGGACTACCTCAAAGAAAAGGGCGTCAAGTCGCTTTATCTGGTCGGCAGCGACTACGTGTTCCCGCAGACCGCCAACCGGATCATCAAGGCATACGCGGGCGCCAACGGCATCGAGATCAAGGGCGAGGACTACACGCCGCTGGGCTCGACGGATTTCTCGACCATCGTCAACAAGGTCCGCACCGCCAATGCCGACGCCGTGTTCAACACGCTCAACGGGGATTCGAACGTGGCCTTCTTCCGGGAGTACCGCAACGTCGGCCTGACCCCGGAGGCGATGCCGGTGGTGTCGGTGTCGATCGCCGAGGAAGAGGTCGGCGGCATCGGCATCGGCAACATCACCGGCCAACTCACCGCCTGGAACTACTACGAGACCGTCGACAACCCGGTCAACAAGGCGTTCGTCAAGGCCTACAAGGACAAGTACGGCGCCAACAAGCCGACGTCGGATCCGATGGAGGCCGCCTACGTCTCGGTGTACCTGTGGAAGAACACGGTGGAGAAGGCGAAGTCGTTCGACGTCAAGGCGATTCAGGACAATGCGGGTGGCGTGACGTTCGACGCCCCGGAGGGCCTGGTCACCATCGACGGGGAGAACCACCACATCACCAAGACCGCGCGTATCGGCGAGATCCGGCCCGACGGGCTGATCTACACGGTCTGGGAGTCGCCGGGACCGATCGAACCCGACCCCTATCTCAAGTCGTATCCGTGGGCGGCCGGCCTGTCCAGCTGAGGCTCCGGGCGAGCGAAGCGACGGGAGTATGTCGTAGTGGATGTCCTGATCGGGCAGCTGGCAACGGGATTGAGCCTCGGCTCGATCCTGTTGCTGGCCGCGCTGGGGTTGTCGCTGACGTTCGGCCAGATGGGCGTCATCAACATGGCGCACGGCGAGTTCATCATGGCCGGTTGCTACACCGCCTACGTGGTGCAGCAGATCGTGTCGAGCGCCGGTGCGTCGCTGTTGATCTCGCTGGCTGTCGGATTTGTGATCGGTGGCGCGATGGGTGCGCTTCTGGAGACCACGCTGATCCGCCGGATGTATCACCGGCCGCTGGACACACTGCTGGTCACCTTCGGTGTCGGGTTGATTCTTCAGCAGGTCGCTCGCGACGTCTTCGGGGCTCCCGCGGTCAACGTGGTGGCGCCGGCGTGGTTGTCGGGCGGGGTGGAGATGTTCGGGGCGGTGGTGCCCAAGACCCGGATTTTCATCCTGGTGCTGGCCGTCGTCTGCGTCGCGACGCTGGCCGCCGCGCTCAAGGCCAGCCCGATGGGCCGGCGGATCCGGGCGGTCGTCCAGAACCGCGACCTCGCCGAAACCAGCGGAATTTCGTCCCGGAAGACCGACATCACAACGTTTTTCATCGGTTCGGGGCTGGCCGCGGTGGCCGGTGTCGCGTTGACGCTGATCGGGTCGACCAGCCCGACCATCGGGCAGAGCTATCTGATCGACGCCTTCCTGGTGGTCGTGGTCGGCGGACTCGGCCAGATCAAGGGCACGGTGATCGCGGCGTTCGCGCTGGGCTTCTTGAACTCGTTCATCGAATACAACACCACCGCGTCGCTGGCCAAGGTGATCGTGTTCGTGATCATCGTGATCTTCCTGCAGGCTCGGCCGCAGGGCCTGTTCACCGTCCGGACAAGGAGTCTCGCGTGAGAACCTTCGTTGGCCGCTGGCAGACCTGGGCCGGTTTCGCGGTGGCCGCGGTGCTGCTGTTCGCCGTGGCGCCCGCGGTGCTGTCGGATTTTCGGCTCAGCCTGCTGGGCAAGTTTCTGTGCTTCGCGATCGTCGCGGTGGGGATCGGACTGGCCTGGGGCCGCGGCGGCATGCTCGTGTTGGGTCAGGGCGTGTTCTTCGGGCTCGGCGGCTACATGATGGGCATGCATCTGAAGATCGCCGACGCGCAGATATTCGGCAACGACGTGCCGGACTTCATGCAGATCGCCGGTGTGCGCGAATTGCCCGGCTACTGGCAGCCGTTCGCCTCCCCCGTCTTCACCCTGGCGGCAATCGTGGTGGTGCCGACGGCGATCGCGGCTGCGCTCGGGCTCGGCGTGTTCAAGCGCCGCGTCAAGGGTGCCTATTTCGCCATCCTGTCGCAGGCGCTGGCCGCCGCGCTGGCGATTCTGCTCGTCGGGCAGACCAGCCTGGGTGGCAGCAACGGGCTCAACAGGTTTCGCACGTTCTTCGGGTTCACGCTCAACGACCCGGCCAACCGGCGCATGCTGTACTTCATCGCCGCCGGCGTGTTGCTCGCCGTCGTCGCGGTGGTCGGCCAACTGATGCAGAGCCGGTACGGCGAGCTGCTGGTCGCGGTTCGCGACGGTGAGGAGCGTGTCCGCTTCCTCGGCTACGACCCGGCGAACATCAAGGTGGTCGCCTACACCGTGGCGGCGTTGTTCGCCAGTATCGCGGGCGCGTTGTTCGCCCCGATCGTCGGGTTCATCGCACCCTCGCAGGTGGGCATCCTGCCCTCGATCGCGTTCCTGATCGGCGTGGCGATCGGCGGGCGCACCACGCTGCTGGGGCCGGTGCTCGGCGCGATCGGGGTCGCGTGGGCGCAGACGCTGTTCTCCGAACGCTTCCCCTCGGAATGGACCTACGCACAGGGCCTGCTGTTCATCGTCGTGGTCGGCTTCTTCCCGGCCGGGCTGGCCGGTCTGGGCGTGCTGTTGAAACGGCGCCGGATCCGCAGGCGCCCGAAACCCGCCGCCGTCGAACCCCTACCGCAGGCCGATCCCGACACCGAGAAGGTGGGTGCAGCCACATGACGCTGGAAGCGGAACCGATTGCCGGCGGCAACGTCGGCATGGGCACCGAGTACCTCGAAGTACGCGGACTCACAGTGGATTTCGATGGCTTCAAGGCGGTCAGCGATGTCGACTTGACGCTGTTTCAGGGCGACCTGCGCTTCCTGATCGGCCCGAACGGTGCGGGCAAGACGACGGTCATCGACGCGATCACCGGCCTGGTCGACGCCGCCGGGTCGGTCAACAAATCCGGCGTCGAACTGCTCGGCAAGAAGGTGCATCAGATTGCCCGGCTCGGGGTGGGGCGCACGTTCCAAACGGCCACCGTCTTCGAGCAGCTGACCGTGCTGCAGAATCTCGACATCGCGGCGGGTGCCGGACGGTCGGCGTGGACGTTGTTGCGGCGCCGCAAGGGTGTGCTTCCCGCGATCGAAGAGGCGCTCGACACCATCGGGTTGAACGACCTGGCCGACAAGCCGGCCGGGGTGCTGGCCCACGGGCAGAAGCAGTGGCTGGAGATCGGCATGCTGCTAGTGCAGAACGCCGACGTGCTGCTGCTCGACGAACCCGTCGCGGGCATGAGCCACGAGGAACGCGAGGAGACTGGAAAGCTGTTGCGCCGCATCGGGGCCCAGCGCACAGTGGTCGTCGTCGAACACGACATGGACTTCATGCGCGCGTTCGCCACGTCGGTGAGCGTGCTCGCGCGCGGACAGGTGATCGCCGAGGGCTCTGTCGCCGAGGTGCAGGCCAACCCCAAGGTGCAAGAGGTCTACCTCGGCACCGCCGCGGCGGGCACTGCCGATGTCCCCGCCGAACTCATCGAGGAGTCCTGATGCTGTCACTGGTCGACGTGCGTTGCGGGTACGGCCGGTCCGAGGTCATCCACGGGGCCAGCGTCGACGTGCCCTCCGACGGGGTGGCCGCGGTGATGGGCCACAACGGAGCGGGTAAGACCACGCTGCTGCGTGCCGCGGTCGGATTGTTGCGATGCAGTGCGGGCAAGGTGCTCTTCGACGGCGACGACATCAGCAGGCTGCGCCCGAGTGCGCGCGTCGCGCGTGGACTGGCCTACGTGCCGCAGGGCCAGCAGTCGTTCGGCCAGCTCACCACGATCGAGAATTTGCAAGTCGTCGCGGACGGGCGCAAGAACGGTAAGCGGCTTATCGACGAACAACTCGACCTGTTTCCCGCGCTGAAGGAGTTGTTGACGCGCCGCGCCGGTCTGCTGTCGGGGGGTCAGCGCCAGCAGTTGGCGATCGCCCGCGCGCTGATCACCACGCCGAAGTGCCTGATCCTCGACGAGCCGACCGAGGGCATCCAGCCGTCGGTGGTCGCCGAGATCGAGGCCGCGATCACGTCGCTGACCCAGCGGGGTGACATGGGCGTGCTGCTGGTCGAACAGCACATCGGTTTCGCGCTGGAGTCCTCACAGCACTACTACGTCCTCGAGTCGGGCCGGGTGACGTCCAGCGGCGCGGGCGGCTCGTCCTCTGAAGCCGACGTCCGCGCCGCGATGGCCATCTAGTGCTGTCTCCTTCCGCGAGCGCGCGCGTCTGCCTACGACACGCCGCGCATTTCCAGCAGTTTGCGCACGCTCGCGGCCACCGAAGTGGCACAGTGCACCCGTGAACACAGCTTCGGAGCCGCAGGTACTGGCCGACACCGGTGGACTTGTCGTCACCGACGACGGTCGTCGGGTGTTGGTCCTGGACCGAGGCACCGGAGCGCTGACGGTGCTGGCATTCGTGCTCGGCGTCCTGACGATCGTCGTCGGCGGGTTCGGGCTGATCACGCTGATCGGCGGTGCCCCGTCGCGGGCGCTGGGTGCCGTCTTCCTCGCCGTGGGCGTGGTACTGGCGGTGTCCGCATTTCTCGTCGTGCGCAGGATCCGCAAGTACCGCAGCCGACCGCTGCACGAGTGCCGGCCCGCCGCGGTGCTCGACCGCAAGCTCGAGCTGTTCAGCTACCGCGGTGGAGCCCTGGTGCAGCTGGATCAGGTGCGCTTTGCGCGTAAGTTCCAAATCGGTTCCAGCTCACCGAAACTCGTCGCCGTCACACCCGGCGGCACGAAGACACTCAAGCGCGGCAACCCGTTCGACGGTGGGGTCGGGCACATCGACGAACTTCTCAACTCGGTCGCCCGCGGCTCTGCGTGAACCCGTCGCTCGAGCCGATCGCGCTGGCGGATCAGGGGCCTGTCGTGGTGGCCGAGCGCGGTTTTGAGGTCCTGCTGATTGACCGAGGACGCGCGCCGACGGAGATGACGGTGCTGCTGTTGACGATGTCGGCGTTGATCTTCGGCGGCTTCGGCGTCGTATCGATCTTCTACGCGTTCGCGTATTCGATGGTGTGGCCCTCGGCGGCGATCGGTGCTGCGCTGCTCGTCATCGGCATCGTGGCGTTCCGAGCGATGATGCGCGGGGGCGCAGCACTTCGACACATGCGGATGACACCGCTGAGCGCGTACCCCGCGGCGGCCGTCTTCGACCGCCAGAACCAGACCTACCGCGACGGCACCGGTGAGATTGTGGCACCGCTGAACCAAGTGCGATTCGAGCGGCGGTCGCGGTTGCTGACGTCGACTCTGGTCGCTGTCACCCCGTCATCGACGCGAGTCCTCATGCGCGGCAACGTGTTCAGCGGAGGCGTCGGGATGCTCGACCGGGTGCTCGCCGACGCCGTACACCGCGCTTGAGCACGCTCGATAGGCAGCCAGTGTGCGCAAACTGCCGAAAATTCGCGGTGTGTCGTGTGCAGACCCGCACGCTCGCGCCACCAGGGGCAAGGAGTCAGGCGCGGTTGAGGCGGGCCAGCACCTCGGCCAGCACGTCGTCCACCGCTACGTCCGTCTGCTGCCCGGTCGCCAGGTTCTTCACACCGATCGTGCCCCCCTCGATATCGCGGTCACCGGCGACCAGCGCAAGCGCCGCGCCCGAGCGGTCCGCTGCGCGCATCGCCCCCTTGATTCCACGGTCACCGTAGGCAAGGTCGACGCGCACACCCGCGGCCCGCAGTCGCGCGCCCAGCACCGACAGCGTCACCTTGGCCTGTTCGCCCAGCGGCACGCCGAAGACATCGACCCGCGCGGTCCCGCCGACGGTCTTGCCCTCGGCTTTCAACGCCAACAATGTGCGGTCGACGCCCAGGCCGAATCCGATGCCCGACAAGTCTTTTCCGCCGAGCTGTGCCATCAGGCCGTCGTAGCGTCCGCCGCCACCGATACCCGACTGCGCGCCGAGCCCATCGTGGACGAACTCGAAGGTGGTCTTGGTGTAGTAGTCCAGCCCGCGCACCATGCGCGGGTTGATGGCATACGGCACCGCCAACGCGTCCAGATGCGCCAGCACGGTGTCGAAGTGCTGTTTGGCGACGTCGGAGAGGTGGTCGAGCATCACCGGCGCATCGGCGGTCATCTCACGCATCTTCGGGCGCTTGTCGTCGAGCACCCGCAGCGGGTTGATCTCCGCGCGCCGCCGAGTCTCGTCGTCGAGGTCCAGCTTGAACAGGAAGTCCTGCAACAATTCCCGGTACTGCGGACGGCAGGTCTCGTCACCCAGCGAGGTGATCTCCAGCCGGAAACCGTCGAGTCCCAGCGATCGGAAGCCCGCATCGGCGATCGCGATCACCTCGGCGTCCAGGGCCGGGTCGTCGACGCCGATGGCCTCCACCCCGACCTGCTGCAGCTGACGGTAGCGGCCGGCCTGCGGTCGCTCGTACCGGAAGAAGGGGCCCGAGTAGCACAGCTTCACCGGAAGCGGCCCGCGGTCCAGGCCGTGCTCGATGACGGCGCGCATCACCCCCGCGGTGCCCTCCGGCCGCAACGTGACCGAGCGGTCACCGCGGTCGGAGAACGTGTACATCTCCTTCGACACCACATCGGTCGACTCCCCGACCCCGCGCGCGAATAACGCGGTGTCCTCGAAGATCGGCAGTTCGACGTCGCCGTAGCCGGCCCGGCGGGCGGTGTCGAGCAGACCGTCGCGCACACCGACGAATTGCGCCGAGTCGGGCGGCAGGTAGTCCGGGACGCCCTTGGGCGCCTGAAATTCACTCACTGGAACTCACTAGATCAAGCCTTCGAGAAACGGGTTGGTGCGGCGTTCGACACCGATCGTGGACTTCGGGCCGTGCCCCGGTAGTACCACGGTGTCGTCGTCGAGCACCAACAGTTTGTTGACGATCGAGCCGAGCAGGTCTCGACCACTGCCGCCCGGCAGGTCCGTCCGGCCCACCGACTGCCGGAACAGGGTATCGCCCGTGAACGCGACCGAACCCGGCCCGGACCCGATGGCCTCGTCGACGCGGAACACCACCGACCCGCGGGTGTGTCCGGGCGTGTGGTCGACGGTGACCGTCACACCGCCCAACTCCACCTTGTCGCCGTCCTTGTCCAGTTCGAGCACCTGCTTGGGCTCGCGGAACAACGCGCCGAACGCCGAGCTGGCCAGGCCCCCGAGGAACCCCCGCCCGAAGTCCTTGATCGGGTCGGTCAGCATGAAGCGGTCCTCGGGATGGATGTAGGCCGGGCAGCCGTACATGTCGGCCACCTTCTGGGCCGACCAGATGTGGTCTATGTGGCCGTGGGTGAGCAGCACCGCCGCAGGTGTCAGCCGGTTCTCGTCCAGGATCCGGCGCAACGGCCCCATCGCCCGCTGGCCGGGGTCGACGACGATGGCGTCGCCCCCGGCCCGTGGGGCCAGCACGTAGCAGTTGCACGCCAGCATGCCGGCGGCAAACCCGGTGATGAACACGACGTCCAGTTTCCCACCACCCGATGGCGTGGGTCGCGGCGCCACACTCAGCAATGCCTGGCACACTCGTTGCCGATCGACCGACAAGAGGAGGACATCAGCGGTGCCGACCAATGAACAGCGGCGGGCGACGGCGAAGCGCAAGCTCGAGCGGCAGTTGGAGCGTCGCGCGGAGAAGGCACGCAAGCGGCGCCAGTACGCGATCATCGGCTCGGTGGCCGGCGCGATCGTCGTGGTCGCCGCGGTGGTCGCGCTCGTCGTCACCAACCGCGACTCCGACAGCCAGACCGCGGCCGCCACGGAGACCTCGCCCACGTCGGCGGCCCCGTCGGCGCCCGGATCGCTTCCGGCGTTCGTAGCACCGGCCGGACTCGGCGAGAATTGCCAGTACCCGGCGTCCGCCGAGCAGGCCAGCAAGCCGGTTGATCCGCCCCGCGCAGGCAAGGTGCCCACCGAACCCGCCGAGATCAGCGCCAGCATGTCCACCGACCAGGGCAACCTCGGCCTGCTGCTCGACAACGGCAAGGCGCCGTGCACGGTGAACAGCTTCGCCAGCCTCGCCCAGCAGGGCTACTTCGACAACACCCCATGCCACCGGTTGACCACCGCCGAACAGCTCAAGGTGCTGCAGTGCGGCGACCCGACAGGCAAGGGCTCCGGCGGCCCGGGCTACTCGTTCGCCAATGAGTACCCGACCAACCAGTTCCAGCCCGACGACCCCAAGCTCCAAGAGCCGGTCACCTATCCGCGCGGCACCCTGGCCATGGCCAACGCCGGTCCGAACACCAACGGCAGCCAGTTCTTCCTCGTCTACCAGGACTCCAAGCTGCCCCCGAACTACACGGTGTTCGGCAGGGTCGACGACACCGGCCTGGCCACGCTGGACAAGATCGCGCAGGGCGGGGTCGCCGGCGGCGGCCAGGATGGTGCGCCGGCCACGCCGGTCACCGTGAAGTCGATCCTGTTGGACTGACGCCGTGACCGCGCCCCCGCCGTACGGCGGTCCTCCACCGCCGTACGGCTATCCGGCGCAGCAACACTCGTACGGCTATCCGCCGCCCAGGCAGACCAACACGCTGGCCGTCGCGGCGCTGGTGTGCGCGTTCGTCTTCGCGCCGCTGGGCATCGTGTTTGGCCACGTGTCGCTGTCGCAGATCAAGAAGACCGGCGAGGAGGGTCGCGGGCTGGCCATCGCGGGTCTGGTCATCGGATACCTGGTGTCGGTGTTGACGGTGCTGGTGGTCGTCATCAGCGTCGTCTTCCTGGCGGCGTTGGGCCGTGAACTCGAGAGGTTTGACGGTGCGGTTCCCGACGGCGCGACCGGCGGTCTGGCGGTCGACGAACTGCCGAAGTTCGATCGGCCCGCGACGCTCGGCTCGAATTGCCAGTACCCGCGCACCGCAGAGCCGTCGAGCAAGCCGGCCAAGCTGCCGCGCACCGGACGCGTACCCACGGACCCCGCGCTTGTCAGCGCCAGCATGACCACCAGCAAGGGCGACATTGGTCTGCAATTGGACAACGCCAAGGCCCCGTGCACGGTCAACAGCTTCGCCAACCTGGCCCAGCAGGGCTTCTTCGACGACACCCCCTGCCACCGGCTGACGACGGCAGTGCATCTCGGGGTGTTGCAGTGCGGCGACCCCAGCGGAACCGGCATCGGCGGCCCCGGGTATCAGTTCCCGAACGAATACCCGACCAACCAGTACCGGTTGAGCGATCCGGCGCTGCGCTCGCCGGTGCGCTATCCGCGCGGGACTCTGGCGATGGCCAACGCCGGCGTCGGCACCAACGGCAGCCAGTTCTTCCTCGTTTACGAGGACTCGCAGCTGCCGCCGACGTACACGGTGTTCGGCACGATCGACCAGACCGGTCTGGCGACACTGGACAAGATCGCGGCCGAGGGTGTGGCCGACGGCGGCGAGGACGGCAAGCCCGTCGCCGACGTCGTCGTCGAGTCGATCCGCTTGGATTGAGCGACTACTCGGCCGGGGCGGTCTCGATGTAGAACTCGACGTCCTCGCCCTCGACCTTGGTCACCCGCATGTTCGCGGTGTACGCCACACCTTCGGGTCCAGTGAACGTGCACTCGAACTTCGCGCCCTCTTCTGCCTCGACGTCCTCGGGGCACTTCACGTCGGTCGGTGTGAACCCCGTCTGCTCGGAGACCAGGTCGACGACGGACTGCGCAGCTGCATCGGGCTTGATCGTCGACCCGCAACCGACGACGGCGACTCCGAGGGAGACGAGAAGGACGACGACGGCGGGCCGCATCGTCGCAGTATCCCAGAACGAGCAAAAATTGACGCGCTTCAGCGAAATTTGCCACTGCGCCGGCTCACGCCGCTTCTGCCCAACTGCGGCTCACGCCGCTTCTGCCCAATTGCGGCTCACGCCGCGGAAGTGACCCGGTAGACGTCGTAGACACCCTCCACATTGCGCACCACGTTGAGCACGTGGCCCAGATGCTTGGGGTCGCCCATCTCGAAGGTGAACCGACTGATGGCCACCCGGTCATTGGACGTCGTCACCGACGCGCTCAGGATGTTCACCTTCTCGTCGGCCAACACCCGCGTGACGTCCGACAGCAACCGGTGCCGGTCGAGCGCCTCGACCTGAATGGCGACCAGGAACACCGACGAGGGCGACGGTGCCCACTTCACGTCAATGATCCGCTCCGACTGCTGCTGCAGCGACCCGGCGTTCGTGCAGTCGGTGCGATGCACGCTGACCCCGCCGCCGCGGGTGACGAAACCCATGATGTTGTCGCCGGGCACCGGCGTACAACACTTGGCGAGCTTGGTCAGCACGCCGGGAGCACCCGGCACGGCCACCCCGACGTCGTCGCTGGTGCGTTGGCGCACCGGCATCGTCGCAGGCGTCGACCTCTCGGCGAGTTCGTCGGAGGCTTCCTCGTCCCCACCGACCTGTGCGACCAGCCGCTGCACCACATGCCGCGCCGAGACATGACCCTCGCCGACTGCGGTGTAGAGCGCCGAGACGTCGACGTACCGCAGTTCGCGGGCCAGCGCGCCCATCGACTCGGCGTTCATCAAGCGCTGCAACGGAAGTCCGCCGCGCCGAACCTCGCGGGCAATGGCGTCCTTACCGGCTTCCAGCGCCTCCTCGCGGCGCTCCTTGGCGAACCACTGCCGGATCTTGGCCTTCGCGCGCGGTGAGACCACGAAGGTCTGCCAGTCGCGCGACGGTCCGGCGTTCATCGCCTTGGACGTGAAAACCTCGACCACTTCGCCGTTTTCGAGCTTGCGTTCCAATGCGACGAGGCGGCCGTTCACCCGTGCACCGATACAGCGGTGACCGACCTCGGTGTGCACCGCGTAGGCGAAGTCGACCGGCGTCGACCCGGTCGGCAGCGTGATCACGTCCCCCTTCGGGGTGAACACGAAGATCTCCTGCACCGCAAGGTCGTAACGCAACGACTCGAGGAACTCGCCGGGGTCGGCGGCCTCCCGCTGCCAGTCCAGAAGTTGACGCATCCAGGCCATGTCGTCGATCTCGGCCGACGAGTGCTGGTTCGGAATGGCGTTGCGACCCTTGGTTTCCTTGTAACGCCAGTGTGCGGCGATCCCCAGCTCGGCCGTCTTGTGCATGTCGTGGGTGCGGATCTGCACTTCCAGGGGCTTGCCCTCGGGGCCGACGACGGTGGTGTGCAACGACTGGTACACGCCGTACCGCGGCTGGGCGATGTAGTCCTTGAACCGCCCCGCCATCGGCTGCCACAGCGAGTGGACCACGCCCAAAGCCGCATAGCAGTCCCGGATCTCGTCGCAGAGGATGCGCACCCCGACGAGGTCGTGGATGTCGTCGAAGTCGCGGCCCTTGACGATCATCTTCTGGTAGATCGACCAGTAGTGCTTGGGGCGGCCCTCCACGATCGCGGTGATCTTCGATGCGTTCAGCGTCGCGGTGATCTCGGCGCGCACCTTGGCCAGGTAGGTGTCGCGCGACGGCGCACGGTCGGCGACCAGTCGCACGATCTCCTCGTACTTTTTGGGGTGCAGGATCGCGAAGGCGAGATCCTCCAGTTCCCACTTGACCGTCGCCATTCCCAGCCGATGCGCAAGCGGTGCAATGACTTCCAGGGTCTCACGCGCCTTGCGCTGCTGCTTCTCGGGCGGCAGGAACCGCATCGTGCGCATGTTGTGCAGCCGGTCGGCGACCTTGATCACCAGCACGCGAGCATCGCGTGCCATCGCGATGATCATCTTGCGGATGGTCTCGCCCTCCGCGGCGGTGCCCAGCGCGACCTTGTCCAGCTTGGTGACGCCGTCGACCAGATGGCCGACCTCGGTGCCGAACTCCTCGGTCAGCGCTTCCAGGGTGTATCCCGTGTCCTCGACCGTGTCGTGAAGCAGCGCCGCGATCAGCGTGGTGGTGTCCATGCCGAGCTCGGCCAAGATGTTGGCCACCGCCAACGGATGCGTGATGTAGGGATCACCCGACCGGCGAAGCTGATCGGCGTGCCGCCGCTCGGCCACCTCGTAGGCCCGCTGCAGCAATTGCAGATTGGCCTTCGGGTAGATCTCCTTATGGACGGCGACCAGCGGCTCGAGCACGGGGTTGATCGCGCTGCGCTGCGACGTCATCCGGCGCGCCAGCCGGGCTCGCACACGGCGCGACGCGCTCGCGGAGGGCTTCGGCAGCTCCAGCGGTTGCGTCTCGGGAATCTGGGCGCCGGGCGGCGCTGACTGCACGGCCTGGCCCGTGCCGGGTTCTTCAGCCATGGTCACCTCCCGGTCTGGTCCTCACGCAAAGCGCTCATCGGTCTCGACGGCTGCATTTCAGGCACGCGCCTTCGAGGATATCCCTCAGACGGTGTAGAGCGAGGTGACCGGCAGCGGTTCGAGCGCTTCGCGACCGCCCAGCGCGGTCAACTCGAGGAGCACCGCGGCGCCCGGTACGGAGGCACCCGCGTTCTGCAACAGTTTGACCGCCGCGGCCGCCGTGCCGCCGGTGGCCAGCACATCGTCGATGATGAGCACACTGCGGCCGCCGAGGTCGATCCCGTCGGCTGGAATCTCCAGCGTGGCCGTGCCGTATTCGAGCGCATAGGTCTCACTGAACACCGGTGGCGGCAGCTTGCCGCCCTTGCGGATCGCCAACACGCCCGTGCCCAGCCGCAATGCGACCGCCGCACCGAGCAGGAAACCGCGCGCGTCGATCCCCGCCACCAGGTCCGCGCCGCGGGCGACCTCGGCGAACGCGTCGGTCACCGCGGCCAATCCGTGCGCGTCGGCCAACAACGGGGTGAGGTCCTTGAACGCGACGCCAGGCTCCGGAAAGTCGGGCACCTCGCGCATCATCCTCGCGATCAGCGACGAGATGTCTCCGCCACCATCACTCACCGGTCCAACACCCAACGGTCCATGTTCCATCCCGCGCCCCACCGCGTCGGGTTGGTGCTCACGGCGAACATCTTCTTCGATGTCAGCACCGTCCGCTGCTGCCGGTACAGCGGCAGCGTCGGCATGTCGGCCCACAGCACCGGGCCGCCCTCGCTGAGCAGCCGGGCCATTTCCTTGGGGTCGTTGGTGATCGCGATCGCGGAGATGACCCGGTCCACCTGTGGGTTGGAGTAGCGCGGCAGGTTGTTGCCGTTCCCGGTGTGGAACTGGTAGGCGTCCATCGCCGACGAGCCGGTCGACCCGCTCCCCGCGGCACCACCCGTGCTGGCGATCAGCACGTCGATCTCGTTGTTGCGCAACGACAGTGGGCCCACGGTGTCGCTTGCGGCCTCTTCGACGGTAATGCCGGCGGGCGCACACGACTTGGCGATGGCGCCGACGGTGGCCGCCAGCCGCGCGTTCGGGCTCTGATACCCCATGCGGACGGTCATGGGGCGTGCGTTGAGCGCGGCGCGGGCGGCGTCTGGGTTGGCGGCGACGAACTGTCCTGGCTCCGGACCGGCCTCGGCCCCGCTGTAGGCATCCTCGGTGGCGGGATTGAGCCGCGAGTTGGCGATGGGCTGCTCGGCGTTGCGGGCGATCACGTCGCGCGGTGTGCAGAGGGCCAGCGCGCGGCGGGCCGGCGGGGCCGCCAAGGGCCCCTCCGGCGCGAAGATCAGCTGTTGGATGCCGGCCGACGGGGCATCGGTTCGCACGTAGTCGTCGGGCATGTTCAGCGTGCCCGATGATCCGGTGGCGATGTCGACGACGTCGTAGGCGCCCTGATTGACGCGCTCCTGGATGTCGGCGCCGCGCGGCCACACGGTGACCTCCTTGGTGATCGGCTCGGCGCCCCACCATTTGTCGTTGGCCACCAACACGACGGCCCCGTCCTCGGTCACCGATTCCAGCTTGTACGGCCCCGACGACGGGAACCGCTTCAGGTCGAGATCGGGTTTCAGCTCCCAACCGGTGTTCCAGACCTGGGCGATGCGCTCCACCGCGGCACCGTCGTTCTCGAGGATGGCCCGGGTGACTCCGCCATCGCCGAGACCGAGCTGGTCGGCGATGACGTGCGACGGCATCATCGACGTCGCGGAGAACAACTGCCCGAAATCGACGAACCCACGATCGGGCGCGAACGACACCCGCGCCTTCTTCTGCCCCGGCGTGCAGTCCACCGTGGCGATATCGCTGTAACCCGCGCGGCTGGCGGCGTCGAAGTTCGGGAACCGCCCGGACTGCGACGCCCACGCCAACACGACGTCGTCGCAGGTGATCGGTTTTCCGTCGGAATACACCGCGTTCGCGTTGACCTCGTAGTCGAGGACCAGCGGTTGCCTGCCGACGACCGAGATGGTTCCGAAGTCGTGATCGCCGACGATCTGGCCGTCGGGGCCGTGGTAGTTGAAGCCCGTCAGCACCCGCGCGAAGGCCTGCGGACCGGCCGAGGCGGCGCCCGCGACAGTGTTGGTGTTGTAGGTGATCAGCGTGCCGTCGACGGCGTAGTCGATGCTGTCGGCGGGGCTGCGCGTGCACGCCGACGCCAACGACGCGGCGAGCACCAGTACGCCCGCCAGGACACCGCAACGCCGGATCGGGTTCACTGCCCTCGCGGGCTGTGTGCCCGCCCGCTTGCCGGCGCTCATCTCCCTACCGCCGCCGCGTATCGCGCTTACCCGACGGGCGTCCGGTCCGGCTGCTGATCGGCCGCACCGGGCGTGCCCCCGGCGCGGGCTTGTCCGGCGGCGGAGTGGTGCGCGTCGCAGCGTCGGCACGCGCCGTCGCGGCCGCGCCGACCGTCTCGGGTTCGTCGGAATCGTCGTCGGCTTGGGAGGCGCGTGCCGTCGCATTCTTACGGCGGTTCATCACCCGGCGGGTGTGGTTGCGCACGAGGTCCGTGCGCTCGCGCAGCGTGACCAGCAGAGGGGTTGCGAAGAAGATCGACGAGTAGGTGCCGACGATGACGCCGACCAACTGCACCAGCGCCAAGTCCATCAGCGTGCCCACACCCAGCAGCCACACCGCCACGACCATCAACGCCACGATCGGCAACACCGAAATTAGGCTGGTGTTGATGGACCGCATGAAGGTCTGGTTGACCGCGAGGTTGGCGTGTTCGGCGAAGGTGCGTCTCGTGGTGTGCTCGAAGCCGTGGGTGTTCTCCTCGACCTTGTCGAACACGATGACGGTGTCATAGAGCGAGAAGCCGAGAATCGTGAGCAGGCCGATCACCGTGGCCGGGGTGACCTCGAAGCCGACGAGCGAGTACACACCGGCGGTCACCACAAGGTCGAACACCAGCGTCGCCATCGCGGCGATCGACATGTAGCGCTCATAGCGCAGCATGATGTAGACGGTCGCCAGCACGAGGAACACCACCAGCGCGATCAGCGCCTTCTGGGTGATCTGGCCTCCCCACGTCTCCGACACCGCGGAATCGCTGATGGCCTGCTTGCTGGGCGCTCCGTTCGCCCCCCTCGGCTTGAACGCGTCGAACAGCGCGGTGCGCAGCTCCTCGGTCTCCTCGTTGGTCAGCGTCTCGGACCGGATCTGCACGGTGGCCGATCCGCCGCTGCCGACCACGACCACCGACTCGGGGTTCTTACCCAGCGTCTTGCTGAACACGTCCTCGACCTGCTGGACGGTCACGGTGCCCGATTCGGTCGCGGTCGGCATCGACACCTTGGTGCCGCCCTCGAAGTCGATGCCGAAGGTGAAGCCGCGCAGCAGCATGCTGAGCAGGCACACCAGCACGATCGCACCGCTGACGGCATACCACAGCTTGCGCTTGCCGATGACCTCGAAGGCACCGGTGCCGGTGTACAGGCGGACGAAGAAGCCGTGCTGAGGGGCGGTCGACTCGAGGTTCGGCGCCTCCACGGCGCTGGTCTGCTGTTCTTCCGATGACTGTTTGGGCGCCATATGTCAGTCCCGTCCCGTCGCGTGCGCGGCCGCTCGTCGCTCCCTGGCGATCTGTTGCACCGCACCGAGTCCGTTCAAAGAAGGCTTGGCCAGTGTCGGCGACTTCGACGCCAGATACACCAGCGGCCACGTCACCAGGAAGACCACGACCACGTCGAGGACGGTGGTCAGACCCAGAGTGAACGCGAAGCCCTTGACCTGGCCGACGGCGAGGACGTAGAGCACCGCCGCGGCGAGCAGCGTCACCGCGTTGCCGGACACGATCGTCTTGCGGGCCCTCGCCCAACCGCGCGGCACCGCCGACCGGAATGAACGCCCTTCGCGTATCTCGTCTTTGATGCGTTCGAAGAACACCACAAACGAGTCAGCCGTCATACCGATACCGATGATCAGACCGGCGATACCGGCCAGGTCCAGCGTGTAACCGATCCATCTGCCCAGAAGCACCAGGATCGCGTAAACCATTGCGCCGGAAGCGACCAGCGACAGGGCGGTCAACACGCCCAGCATCCGGTAGTAGAGCAGCGAATAGGCCAGCACCAACGCCAGGCCGACCGCACCCGCGATCAAGCCCGCGCGCAGCGACGACAGACCCAGTGTGGCCGAGACGGTTTCAGCCTCCGACGACTCGAAGGACAACGGCAGCGATCCGTACTTGAGCACGTTGGCCAACTCGCGGGCCGTCTGCTGGGTGAACTGGCCGCTGATCTGTGTGCGCCCGCCCGGGATCGGCTCGCGGATCTCGGGTGCGCTCATCACCTTCGTGTCGAGCACGAACGCGGTCTGCGTTCCAACGTTTGCGGCGGTGAAATCCGCCCAGGTCTTCGCGCCATCGCTTTTGAACTGGACGTCGACGACGTACTCACCGCGCTGCTGGTCGAGACCGGAGGTGGCGTCCTGGATCTGCTCGCCGTTGATGATCGCCTTGTCCAGCAGGTACACCTCGTTGCCGTCCGCCGAGCAGGTGATGAGCGGAAGATTGGGGTCGTCGTTGCCCGCGAGGACGTCCTCCTCGCCGCAGCGCGTGGCCTGGAACTGCAACGCCAGGATCTGGATCTGCTGATCGGTGCTCTGCCGCAACTGCTTCTCGTCGGCGATGCGCTGCGCCAGCGGAACGTTTTCCGGTGACGTGGGTGTAGTCGTCGTCGGCTCGGGAGCGTCCGGCGCAGGTGACGGCTGGGGAGCACCCGGCGTGGGTGACTGTGCGGGGCTACCCGGCGCCGGCGTCGGAGGCGGCTCCGGTGCGGGTTGGGCAGGCGGTTCCTGAGGATAGGGACGCGGCTGCGGGGCCGGCGGAGCGGCGGGCTCGGCAGGCCGCTGCTGGCCGGCGGGAGGCTGCTGGCCGGCGGGAGGCTGCTCACCGGCGGGCGCCTCAGTACCCGGCATACCCGGGATCATCCCGCCCGGCATCCCCGGAATCGGACCGCCAGGAGGCATACCGGCTGGTCCCTCCGTCGGCGGCTGTTGGCCGGGCACCTCGGCAGGCATCACATGCACGACGGGGCGGATGTACAGGCGTGCCGTCTGGCCGAGGTTGCGGGCGTCGCTGCTCTCGCTGCCCGGCACCGTGATGACGAGGTTGTTGCCGTCGATGATCACCTCGGAGCCGGACACGCCGAGACCGTTGACCCGGTCGTTGATGATCTGCTGCGCCTGGCTCAACGCTTCGCGGGTGGGCGGCGACCCGTCGGGCGTGCGGGCGGTGAGGGTGACGCGGGTACCGCCCTGCAGATCAATGCCGAGTTTGGGTTCGGCCTTCTTGTCTCCGGTCAGGAAGACCAGGCAGTAGGCGCCGACCAGCAACACCAGAAACAGCGAGAGGTAGCGGGCAGGGTGCACCGGCGTCGAAGACGATGCCACGTTTTGTCAGGTCTCCTCGGAATCGGTTCGTCAGCACCGCAGAGACTACGGGCTTCAGCTGTGAAGATCGCCCGCGGACTCAGCCGTCGGTCTTGGTGTTCGGGCTTTCGGTGAGTTCGGTCGCGGTCGACTCGGGCTCGTCGTCTTCGAACTCGTCGTCGTCAGTGATGCGGTCACGCACCGCGAGCTTCATCCAAGTGGTGACAACGCCCGGGGCGATCTCGAGCTCCACCTCATCGTCAGTGATGCCCTTGATGGTCCCGACCAGACCGGACGTGGTGTGCACGCGGTCATCGATCTGAAGAGATTCATGCAGGTCGATGGTGGCCTGCATAGCTTTCTTCTGTCGGCGGGACGCGAAGAACATGAATGCGCCCAGCACGATGAGCAGGGGAAGGAAGACAACCAAATCCATGGCAACAATGTCTTTCGTTAGGTCATATGGTCACAGCGCAGCGCGGTCGGGGCGCGCGCCCATAAGTGACCAGTGTGCCATTGCGGGCTTCGGCAGCGACCAGCCCACCGCGATGAGACCGCGAAATCGCCAAGCCGCAAGCACGCTGAGCCACGCCGGGGCACCGGCGGTCAACGGATTTCGTCGTCGTTGCACCGGATGACCGCGGATCACACCGCACTCCCCCGTGGTTATCGATCGGATCGGTGCTGTCTTGGTTAGGCTCTTGCTCGATGAGCACCGTCGAGCAGACCCGGCGTGATCGTGGGGTTCGGCGGATAGTCGGCGACGCGCTGCGCTGCCTCCCATTCCTGACGAAGAGAGGATCGAATGGCCAGCGACTTCAAGGTCCAGAACTTCATCGGCGGCGAGAGCGTCGACTCGGTCAGCGGCGCCACCATGGCGCTCGTCGATCCGTCGACCGGTGAGCGGTACGGCACCGCGCCGATCTCCACCGAGGCCGACATCGACAACGCGTACGCGGCCGCGTCGAAAGCGTTCGCTGACTGGAAGCGCACCACGCCGTCGGTGCGGCAGAAGGCACTGCTCGACTTCGCTGACGACGTCGAGCGAAGCGCCCAGGCGCTCGTCGAGGCAGAGGGCCGCAATACCGGTAAGGCCAACCACGTCACGATGGCCGAAGAGATTCCCCCGATGGTGGACCAGATCCGCTTCTTCGCGGGCGCGGCGCGGATGCTGGAGGGCAAGTCGGCCGGCGAATATATGGAGAACCACACCTCGTGGATCCGTCGCGAACCGGTCGGCGTCATCGGGCAGGTGGCGCCGTGGAACTACCCGATGATGATGGCGATCTGGAAGTTCGTGCCCGCGGTCGCGGCGGGAAACACCGTCGTGATCAAGCCCAGCGACACCACGCCGGTGACGACGGTGATGCTGGCCGAGATCGCCGCCAGGCATTTTCCGCCCGGAGTGCTGAATGTCGTTTGCGGAGACCGGGAAACGGGCGCAGCGGTCGTGGCGCATCCGACTCCGCAGATGGTGTCGATCACCGGTTCCGTCGCGGCGGGCCGTGCGGTGGCCGTCAGCGCGGGCGGACATCTCAAGCGCACGCACCTCGAGTTGGGCGGTAAGGCGCCGGTGATCGTGTTCGACGACAGCGACATCGCATCGGCGGCCGAAGGCATCGCGACCGCGGGCTATTTCAACGCCGGACAGGACTGCACGGCGGCAACGCGCGTGCTCGCGACGGCCCGGATGGCCTCGGACCTGACTGAGGCGCTGGCCGAGCAGGCGCGCGCCGCGACCACGACGTACGGCAAGCCGGCCGACGACGAGGACGCGTGGGTGCCGCCGGTGAACAACTCCACTCAGTTGGAGCGGGTGCTGGGGTTCCTGGGAGACGTCCCGTCACATGCCTCCGTCGCGGTCGGTGGAGGACGCCAGGGCGACAAGGGCTTCTACGTCGAACCGACGGTGATCGGCGGGCTTCGGCAGGACGACAGGCTGGTTCAGCAGGAGATCTTCGGGCCGGTTATCACCGTGCAGGCCTTCACCGACGAGGACGAGGCGATCGCGTGGGCCAACGGCACCGAGTACGGGTTGGCGTCGTCGGTGTGGACCCGCGACGTGTCTCGGGCGCTGCGGGTTTCAGCGGCTCTGGACTTCGGGTGCGTATGGATCAACACCCACATTCCGCTGGTGGCCGAGATGCCGCACGGCGGATTCAAGTCGTCGGGCCACGGTAAAGACCTGTCGATGTACGGGTTCGAGGATTACACCCGCATCAAGCACGTCATGGCCTATACGGGCTGACATTCCGTGCGATTTGTGGAGTGTTAGCAGCGGTGACCGCCGGTGCGGCTCCACAAATCGCGGAGGATTAGAAGATTCTGACGCCGATCAGCGTGGAGACGAAGCGGTAGATGTCGTCGACGGTCAGTTCGGTGCCGTCGACCTCGACGTCGATCAGGTTGGACAACAGGTCGTCGGTCGGCTTCCAGCAACGCTCGGCGATCTTGACGTCGATGTACTGGTACAGAGCCTCTTCGTCGCGAGGCGTCATCGGGCCGCTGGCCAACCGGGCGAACATCTGCCAGTCCTCTTCCGGGAAGCCGAACGCCTCACACACTGCGGTAGCCGAATTCTGGCGCGCGACAATGGAATCGGCGATACCAGGCCTGTCGGACATGATTGGTCTCCTGACAAGATTTTCAAGTCACTATCGAACGCCGTTGCGCGGAATCACCGGGAGGCGCACGTCGAGCGGATTACATAGCCAGGCTAGCTTCTGACCAGGCCGCAGGCAGTCATGCAGGTCACAAGAAGGCGGTGAAACCCATCGCTTGAGCGGACATTTGGGATCTACGTCACCCGCAGGCCCATGGCACGCAAAAACGCCCCACAACCTGTGTGGGGCGCTTTGCGATCCGCTAACGCTTACCGGTGTGCGAGCTTGCCGCCACGGTGGCCGCGAGAGCGGAACCTGTCGAGCAGGCCGCGGCGACGCGGTTTTGCGGCTTCGGCCGCGGGCCCGATGACCTCGGTTCGCTGCTCCGCCATCGCGGGCTGATCGGCGGCGGGAGCGGTGGTCCCGGTAACTGGGGTTGGCGCGGTCGTCGCGGCAGGAGCCGAAGTGACCGGCGCGCGTTCGTCGGCAGCGGTATTCGCGGCGACAGGACGATCCGCCCACTCGACGTCGCGCACGCTTCGGACCGAGATGCGGCCAAGCGCCGCTGCGCCCAGGAACACGATCAGTGCGCCCAGACCGTAGAAGTACGTCAGCTCCAGCGCGATGCGCTTGCCCTCGGTGGCGGCGACCGGCACACCCGCGTCACCCATACCCAACGGGCCGGCCATGGCGCGGCCGATGATGAACCACACGCCACCTGCCACGGCGAGCCACCCGCCTAGCGAGGCCGTCGCACGATTGCGTGACATCAGCAGGAGCAGGCCGCCCACCACGGTCACCACACCCGGCAGTACCTCCAGCCAGCCTCGGCCGGTGGTCCACGTCCAGGCCTGGTCGGGGCTGTACGCGAAGTTGAACAGGGGCCCGATGAAGGGAGCCAGCGCGCCCCACGCGCCCAGCAGGATCAGCAGAAATCCACTCGTGGCGCCGCGACTGCGCGGCATTCGCAGACGCCCACCACGGGGGTGTACACGCGTATCGTTCATGATGCCTCCTTGGTTGTAATGCGTGATTACCCAGGCTGGCGATCTGTAACCCGTCGTTGGCTAGTTGGCGCCATGCGACTCGACGGTGCCTTCGCCGTCGACTCAGCCCGCCGCGTTTTGGTCGACGCGTCAGAGCGGTGGGGCACGACGAGGCGAACAGTTGACGGCCGAAGAGTGGTCGACACCGACGCGTTGTGAGGACTGGAATGTGGCGGCGTTGATGCGGCGACAATGCTGCGCCGCTTCAACCAACCCGACGGTGTCGCCAACACCAACGCCGGAAGCCCTGCCGAGCAAGCAGTTTCGGAAGCCGCGGCGCTGACCCCGCGGATGGCCGCCCAGCGGTTCGTCGAAAAGTCGCCGGAGTTCTGCGTGACACGCCGGTGTCCGGCCGAGACAACGATCGCGTATCCGGTCGTCGGCAGCGCGACGCTGGGAGTCGTCGCCACGACCGCCCTGATGGAGGCGACGGTGCATCTGCTCGACCGCGCCGATGCGGTTGGCGGTGTCGAACCCTCGGCAGAGGCGTTGTGCGCTACCCGCGACCTCTTGATCTGCGTGTCCGATGCGTTGTCAGCGGTCGAGGTGCTTTCCGGCCGCGCCGAGGCCGCAAGGGTGATACCGGCGATTCGCTGACCAGGCACGACGATCCCGCGCAGAAGGCGCTGCCGGCCTTCACAGCAAGCTCCCAGCCAGGGCGGGAATAGTTTTTATATCGCTTATCGATGTTTTTGGTGGACGCAATGGCGCGCCCCGCAGTCCCCGTTCGTCCGAAGGATTTCTTGATGACGACTGATACCCGTGAGGCGCGACTCGAGCGCCGGATATCTCATTTGTTCGACACCGACCCACAATTCGCCGCTGCGCGCCCTCTGGTGAAGATCGCGAACGCGATCGAAGAACCCGGTCTGCCTCTCCCCCAACTGATCCAGACGATCTTCGACGGCTACGCGGACCGACCCGCGCTCGGTGAGCGCGCCGTCGAGTTCGTCACCGACCCGGTGACTGGCCGCACCTCCGCACAACTCCTTCCACGCTTCGACACCATCACCTACCGCGAACTGTCCGAACGTGCCGCAGCCGTCGCCGCCGCATTGGACCGAGCTCCGGTCGAGTCCGGTGACCGCGTGGCCATCGTGGGCTTCACCAGCGTCGACTACGTGACCGTCGACTTGGCGCTCATCCATCTGGGAGCGGTCTCGGTGCCGCTTCAGACCAGCGCGGCCGTGGCGCAGTTGCGGCCCATCGTCGCCGAAACCGAGCCTGTCGCGATGGCGTCGAGTGTCGACTTCCTCGACGACGCGGTCGAGCTGATCGCCGACGGCCATGTCCCACAACGCCTGATCGTTTTCGACTACCACCGCGAGGACGACGACCACCGCGCGGCGATCGACGCCGCGACGGCTCGCCTCGACGGCACCGGCGTGCACATCGAGACGTTGACCGACGTTCTCGCTCGCGGCCGTGCGCTGCCCGTTCCTCGGGCCGCCGACGTGGCCCAGGACGATCTCGCGCTGCTGATCTACACCTCGGGCAGTACGGGCGCCCCCAAAGGCGCGATGTACCTGCGCGAGATGGTGGCGAACTCCTGGCGTCGCTCGAGCATGGCCATGTGGGGTGGCGGCCCGGCTCTTCCGTCGATCACGTTGAACTTCATGCCGATGAGCCACGTGATGGGCCGCGGCGTCCTTTACGCCACGCTGGGCGCGGGCGGTACCGGGTATTTCGTTGCCAAAAGTGATCTGTCGACACTGCTCGAGGACCTGTCGCTGGTGCGCCCCACCCAGCTGAGCTTCGTCCCGCGGATCTGGGACACGATGTTCCAGCAGTTCCAAAGTGACGTCGACCGCCGCACGGCCGACGGTGTCGATCGCTGGGTCGCCGAGACCGACGTGTTGGCCGAGTTCCGGCGGCGGCTGCTGGGCGGGCGGTTCATTTCCGCGATGACGGGGTCCGCCCCCATCTCGCCGGAGATGAAGGAGTTCGTCGAATCGCTTCTGGACCTCCACCTGACCGACGGTTACGGATCCACTGAAGCCGGTTCGATATTCGTCGACGGTCAGGTCACCCGCCCGCCCGTCGTCGACTACCGACTGGTCGACGTCCCCGACCTCGGCTACTACCGCACCGACCGCCCGTATCCGCGCGGCGAACTGCTGGTCAAATCGGAGACGATGTTCCCGGGTTACTTCAAGCGTCCGGAGATCACCGCGTCGGTGTTCGACGACGACGGTTACTACAAGACCTGCGACATCGTCGCCGAGGTCGGACCGGACCAGTTGGTCTATCTCGACCGGCGCAACAATGTGCTCAAGCTGTCGCAGGGTGAATTCGTCACGGTCGCCAAACTCGAAGCGGCGTTCGGTACCAGCCCGCTGGTTCGCCAGATCTTCGTCTACGGCAACAGCGCTCGCTCCTACCTGCTGGCGGTGATCGTGCCGACCGAGGATGCGCTGGCCCGCTACGACGGCGCTTAACTGAAGCCCGCGATCACTGAATCCCTGCAGGAGGTCGCCAGGACCGCGTGGCTGCAGTCGTATGAGATCCCCCGCGACTTCGTCGTGGAGACGACGCCGTTCACGCTCGAGAACGGTCTGCTCACCGGGATCCGCAAACTCGCGCGCCCGACACTCAAGGAGCACTACGCCGATCGACTGGAAGCGCTCTACACCGAACTCGCAGACAGCCAGGCCGCCGAATTGCGGAGACTGCGTCAGCACGGCGCCGAACGGCCCGTCATCGAGACGATCAGCAGGGCCGCGGGTGCCCTGCTCGGCGCCACCGCGACCGATCTGCAGCCCGACGCGCACTTCACCGACCTCGGCGGTGATTCGTTGTCGGCGTTGACCTTCGGCAACCTGCTGAACGAGATCTACGACATCGAGGTGCCCGTCGGCGTCATCGTCAGTCCGGCCACTGACCTGGCCGCGCTCGCCGCCTACATCGAATCCGCGCGTGAATCGGGTTCCAAGAGGCCAACATTCGCGTCGGTGCACGGCCGTGATGTCACCGAGGTCCATGCGAGTGACTTGACGTTGGACAAGTTCATCGACGACAGCACTCTGGCCGCAGCGCCCGCTCTGCCGGGTCCGAGCACCGAGGTGCGCACGGTGCTGCTGACAGGCGCGACTGGCTTCCTGGGCCGCTATCTGGCGCTGGAATGGCTCGAGCGGATGGCCATGGTCGGCGGCACGGTGATCTGCCTGGTCCGTGCGAAGGACGATCGGTCGGCGAGGGACCGTTTGGACCGGACGTTCGACTCGGAGGACCCCGAATTGCTGCGGCACTTCCGGGGATTGGCCGCCGATCATCTCGAGGTCATCGCCGGAGACAAGGGTGAGGCCGACCTCGGGCTCGATCGTCAGACCTGGCAGCGGCTCGCCGACACCGTGGACCTGATCGTCGATCCGGCCGCATTGGTCAACCACGTGTTGCCCTACAGCCAGCTGTTCGGGCCGAACGCCGTCGGCACCGCCGAGCTGATCCGTATCGCCGTGACGACGAGGATCAAGCCGTTCGTCTATGTGTCGACGATCGGTGTCGGCGCGGGCATCGCGCCCGGACAGTTCACCGAGGACGGCGACATCCGGCAGATCAGCCCGGTGCGCAGGGTCGACGACAGCTACGCCAACGGCTACGGCAACAGCAAGTGGGCCGGTGAAGTGTTGCTGCGCGAGGCGCACGATCTGTGCGGGCTGCCGGTCGCGGTGTTCCGGTGCGACATGATTTTGGCCGACACCACATACGCCGGTCAGCTCAACGTGCCGGACATGTTCACGCGCTTGATCCTGAGCCTCGTCGCGACCGGCATCGCGCCGTTCTCGTTCTACGAGGTCGACGAGGACGGCCACCGCCAACGCGCGCACTACGACGGGCTTCCCGTCGAGTTCATCGCCGAGGCCATCTCGACGCTGGGTGCGCAGGTCGGCCACGACGGCGGACCGGGTTTCGAGACGTACCGCGTCATGAACCCCTATGACGACGGCATCGGGCTCGACGAGTTCGTCGACTGGCTGATCGATGCGGGGTATCCGGTCGAACGCGTCGGTGACTACGCCACGTGGCTGCCGCGATTCGACACCGCGATGCGCGGGTTGCCCGAGCGGCAGCGACAGGCATCGCTGCTCCCGCTGCTGCACAACTACCAGCGGCCTGAGACCCCGATCCAGGGTTCGGTTGCCCCCACGGAGCGGTTCCGCACGGCGGTGCAGGATGCGAAGATCGGTCCGGACAAGGACATTCCGCATATAACGCGCGAGGTCATCGTCAAGTACGCCACCGATCTGGAGCTGTTGGGGCTGCTGTAAGACGACGGTGAGCGTGCGTTCGGCGCTACGCGCGCTACAGCGTGACGGCCACCGCCAACAGCACGATCGCGATCAGCGGGAAGATACCCTGGGTGAGGGCGGCTTTCGCCTTGTCCGGTGACGACAGCAACAGCACCAGCGCCGCCGCCAGCATCGATCCGACACCGGCGAAGATCAACGCGATGCCTACCCAGTTGTAGCCGATGCCGCCGATCACGATTCCAGCGAGCGTGATGATGGCCAGAAAGAGGTTGTAGAAGCCCTGGTTGAAGGCCAACTCCTTGGTGGCCAGCGCTTCTTCCTCGGTGAGACCGAACGTCGCTCTGGTGCGTGCCGACGTCCACGTCAGCGACTCCATCACCCAGATGTAAATGTGCAGGAGAGCGGCGAGACCCGCGAAGAACAATCCGACGAAACCCATTACGCGACCATGCTTTCCACTCGTATCACCGGCGGAACGGCCAACATCACCAGACCGGTCAACGCGATCCAAACCACCACGCTGTATGCACCGGGCAGACCGATCCAGGTGTGCAGCAGCGCGGGAATCCCGAGCACCGCAAGAAACGCCGACCACTTCGGCAGCACGCCGGTGCGCCACACGACGTAGGCGGTGGCGAATATCAGTGCGGCCGAACCGATATGGCTGTAGTGATACAGCCATACCGCCAAGCCGAGGAACGGCTGCGAGTACGACGTCACGGTGAGGTCGTCGAACCGCACGATGGCGGCGGGCACGGCTACCTCCGCGGCCAGACCGGCCGCGGTCAGTGCGAGGAACACCGTCCCACCGATCGCCGCGGTGTACACCGCACCCGTGGGCCCGGCCGCCGACCGCAGCGTCGACACGAGCACGCCGAGGAAGAGCAGGCCGAACAGCAGATGCAGTAGCGGAAGCGTACCGTTCAGCGTGAGAAATGTTGCCGCGCTGTCGAAATAGGCGCCCAGCCCGCCGGCGTCGTTCGGCGTCTCCGGCGAGCCGACCAGATACGCCGGTACCACCACACCGGCGCAGGCCACGCCGAGCAACCCGCCGAGCCTGATCGTGCCGCTGCCCATTGCCGCCTCCTCAGTCGAAAAGTCCCACCTGCCCCAGACCGGTGACTCCGCTCGGCGGGGTCAGGCCGAGGTGCGTCCAGGCCTGCGCGGTGGCCACCCGTCCCCTCGGCGTGCGCGCGATCATCCCAGCGCGCACAAGGAACGGCTCACACACCTCTTCGACGGTCGTCGCCTCCTCGCCGACCGCGACCGCCAGCGTGGAGACACCGACCGGTCCCCCGCCGAAACTGCGTGTCAGCGCGGACAACACCGCGCGGTCGAGGCGGTCGAGGCCGAGTTCGTCGACGTCGTAGACCTCCAGCGCCGCCTTGGCGATATCGCGGGTGATCACGCCGTCGGCGCGGACCTCGGCGTAGTCGCGGACCCGGCGCAGTAGCCGGTTGGCGATGCGCGGTGTGCCCCGCGACCGGCGCGCGATCTCTGCACCCGCGTCGGCGCCCAACTCGATACCGAGTATCCCCGCCGAACGCGCCAACACCCGCTCAAGTTCGGCGGGCTCGTAGAAGTCCATGTGGGCGGTGAAACCGAACCGGTCGCGCAACGGTCCCGTCAGCGCACCCGAGCGGGTGGTCGCCCCCACGAGCGTGAACGGAGCGACATCCAGCGGAATCGACGTCGCGCCCGGGCCCTTCCCGACCACGACGTCGACGCGGAAGTCCTCCATCGCCAGGTACAGCATCTCCTCGGCAGGCCGGGCGATGCGGTGGATCTCGTCGATGAACAGCACGTCGTGCTCGACGAGGTTCGACAGCATCGCGGCGAGATCACCGGCACGCTCGAGCGCCGGCCCGGACGTCACCCGCAGCGAGGAGCCGAGTTCGGCCGCGATGATCATGGCCAGCGATGTCTTGCCCAACCCGGGCGGCCCCGACAGCAGGATGTGATCCGGTGTGCCGCCGCGGTTCTTGGCGCCCTCGATGACCAGTTGCAGTTGCTCGCGGACGCGCGGTTGCCCGATGAACTCGTGAAGCGACCGCGGTCGCAGGCTTGCGTCGATGTCGCCCTCGCCGACCGTCAGCGCGGGCGAGACCTCGCGCTCGTCGGCGTCGTCGTCGTCGTCGTCGGTGAATCGGCTCATTTGTTACCCAGCATCGACAACGCCGCCCGCAACGCGGTCGACTGATTGGCTTCGGGGTCGTTGGCCAACACCTTGTCGGTGGCTTCTTCGGCCTGTTTGGCCGCGAATCCAAGTCCAATGAGCGCTTCCACCACCGGGCCACGCACCGTATGGCCCGTCGCGGTCGCCGCGCCGGACGGCGAGACTGCGCACACCTTGTCGCGCAGGCTCAACGCCATCAACTCGGCGGTCTTCTTGCCCACCTTGGGAATCCGGGTCAGCGCGGTGATGTCGGCGTCGCCGATGGCCTGGCGCAAGGTCGGCCCGTCGTACATCGCCAGCGCGCCCAGCGCGATGCTGGGACCGATTCCGGACACCCCGAGCAGGGTGAGGAACAGGTCGCGGGCGTCGCCGTCGGCGAAGCCGTAGAGCGTCTGGGAGTCTTCGCGCACGATCATCGCGGTGATCAGTCGCGCCTCGGCCCCGCGGCGCAGGGTGGCCAGCGTCGACGGGGTGGCCATCACCTTGTAACCGACCCCGCCCGCCTCGATCACGACGTGGTCGAGTGCGATGTCGAGAACCTCACCGCGAACGGATGCGATCATCGTGCCGCCCTCGCTTTCGCCTTGAGCGTGGCTTTGTACTTGCGTTGTTGTTCGGCGGCCAGCGCCTCGGCCGCCGCCATCCGGGCGATCATCGGCGCCCGCCAACAATGGCAGATCGCAAGGGCCAACGCGTCGGCCGCGTCGGCGGGTGTCGGCTTGGCCTGCAGCGCAAGGATTCTGGTCACCATCGCGGTCACCTGCGCCTTGTCGGCGTTGCCGTTGCCGGTGACCGCCGCCTTCACCTCGCTGGGTGTGTGGAAGTGCACGTCGATGTCGCGGCGCGCGGCCGCGAGCGCGATCACTCCGCCGGCCTGCGCGGTGCCCATCACGGTGGAGACGTTCTGCTGGGAGAAGACCCGCTCGATGGCGATCACGTCGGGTCTGTGGGTGTCCATCCAGTACTCCACGGCCTCGCTGATCGCCAACAGCCGCCGGTGCAGCGGATCGCCCGACGGGGTGCGAACCACGTCGACGTCGAGCGCTGTGACCTGCCGACCCGTACCGCCCTCGATGACCGACAGGCCGCAGCGCGTCAACCCGGGGTCGACTCCCATCACCCGCACGTCCGGCCCTTCTGTGAACACTTGTTCGAGAGCTTAGCCGCCTGCAGGCCCGCCACTCGGCAGGGACACGCCCGCTCAGATCACGAACTGCCCCCCGCGGTGATCTCCAGCGCGATCTCACTCATGCGGCCCTTCGACCGGTTCCACCCGCAGACCAGTTCGCGGCCTACTTGATGCCCGTCGCGCTCGACGGTGATCACCCAGCGCACACCGCAGAACTTGCCGAGCAACCAGAACGGCCACAGCACCACAAACAACGCGCCGACGAGAATCTCCAGCCAACCGAACGTCAGGTCAAGGGCGTCGCCCGGGAACGGCCACCACCGCCTGCTGATCTGCCACTCGGTGCCGAGTGTGTCGCGTACCACTGCCACCCGCCAATTGTGCTTGTGAGGAGGCAGAACCCGCGTTCGACGCCCCGAAGCCGATGTTTCCTCACGCGGCAACAGGGCTACGGTCGATTGAGGACCTGATCCCGATTCGTGGAGTTGACCTCATTCCCATGCCCGACGAGACCGAACTGCAGACCGCAAGCAACCTCGCCGTCACCCTTGCCTGGGCGGCTGGAGCGATCGCCGCCGTGTACGTGTTCGGGGTGGTGCTGACCTGGGTGATGGCACGGGTCAGTCGCCGCAGCGCGCTGATCAAGGACATCGAGGTGCTCACCCGCAAACCCGTCCGCATGCTGCTGATGGTGATCGCGGCGACGGTCACGGTGCGACGGACGTCGGACACGGCCGACTCGTGGCGCGGGTGGGTGGACCACTGGTTGCTGATCCTGATGATCGTCTCGATCACCTGGCTGGTCACGGGCTTCGTCCGCGTCGCCGAGAGGCGCATGATCGCCCGTTACGGCGGGGGCGGTGAGGAGATATCGGACGCCGACCGGCTGTGGCGCCGGGTGCGGACGCAGGTGACGGTGCTGCGCAGGCTGGCAATCGCGGTCGTCGTCATCCTCGGCGGTGCCGCGATCCTGATGACGTTCCCGTCGTTCTCCGACATCGGCACCACGGTGTTCGCCTCCGCCGGTGTGTTGTCGGTGGTGGCAGGCCTGGCCGCGCAGACGTCGCTGGGTGCGGTCTTCGCCGGAATGCAGATCGCGTTCTCCGGGGCAATCCGCGTGGGCGACATCGTCCAGCTCGAGAACGGTCAGTGGTGGGGTCGCATCGAGGAGATCACATTGACGTACGTCGTCGTGCGGATCTGGGACGAGCGCCGGCTCGTGTTGCCGTCCACGTACTTCACCACCAAGCCGTTCGAGAACTGGACCCGCAGCGCCACCGAGATCATGGGCACCGTCGAGTTCGACGTCGACTTCAACGTCCCGTTCAACGACATGCGCGCCGAGTTGGACCGGCTGCTGTCCGAAAGCGACCTCTGGGACGGCCGGCGCGGCGTCCTGCAGGTGACCGACGCGGTCGGCGGTGTGGTCCGGGTGCGCGTCGTGGTCAGCGCACACAACGCCGGTGCGCTGTACGACCTGCAGTGCACGGTTCGCGAGGGATTGGTCGACTGGGTGCAGCGCACCGGCGGCGTGGTGCCTATCCACCGCATTCAGCCCGCCGAAGCGGCTCCGGCACCAGAGATCGGTGGCGACGTCGCCGGTGAGACCAAGCGCGTGGCCGCGGGGATGTTCTCCGGCAGTCCCGAAGCCGAGGAGCGGGCCAAGGCGTTCGACCACACCATCGACTGCGACGACGACGAGCTCGTGCGGTCCAACGGCAGGGGCTGAGCGCGCCTCAGGACGCTGCGGGCTGCTCGACCGGATCGATCGGGTACGTACCTGCCTGCACGGACGCCGCGATCTCGTAGATGCGCTCGCCCGACCGGCGCCAGCCGCGCACCCGTTCGCGTCCGACCCGCTCGCCGCCGCGTTCGATGACGATCTTCCACGACACGCCGAGCCACTTCAGCAACAGCCAGAACGGCCACATCACCATGAACGGCAGGACGAGCAGAAAGATGAACGCGTCCAGTGTGGAAAACCCGGTCTCCCATGGGATCGTGCGCCACCACCAGCGCCGCACCGTCACCGTCTCCCCCTCGGGATCCGTCACCGTCACCCTGGCCATACCCGCGGCCTCCGCTCGTTGAAGTCGTCATCCCGATAATGAGCCAATGACGTTCAGCGGGCACGCCGAAGACAGACAACTCATCCGAGAGCGCCTCGAAATCTACAGCGACGCAGTCATGCGCAAGGACCTCGACGCGTATCTGGCGTGCTGGACCGAGGACGGCCGCAGAACCGGTTCGGGCGGGGAGTGCCGCGGCAAGAGCGAACTGCGCGACCACTGGGACGGCATCTTCGGAGCCATCGAGCAGATGGCGTTCTTCACCCAGATGGCGTCGCTGACCGTGCGCGACGACCGGGCCGACGCACGGTCGTACTGCCTGGAATTCATGAAGTTGCGCGATCAACCGGGCCGCCGACTGGTCGGCGAGTATGTCGATGAACTGGTGCGCGTCGACGGGAACTGGCTGTTCGCCCATCGCCACTACCGCGTGGCGATGACGATCTAGTCCTCAGCGTCGAGTTCGGCGGCGACCTCGTCGGGGATATCGATGTTGGTGTAGACGTCCTGGACATCGTCGAGGTCTTCGAGCGCGTCGACCAGCTTCATGATCTTGCGCGCGCCGTCGGCGTCCAGCGGCACCGTCACCGAGGGCACGAACCCGGCTTCGGCCGACTCGTAGTCGATGCCAGCATCCTGAAGCGCCGTGCGTGCAGCAACGAGATCGGTTGGCTCGCAGATGATCTCGAAGGAATCACCGAGGTCGTTGACGTCCTCGGCCCCGGCGTCGAGCACCGCCATCAACACGTCGTCCTCGGTGAGGTCGTTCTTGTCGAGGGTGACGACGCCCTTACGCGAGAAGAGGTAGGACACCGAACCCGGGTCGGCCATGCTTCCGCCGTTGCGGGTCATCGCCACGCGCACCTCGCCGGCCGCCCGGTTGCGGTTGTCGGTCAGACATTCGATCAGCACCGCAACGCCGTTGGGCCCGTAGCCCTCGTAGGTGATGTTCTGGTACTCGGCGCCGCCGGCTTCCTCACCGCTGCCGCGCTTGCGGGCGCGTTCGATGTTGTCGTTGGGCACCGACGACTTCTTGGCCTTCTGGATCGCGTCGTACAGCGTGGGGTTGCCCGCCGGGTCGCCGCCGCCCACACGCGCCGCGACCTCGACGTTTTTGATCAATTTGGCGAACATCTTGCCCCGGCGGGCGTCGATGACGGCTTTCTTGTGCTTGGTGGTGGCCCACTTGGAATGGCCGCTCATGCAGGTAGTACCTCTCCGTGCGCTTTCGTGCGCCAAGTTTTCGTGCGCTGAGTCCGCCCGACGAGTCTACGTGGACGTTTGCGCCCTACCGAACCGCGTCGGGCGACGTCAGCGCGATGACGCGGTAGCCGACGGCGGCCGGCCAGCCGATGTGACCCTGCACGTGCAGTTGCAGCCACGTGGGTGTGCCCGACGGGTCGTCGGTGAAGGTCACGGCGGCGTCGACGATCGCGCCGGTCTCGCCGGAGGCCTGCAGGACCACCGACACCGTCAACGTCGCGCTGCTCAGCGAGGCCCGGTTGTACGGGAGGCTGTCGGGAAGAAAGAACGACGCCGAGAAGTTCGGCGTCCGGATGCCTTTGGGGGCGTTCGGTGCTCTGCGCAGCGCCAGACCGGACACGAGAGGTTTGCCGTCGAACCACGCGGTTCCGGTGTACTCGGTGCGCCGCGCGTTGCTGCCATTCGAGAGCGTGACCAGGGTATCGATGCGCGGTTGCGGCTCGACTTCGACCATCGTCATCGCGGCGTCCCCGTTCTGCCGGCGCTGTTAGGTCTGCCACAATACTTCGCCGCTATCTTACTCCGCAGTAAGATAGCGGCATGTCCTTCTCGCTTGAGCTCTCGCCGGATCTCGTCCACGTCCGGGACTGGGTGCACGAATTCGCCGCCGACGTCGTCCGCCCTGCCGCCGCGGAGTGGGACGAACGCGAAGAGACGCCGTGGCCGATCATCCAGGAGGCCGCGAAGGTCGGCCTGTACTCGATGGAGTTCTTCGCCGAGCAGGCCGGCGAACCGTCCGGTCTGGGCATGCTCGTCGCGTTCGAGGAGATGTTCTGGGGTGACGCCGGTATCGCGCTGTCGATCCTGGGCACCGGCCTGGCCGCGGCGTCACTGGCCGCCAACGGCACCCCCGAGCAGATGGGCGAATGGCTGCCGCAGATGTTCGGCACCGTCAACGAGCCGAAGGTCGCGTCGTTCTGCTCGTCGGAGCCCGGCGCCGGTTCCGACGTCGGCGCCATCCTCACCCGCGCCCGTTACGACGAGGCCAAAGACGAGTGGGTGCTCAACGGCACCAAGACCTGGGCCACCAACGGCGGTATCGCCGAGGTGCACATCGTGGTCGCGTCGGTGTACTCCGAACTCGGCACGCGCGGGCAGGCGACGTTCATCATCCCGCCGAACACCCCCGGCTTCCGGCAGGGCCAGAAGTTCCTCAAGCACGGCATCCGCGCATCGCACACCGCCGAGGTGGTGCTCGAGGACGTGCGCATCCCGGGCGGGCTGATCGTCGGCGGCAGGGACAAGTTCGAGGAGCGCATCGCGCGGGTGCGCGAGGGCAAGAGGGCCAAGAGCCAGGCCGCGTTGGCGACGTTCGAGCGCACGCGGCCCACCGTCGGCGCCATGGCGGTCGGGGTGGCTCGCGCCGCTTATGAGTACGCGCTCGACTACGCCCGTCAGCGCGAGCAGTTCGGCCGCAAGATCGGCGAATTCCAGGCCATCGCATTCAAGTTGGCCGATATGAAGGCCCGCATCGACGCCGCCCGGATGCTGGTCTGGCGGGCCGGCTGGATGGCGCGCAACGGCAAGGTGTTCGAGAATGCCGAGGGGTCGATGGCCAAGCTGGTGGCCAGCGAGACCGCGGTGTACGTCACCGACGAGGCGATCCAGATCCTCGGCGGCAACGGCTACACCCGCGAGTATCCGGTCGAGCGGATGCACCGCGACGCCAAGATCTTCACGATCTTCGAGGGCACCAGCGAAATTCAGCGCCTGGTGATCGGCCGCGCGGTCACCGGCCTCGAAATCCGCTAACCCTTCTGGCGATTTGTGCACCGTTAGGAGCGCTCACCGCTCCTCAGTGTGCACAAATCGCTACTCGGAGAGCATCGAGACGAACAGTTTGTGGATGCGGCGGTCGCCGGTCATCTCCGGGTGGAAGGCCGTCGCGAGCCGGTTCCCCTGCCGCACCGCGACGATGTGACCGGCGGCCTCGGCGAGCACCTCGACCTCGGGTCCGACGCGTTCGACCCACGGTGCCCGGATGAACACGGCGTGCACCGGCCCGTCGACGCCGCCGAAGGCGATATCGTCTTCGAACGAGTCGACCTGGCGGCCAAAAGCGTTGCGCCGCACCGTCATATCGATCCCCTTCAGCGGCGTGGCCTCCCGGCCCGCCGACCCGGCATCGAGGATCTCGGAAGCCAGCAGGATCATCCCCGCACACGACCCGTACGCAGGCATACCGTCGGCCAGGCGCGACCGCAGGGGTTCGAGCAGATCGAGTTCGCGCAGCAGGTGGCTCATCGCCGTGGACTCCCCGCCGGGGATCACCAGCGCGTCGACGGCCTCCAGTTCGCGCACCCGTCGCACGGTCGACGCCTCCGCCCCGGCCTCGCGCAGCGCCGCCAGGTGTTCGCGGGTGTCGCCTTGTAGCGCAAGGACACCGACGTGCGCGGTGCTCACGGTCTGTAGTCGCGCTTGAAGCGGGTCAGCCCCTCCTGCATGACCGCCGCCACCATCTCGCCGTACTGGTTGAAGATCTTGCCCTGACACAGCGACCGCCCCCCGGACGCCGACGGCGACGACTGGTCGTAGAGCAGCCACTCGTCGGCGCGAAACGACCGCATGAACCACATCGCGTGATCGAGCGAGGCCACCTGCAGATGCTTACGCTCCCCGGCGTGGTGCACCTGCGCTGAGCCCAGCAGCGTCAGATCGCTCATGTAGGCCAGCGCGCAGATGTGCAGCACATAGTCGTCGGGCAGCGGATCGCGATGGCGGAACCACACCTGCTGCTGAGAAGCCTTGCCGGGCAACCGGGTCAGCTTCTCCTGCGGCACGATGCGCACGTCCCACTCGGCGAACTGGTTGAAGCCCGCATCGTCGAACGCCTTGATCTCGGTCAGTCCCGGGCAGTCGTCGGGTGGCGGGGCCACCGGCATCGCGTCCTGGTGCTCGATTCCGCTCTGGTCGGTCTGGAACGAGGCCGACATCGAGAAGATGGTCTCGCCGTGCTGGATCGCGTTGACGCGACGGGTGATGAACGACCCGCCGTCGCGCAACCGCTCGACGATGTAGACCGTCGGGGCCTTGGCATCGCCCGGGCGCAGGAAGTAGCCGTGTAGCGAATGCACCTGAAACGTCGGGTCGACCGTGCGCACCGCAGACACCAGCGACTGGCCCGCCACGTGTCCGCCGAAAGTGCGCTGCAGGAACCCGGATTCGGGGCTGAACACGCTTCCCCGATAGATGTTGACCTCGAGCTGTTCGAGATCGAGGATCTGTTCGATCGCCATTCGGTCGGTTACCAGCCGCGTTCGGCGAGCCGGTGTGGCGCTGCGACACTCTCCACGTTGATGCCGACCATCGGCTCACCCAACCCGCGCGACACCTTGGCCAGCACGTCGGGATCGTCGTAGAACGTGGTGGCCTTGACGATGGCCGCGGCGCGCGCTGCGGGGTCGCCGGACTTGAAGATGCCCGAGCCGACGAACACGCCCTCGGCGCCGAGTTGCATCATCATCGCCGCATCGGCCGGGGTCGCGATGCCGCCTGCGGTGAACAGCGTCACCGGCAGCTTGCCTGCCCGAGCCACCTCGACCACCAGGTCGTAGGGAGCCCGCAGTTCCTTGGCCGCGACGTACAGTTCGTCCTCCGACAGCGACGTCAGCCGACGGATCTCACCGCCGATCTGACGCATGTGGGTGGTCGCGTTGGACACGTCGCCGGTACCGGCCTCGCCCTTCGAGCGGATCATCGCCGCGCCCTCGGTGATGCGGCGCAGCGCCTCGCCGAGGTTGGTCGCACCGCACACGAACGGCACGGTGAACTTCCACTTGTCGATGTGGTGGGTGTAGTCGGCCGGGGTCAGCACTTCGGACTCGTCGATGTAGTCGACGCCGAGGCTCTGCAGAATCTGCGCCTCCACGAAGTGGCCGATGCGGACCTTGGCCATGACCGGGATGGTGACCGACGAGATGATCCCTTCGATGAGGTCGGGATCACTCATGCGCGCGACGCCACCCTGGGCGCGGATGTCGGCGGGCACCCGTTCGAGCGCCATGACCGCCACCGCACCGGCACCCTCGGCGATCTTGGCCTGCTCGGGAGTGACCACGTCCATGATCACGCCGCCCTTGAGCATCTCGGCCGTGCCGCGCTTTACCCGGGCTGTTCCGGTATGGCCAGAGCCGTTGTGGTGCGAGCCGTTCGCTGCGGTTTCCACTGCTATCTCCTCCGAATTGCTACCGATCCAGTGTAGTGCGGCCGCCAAATCAATTGAATCCGCAGTTCGCGGGCGGTGACTTGCGAACCGCTGCCGTGACGGCTCCCCCACCGGGAATCAGTTCAGATGTCATTGTCTCATCACACCGGCGATAGCCGACAATCCATCAGCGCCCGAGTGACCCACGCTGCATGGGAGAGACCTCAAGCCGCGCGATTCAGCCGCCGCGTCACCAGGCGCCCACGCCCCCCGCTGAACATCTCCGATGCGCTGACGCCGGCGATCCGTGGACGATAAGCTCCCCCCGCGAAGCTGGGAGCCGACTGGCTGTCCGCTGAATCCGGGTCCAAGCAACGACAGGAGCGGCCAGATGACGAGCACTCCCATCGGGTTCACGTCGCTGGTGGCCGCACTGGCACTGGGCGTCTGGGGGGTCGGCGCCGTGGACGTCACGCACGAGGTCGCGTTCGCCTCAGTGGGGACACCGGGTGTCGCGGAGAGTCCGATGCCTCCGACGGAGATGCACGGTGACCCCGACGAAGCGAGCAATTACTGGAGCCAGCAGAACTTCCAGGACTGCGGCCTGATGGCGGTCGCCACCGTCGTGGGCCTGACCACTGGGAAGGCACCCACCGAGCAGGAAATCGTTGCGGTGGCCTCGAACCTGAAGAGTCCCGGCAGCGACCGGCCGATCTACACACCCCCCAATCCGAACGATCCGAACTCGGACAACGGAACCGACTCCGACGACCAGGTGCTTCTCCTGAAGCACTACGGCGTCAACGCCACCGCCACCGACGATGATCTGGCCGCCCAAACCGGCTTGGCCACCGGCATTCCCGCGCTCATCACATACCTCGACAGCGGACGTCGACTGATCGCGGGCGTCAACTCCGAGACGATCTGGGCGGAGGACGGCAACCACACCGACGACGACCACTCCGTCGTCGTGAGCGGTGTGGACCCGGAGGCCGGAATCGTCTACCTCTCCGACAGCGGGAGCGACGACGGCGACGGCGAACAAGTGCCCATTGACGTCTTCGAGAAGGCGTGGGCACCCGGTGCGCACGATTTGATCGTGGCCGGCTGACGACCCGTCAGCGAATCTGCACTGTCGGCCCCGCGGGGCGGGTCGGCCCGTCGGCCAGAACGGCGGCCTGATCGAGCAGTTCGCCGAGTTGCAGCGGGTAGACGGTCTCGCCACCGGCGACCAACTCTTCAATCACGGTCCCATCACACCAGCGGTAGCCGTGAATCATGCGCCGTTCCAGCGCTGTGTGACCACCCATCGTCGGCTCGAATCGTGTTGTGCGGTGCACGAAGAACAGCTCTTGGCTGCGGATCACCGAACCGTCGAACTCGAAGACCGCCTGCCGCCGCCACAGTGGTCCGACCAGGTCGGCGGCGGCCACCCGCAGACCGGTCTCCTCGCCGACCTCCCGTGCCGCGGCGGCCGCGAGTTCCTCCCCCGCCTCAACAGCACCGCCGACGGTGAACCACCAGCGCGGTGCGTCGGGCAGCGCCGGGTCCGAACCGCGAAACAGCAGCACGGCGCCGGCCTCGTCGAGCAGAATCACCCGCGCCGACGTGCGCCAGCTCACCTCCGACCGCCCTCCGGTACCGTCTCGGGCCGCTCGACAATCTCGAAATATGTTGGCAGCGCGGCGGTTCCACCGAGCCGCAACATGCGCACCACCGGCCGTTCGCGCAGGGCGAGCGTGTCGCGCACCGCGTCGTTGTGGAATCGCCTGGCCAGCACCACCCGCGCTTCGGCGTCGGCCAGTTCGGCGACCAGAGCCTGCGGCACGGACCCCGGAGCCACCTGGGCCAGCGCCGCGGACAGGTCGTTCTCGGCGCCCTCGCGGGCAGACCTCGGTGCCCGTTCGGCGGCGTCGGCCAGCACGGCCAGCCGGGTGGCTTCCGGTCCGTCACCGTAGGCATCGACGGCCACGGCGCGGGCGACGACGGCGCGGCGGGCCAATGCTCCGTCGAGCGCCTGCCAGGACAGGTCGTATCGCACATGCAGCCGGTCGAGCCGGTTGGCGGTCTGCAGCGCCCACGCGCCGACCGCCAGGATGACCACGGCCAGCACCGCCAGCGTGATCACGACGATCCAGGTGATCACCGGACGCCTCCGGTCGCCTTCCTGGTCCTCGCCGTCGCCGTGGCCTTGGCTGAGCTGTCACCGCCGGAAACCGTCACCGTGGTGCCCGACCCGGAGACGGTCTCATACACCCGCATGATCTGCCGGGCCACCACCGACCAGTCGTAGGGCCGGACCGCGTGGGTCGCGGCGGTGACGTAGCGTTCGCGCACCGCATCGTCGGCGAGCACCTCGATCAACCCTTCGGCCAGCGCCGCCGCGTCGTCGACCGGGACGAGGCGGCCGGCCCTCCCGTCGTCGAGCACCTGCCGAAACGCGTCCAGGTCGCTGGCGACCACGACGGTGCCTGCGGCCATCGCCTCGACGAGCACGATGCCGAAGCTCTCGCCGCCGGTGTGGGGGGCGCAGTACACGTCGGCGCTGCGCATCGCCGACGCCTTGACCGCGTCATCGACCTGACCGAGAAAGCGCAGATGCGAGGCGAGGTCGCCGGCATCGTCACGCAGTTCGTCCGCGTCTCCGCGACCGACGACGAGGATCTCGACGTCGGGGAACCGTTCGACCAGTGTGGGCAGTGCGCGCAGCAGCACGGCCATGCCCTTGCGCGGTTCGTCGAAGCGGCCCAAGAACAGCACCGACCTACCCGGGCGGGGATAGCCGTCGAGCAGCGGCGCGGACGCGAACGCCCCCACATCCACCCCGTTGGGGATGACGACGGCATCGCTGCCCAACGCCTCCATCTGCCAGCGACGGGCCAGGTCCGAAACCGCGATGCGCCCGACGATCTTCTCGTGCATCGGCCGCAGGATCGGCTCGAAAACGGTCAGCGTCAACGACTTTGTGGTCGACGTGTGGAACGTCGCGATGATCGGGCCCTCGGCGATGTTGAGGGCGAGCATCGACAGGCTGGGCGCGTTGGGCTCGTGCAGGTGCAGCACGTCGAAGTCGCCGTCGGCCAGCCACCGCTTGACCAGGCGGTGTGTGGCCGGCCCGAACCGGAGGCGCGCCACCGATCCGTTGTACGGAATCGGCACGGCCCTGCCGCCGGAGACGACGTAATCGGGCAACTGCGCGCCCGGCGACGAGGGGGCCAGGACGCTGACGTGGTGGCCCAGCCCGTGCATCACCTCCGCCAGCTGCAACACGTGCGACTGCACTCCACCCGGCACATCGAATGAGTACGGGCAGACCATGCCGATCCTCACGGGGTGGCCTCCAGCCTCGCGCGTCGCTCCGCCGACAGGTCGGCCAGCCACTGCGGTTGCATCATGTGCCAGTCGGCCGGGTGGGCGGCGATGTTGCGGGCGAACCGGTCAGCCAACGCCTGGGTGATGACGGTGACGTCGCCCGATGACGTGTCGATCTCGGGAAATACCCGCATGCCCCACCCATCGCCTTCGAACCAGCAGTGCACCGGAAACAGCGCCGCCCCGGTCTCGATGGCGAGTTTGGCCGAGCCCGCGGGCATGCGCGTGGGTTCGCCGAAGAAATCGACCTCGACCCCGCTGCGGCTGAGGTCACGGTCGGCCATCAGACATACCGGCCGGTTGTCGCGTAACCGCTCGGCAAGCACCTCGAACGGCGGCCGGTCACCGCCGGTCAGCGGGACGACTTCGAATCCCAAACCCTCGCGGTACGCGACGAAGCGGTTGTACAGCGACTCGGGCTTGAGGCGTTCGGCCACCGTGGTGAACGTGCCGTAGTTCTGGGCCAGCCAGACCCCTGCCATGTCCCAGTTGCCGCTGTGCGGTAAGGACAGGACCGCGCCGCGGCCGGCGTCCAACGCGGCCCACAGCAGGTCGACGTCGTCGACGACCAGTTCGCGGGCGATCGCCTCGTGGTCCATCGTCGGCAACCGGAAAGCCTCCCGCCAGTATCGGGCGTAAGAGGCAAGCGAAGCACGAATCAGGCCGTCGGGCACCTGCTCGGGTGGTACACCGACGACACGGGCCAAATTCTTTCGCAGCTGTTCGGGCCCACCGCCGCGCGCCGCGAAGTGAGCACCGGCATCAAACGTGTTGCGCGCGACGAATTCCGGCATCGCGCGCACCATCCGCCAGCCCGCCGCGTACCCCCAGTCCGCCAACCGGCCACCCAGCGGGTTGGCAATGGCCGACGGTCCCGAGGGGCTGGTGGTCACGGCTCGTCCGCCTCCGGTTCGTCCCCGCCCGCGTCGGTGGCGTCGGGCTTCGCGATCCGGTCCATCGCTCCCGGTGAGGTCCGCACGCTGTGCACACGCTGACCCAGCGTCACCAGGCTGGTCACCGCGAGCACCCACATCGCGATGTGCAGCAGCCACACCACCCCGAACAGACCCGACAGTCCCGCGCCCAGCAGCACGATGATCAGCCGCTCCGGACGTTCGATCAGACCGCCCTCCCCCGACAGTCCGCTGGCTTCGGCCCTTGCCTTGATGTAGGAGATGACCTGCGAGGTCACCAGGCAGATAGCCGTCGCGACCACCAGTGATGCGCTCTGCAGCCCGAACGCCGCCCACCACAGCAGCCCGCAGAAGATGGCGCCGTCGCTGATGCGGTCGCAGGTGGCGTCCAGCACCGCCCCGAATCGGGTGCCTCCGCCGCGTTGGCGGGCCATCGCACCGTCGAGCATGTCGGCAAGCACGAAGAGCCACACGACGAACGAGCCCCACCACAGATGACCGATCGGGTACAGCGTCAACGCCCCCAGCACCGACCCCGCGGTGCCCAGGATCGTGATGCTGTCCGGGGTGAACCCCGCGCGCAGCGCACCCTTGGCAATCGGCGTGCTGATCTTCTCGTACGCCGCGCGGGTCATCAGGTAGAAGTTGCTCACTGCTGTCTCGCCCATTCGGTGGCCAGCAGTTCACGGGTCTCACGCAGCAACTGCGGCACCGCTTTCGAGCCGCCGATGATCGTGATGAAGTTCGCGTCGCCGCTCCAACGCGGCACCACGTGCATGTGCAGATGATCGGCCAGCGAGCCGCCAGCGGACTGACCCAGGTTGAGCCCGACATTGAAACCGTGCGGGTGAGAGACCGACTTGATCACGCGAATCAGCTTCTGCGTGAACGAGATCAGCTCGAAGCTCTCGTCGGGATTGAGGTCCTCCAACTCCGACACCCTTCGATAGGGCACCACCATCGAGTGCCCCGGGTTGTACGGGTAGAGGTTGAGCACGATGTAGACGGACTCGCCGCGCGCGACGACCAGTCCCTCCTCGTCGGGCATCGTGGGGATGTCGGTGAACGGCTGGCGGGACTTGCCCGAACCCGCCGACCCGCCCTTCATGGGCGCTTCGGCGATGTAGCTCATCCGGTGCGGCGTCCAGAGCCGCTGCAGATGGTCGGGGTCGCCGGCGCCGCGGTCGACCACCGTGTGCTCGTCGATGCCGCTGTCGGCTTGCTCTTCGGCGCTCACTTGGCTGTACCCGCCTCGAGCAGTTCGGCTGTGGGAGCGGCGTTTCGACGGCTGGCGATCCAGTCGGTGATCGCGGCGACGGCCTTGTCGCGCGGTACGCCGTTGATCTGGGTGCGGTCACCGAAGCGGAAGCTGACGGCGTCGGCTTCGACGTCGCGGTCCCCCGCCACCAACATGAACGGCACCTTCTGGTTGGTGTGGTTGACGATCTTCTTGGCCATCCGGTCGTCGCTGGCGTCCACCTCAGCCCGGACACCTTTCATCTTCAGTTGCGTCGCAAGGCCGTTCAGGTAGGGAACGTGGTCGTCGGCGACGGGGATGCCAACCACCTGCACGGGCGCCAGCCAGGCCGGGAAGGCTCCTGCGTAGTGCTCGGTGAGGATGCCGAAGAACCGCTCGATCGAGCCGAACAGCGCGCGGTGGATCATCACGGGCCGCTGTCGCGATCCGTCTGCGGCGGTGTACTCCAGCTCGAAGCGCTCCGGGAAGTTGAAGTCCAGCTGAATGGTCGACATCTGCCAGCTGCGGCCGAGCGCGTCTTTGACCTGCACCGAGATCTTCGGACCGTAGAAGGCCGCGCCGCCGGGATCGGGCACGAGGTCGAGCCCCGAGGCGGCGCCGACTTCGGCCAGCACGTTGGTGGCCTCCTCCCACAGTTCGTCGGAGCCGACGAACTTCTCGGGGTCCTTCGTCGACAGCTCGAGATAGAAGTCGGTCAGGCCGTAGTCGGCGAGTAGGTCGAGGATGAAGCGCAGCAGCGAGGTCAGCTCGTCGCGCATCTGTTCGCGGGTGCAGTAGATGTGCGAGTCGTCCATCGTCAGCCCGCGCACCCGCGTCAACCCGTGTATGACGCCGGAGAGCTCGTAGCGGTACACGGTGCCGAATTCGAAGAGCCGCAACGGAAGTTCGCGGTACGAACGCCCACGCGACCGGAAGATCAGGCAGTGCATGGGGCAGTTCATCGGCTTGAGGTAGTAGTCCTGGCCGGGCTTGCGCACCGTGCCGTCCGGGTCGAGTTCCGCGTCGAGGTGCATCGGCGGGAACATGCCGTCGGCATACCAATCGAGGTGTCCGGAGATCTTGAACAGCTCGGCCTTGGTGATGTGCGGGGTGTTGACGAACTGGTAGCCGGCCTCGATGTGCTTGCGCCGCGAGTAGTCCTCGAGCTCGCGCCGGATGATCCCACCCTTGGGGTGGAAAACCGCCAGCCCCGAACCGATTTCGTCGGGGAAGCTGAACAGGTCGAGCTCGGCGCCGAGCTTGCGATGGTCGCGGCGTTGCGCCTCCTCGATGAGCTCGAGGTGCTTGTCGAGCGCTTCTTGCGACTCCCAGGCGGTGCCGTAGATCCGTTGCAGGCTGGCGTTGTTCTGGTTACCGCGCCAGTAGGCCGCCGAGCTGCGGGTGAGCTTGAACGCCGGGATGTACTTCGTCGTCGGGATATGCGGACCGCGGCACAGATCGCCCCAAACACGATCGCGGGTACGGGGATTGAGGTTGTCGTAGGCGGTCAGCTCGTCGCCTCCGACCTCCATCACGTCGGGGTCGCCGGACTTGTCGTCCACCAGCTCGAGCTTGTAGGGCTCGTTGGCGAGTTCTTCGCGCGCTTGGTCTTTCGACTCGTAGACGCGTCGAGAGAACAGCTGGCCTTCTTTGACGATCTGGCGCATGCGCTTCTCCAGCGCAGCGAGGTCTTCGGGCGTGAACGCGCGCTCGACGTCGAAGTCGTAGTAGAACCCGTCGACGATCGGCGGACCGATGCCGAGCTTGGCCTGGGGGAAGAGGTCCTGCACGGCCTGTGCGAGCACGTGCGCGGTGGAGTGTCGGAGCACGCTGCGGCCCTCGTCGGTGTCGGCGGCCACGGGAGTCACCTCGACGTCGGAGTCGGGCGCCCAAGACAGGTCGCGCAGCCGGCCCTCGGGGTCGCGGACGACGACGATCGCGTCGGATGCGCCCCGGCTCGGCAGGCCCGCCTCGCGCACCGCCTCCCCCGCAGTCGTCCCGGCAGCGACCCGGATCAGGGCTGCTGGGGTGCGGTTGGTGGCGGCGCTCATCGGTGACTCTCCAGTTTCATTGTCAACAGACTCGAGGACGCGACCATGCTATCGGTGCCCACCTGCGATCGGCCCCGTCAGGACCCGATGCCCAGAGGGCTCTGAAGCAGCTTGTGCTCCAGCCCGACGAGGTCGCCGAAGAAGTGGACCGCGCCCAACAGCCACAGCGTGGCGAACACCACCAGCGCGGTGAACACCCCGCCGAGGATCTGCACGATGCTGTGCTGACGATGAAACCAGTCCATCGCCTTGTCGTAGCGATCCTTGGCGTAGCGCAGCAGCCGACGCGCCCACTCGAACTCGGTGGCCAGGATGCCGAGGCCGACGAAGACGATCGCCCAGCCCGGGCCCGGGTACGGGATGGCCAGGATGCCCAGCCCCAGGACCACGGCGCCGACGACGCCCACCCCGATGCGGTACGCGAAGTTGATCGAGCGTCGGTCCCGGACCCGGTCGCGCCACCGCCCGAGGCGCCGTTTCACGTCTGCGGCGTTCACGGCTGGCCCGGTTTGAGTTTGACGAACAGCGCCTGTGCCTCGGCCAGCACGGTATCGCCGTCGAGCAGTCGCCCGGAGACGAAGATCTTGCGGCCGTCGACCCGGTCGATCGCCGCCCGCACCTGGAACTGCTTCTCGACGTGCGCGATGTGCCGGTAGTCGATGTGCAGGAATGCCGTGCGCTGGGCCCTACTGCCGCTGAGCTTGAACGCGGTGAAACCCAGCAGGGCGTCGAACAGCTGCGCGACGCTGCCGCCGTGCGCAGCCCCGTTGCGGCCGAGGTGGAAGCGGCGGAACTCGGCGGTGCCTTCGATGCGCTGATCGTCGGTGACGTGCACGTCGAGCGGGATCGACAAGATGTTGCCGCGGTTCGGCAAGTCCAGGCGTCGGCCGGACGGTGAGGACCATTCGTCGGCGTAGTAGGGGGCGAGCAGCTGCGAGACCTTCTCGATCTGGTCGGCGGCTTCGCTGATCACATCGTCGGGGGCATCGGCGGCGCGGGCATGATCCTGCAACGTGCGGACCGCTTCGATGAAGCGCCCGTAGTCGGGTCCACCGCTATCGGTGGCCACCGGCGGGTTGAAGCCACCACCGGGCGGCCGCTCTGAGCTCACCCGTCCACCGTATTGCCTCGCTCAGTCGCCGGCGGCTCCGGCTTTGCTCAATGTCTCGAACTCGTCGTCGGACAGCTCGATCTCGGCGGCGGCGGCGTTCTCCTCCAGATGGGCGACCTTGGAGGTGCCGGGGATCGGCAGCATCACTGGCGAGCGTTTGAGCAGCCACGCCAACGCCAGCTGCGAGGCCTTGGCGTGATGGTCGGCGGCGATGCGTTGCAGTGGCCCGTCGGGCGCGGCCAACGGCCCGGCGGCCAGCGGAAACCAGGGGATGAACCCGATGTCGCGGGCTTCGCAGGCATCGAGCACCGGTTCGGCGGAGCGGACGCTGAGGTTGTACATGTTCTGCACGGTCACGATCGGTGCCACCTTCTGTGCGGCCTCGAGCTGGTCGACGGTGACCTCGGAGAGGCCGATATGGCGGATCTTGCCTTCCTGCTGCAGCTTGAGCAGTTCGCCGACCTGGTCCTCGGCGGGGAACTTGGTGTCGATGCGGTGCAGCTGGAACAGGTCGATGGTGTCGACGCCGAGGCGGCGGAGGCTCATCTCGCACTCCTGGCGCAGGTACTCCGGGTAGCCGAGCACCGGCCACACGTCGGGTCCGGTGCGCAGCAACCCCGCCTTGGTCGCGACGACGACACCGTCATAGGGGTGCAGCGCCTCGCGGATCAGCTCCTCGGAGACGTAGGGGCCGTAGGAGTTGGCGGTGTCGATGAAGTTGACCCCGAGTTCGACGGCGCGACGCAGGACCCGCAGACACTCGTCACGGTCCTGGGGAGGACCCCAGACTCCCTTGCCGGTCAACCGCATTGCGCCGAAGCCGAGCCGGTTGACCGTCAGGTCGCCGATGATGAACGTGCCGGACGCCTGTGCGACGGGGGTGGTCATGTCATCGACCGTACGCCGACGGTGGCAAGCTAGCGCTGGTGAGGCTCAGCGATCTCGCCGCGCTCCCGCTGACGTATCCCGAGGTGGGTTCCACCGCCGGCACGCTGCCGCCCGGTTACCACCACGTGCACAAGACGGCGGTCATCGGCCATGGCCGCGACCGCTTCGACGAAGCCGCGGCGGCCGGCATGCGATGGGGCATGCTGCGCGGCGCAGGGGTGCGAGTCGAGGCGACGACGGAGGTCGCCGAGGTCGGTTCGGAGGTCCTCGTGCACCTCGGCCCGATCGCGGCCCCGTGTCGCGTGGTCTACGTGGTCGACGACCGCCATGCTCGCGGATTCGCATACGGCACGCTGCCCGGTCACGCGGAGTCGGGTGAGGAGCTGTTCCTGGTCCGCTACGACCCGGCTTCCGACGAGGTGTCGGCCGTGGTGACGGCGTTCTCCCGGCATGCGACCTGGTGGAGTCGCCTCGCGTCACCGGTGACGTCGCTGGTCCAGCGGGTGGTCACCGACCGGTATCTGAGGGCGCTGTAGCGCGCGGATCTGCGGTGCAGATGAAAATGCACTGGCGACGGCTTTCGTGACCGATAATTACGAGCTGTCGGCAGGTCGATCTTGAACTTGCCCGCGTAATCTGGACGACGGTGAGGGACTCCGAATGGTGATGGCGAATAGACCCGACGAACGCGAGGATGCGCACCTGCGCATCGCGGAGCTGGTGCGCGGGCTCTACAGCCGACCCGATGCGGACACCGTGATCGCGGAGTTGGCCGAACATGCGGCCGTCGAGATCCCCGGGGCCCGGTACGCCGGTATCACGATCACCCGCAGGCCCAAGAGCGTCGAGACGCCTGCGGCAACGCATATGTACCCGATGCTGTTGGACAAGATTCAGCAGCGCCACCAGCAGGGTCCGTGCCTGACCGCGGCGTGGGACAAGAAGGTGGTTTACGTCGCCGATCTCCACACCGACGACCGTTTCCCGCTCTATCGCCGGGATGCCTTGGCGGAGACGCCAATTCGCTCAATCATGGCGTTCCAGTTGTTCATCGAGGGCGAGACGATGGGCGCGCTCAACGTCTATTCCGAGGAACCCGACGCCTTCGGTGAGGAGTCCAGAAGCCTGGGACTGGTGTTCGCCGCCCATTCGTCGGTGGCTTGGAATGCCGCGCGCCGCGACGAACAGTTCAGGCAGGCCCTGGCCAGCCGCGACACCATCGGACAGGCGAAGGGCATGATGATGGAACGCTACGGCGTCGACGCCGTCCAGGCATTCGATCTCCTCCGCAAACTGTCGCAGGACTCCAATGTGCCGCTACTCAAGATCGCCAAGGAGATCGTGGACAAGTCGCGCTCTTGAACGCGACGTTCCTTTACCGGGCGATCACCCGCGGAACCTCAGGATTCGCCGGTTCGACCCGCGGCCGCGGCACCTCGATGTTGTTCTCCTGCACCAGGACAGGGTCTCCGACCTTGACGTGGTCGAAGTACCACTCGGCGTCTGCAGGACTGAGGCTGATGCATCCGTGGCTGACGTTCTCGTGGCCCAGTGAGTTGATCGCCCACGGTGCCGAATGCACGAAGATGCCACGTCTGGTGAGCCTTACAGCCCATTCCACGTCGAGCAGGTAGCCGTCGTCCGCGGTCACCGGGATGCCGACGCTGCTCGAATCCATCTTCACTTCGCGTTCTTTGCCCAACACGGGGAACGTCCCTACCGGCGTCGGGTATTCGGGCCTGCCCATCGAGGCCGGAAAGACCCCTGGTTGACCGAAGAAGGGCCGGTGATGCGGTGAAGGCAGTTTGTCGGGCGGGACCCCGTCGATCGTGACCGTGAAGGTGTGGTCGGCGATATTGGCAACGCCCACAACCGCGGCGCCGGTGGCGATGTTCGTCTTGAAGCCGCCGACAGACAGCGCAATGGTGCTGTGGGCGGGCCAGAATTCGTCGGGCGCCCAATGGACGGTCTTGGCGTCGAGCCACTCGAACGTGCCCGTCATCGGGGGCGTCGAGGTGATGTCGAGCAACCGCTCGGCCGCATCCTTGTCGACGACGGAGTGCTTGAACGTCACGATCACGGGATGTGCGATCCCCACTACCTGACCCTCGGCAGGCAATATGGAGGCGATGGCACTTCTCACCGCCTGACTAGCTGCCGCCGCACCTTCGCCGGCCGGTCCAACGACCACACTGGTAGCGACGACAACGGCGGCGAGAACACACCGAAGTACAGCACGCAATCTTGGTGCCTCCCTTGAAATTACAACGATGTCAATAATGGTAGGGCAGCCGGAGCGCTTTAAGCTTATGAGCGCGAAGGCAATTCGATTAAGTCTCCGTCACGGTTCGGCCACAGCACCCGCCCTGCCGAGGTCAGCGCAATTCGACTGGCCGCCAATGAATTTGGCCCGGCAGCGAGACTTGCTCGCCGCCGGGCCAAACCGGAGGGCTATCCTCGGTGGACTGTCACGTCACCGGTCCTGGCGGAGTGGGCTGACCCGGGACGGGCGCTCCGGGCGCCGGTGGACGGGATGGGTCTCCCTTGCCCTTTCCGGCCAGCCCGCCCATCTCCGTGAGCGGTGCGCCGACCACGGCGGGAGCGCCGCCCACGATCGGAGCTCCGGCCACTGGCGGCACCAGCGGCGGGGGCACAAGCGGTGGCACGAGGGGCGGCGGCACCAGAGGCGGCACCAGGGGCGGAGGCACCACGGGCGGCACCAAAGGCGGCGCGATAGGAGGCGGGCCGGGAAGTGCCATCGGCACGCCGGCCATATCTGTCAGCGGAGCACAGACTGGCGCCCCGGGTGCTCCGGCAGGTGCGCCGCCCTTCGATTCCACACATTCATATCCCCCGGCCGAGGCGGCCGGGCTCAGTGCGATGGCCGCTCCGATGGCCGCACCCAACAATCCAGCCCCCACAGCTGCCGCGATGTTGACTCCTTTAAAGGTCGTCATCGACGTTGATCCCTCCACTCACGCTCACACTTTCGTTCAACCGAGGCAGCAGACCTTGCATGCCGTACCGAGGTCGCGTCCGTACGACCGCGTTAATATCAGCAGGCGGTTGTCAAGGACACGCCACGCCGCACCGCGCCGTTTCCAAATGGTGACCGCTTCGGCATGGTAGAGCCGCATTGGACGTCGGCCGCGGCCTCGATCTCCAGTCCCACCTGCGGTTCTGCCGCCCTCACCGTCGTCGCTCAGATAACGGTCAGCAGATGCATTCAAAGGGGCTTTGGTGTTTCGGGCCTGTTGACCACGGGCATCACTGTCGCGACACGTCAAGACAAGTCAGAGGTTGGTATGTGATGACGGTGGAATCGAGACCTGGCGCCGACGCGTCGGTGGGCGAGTTGATGAGCCAGTTGTCGACGCAGACGTCGCGGTTGATCCGCGACGAAATGCGGTTGGCGCAGAAGGAATTTCAGGAATCGGCCAGACATGCCGGAATCGGCGCGGGCCTGTTCAGCGTGGCGGGCCTGCTGGCCTTCTTCGGCGCGGCGACCTTGATCGCGGCGGGCGTGGCGGCGTTGTCTCTGGTACTGCCCGTTTGGGCCGCGGCGCTGATCGTCGCGGCAGTACTGTTCGTGATCGCGGGCATCGCGGCTCTGGTGGGACGGAGCCAGGCTCGGGAGGTCACACCGGCGGCGCCGAAGACCGTCGAGACGGTGAAAGCAGACATCCAAGAACTGAAGGACGCCCGGTCATGACCGCACCGAACCCTCGCCCCGAGCCCGGACCGGATGCGGGCGTCGACGACATCGAGGCCGATATCGAGCAGACCCGCCAGGAACTTGGCGAGACGGTCGAGGCGCTACAGGCCAAGTTGGATGTAAAGGCGCGCGCGAAGGAGAAGGTCGACGAGACCAAGGAGCGCGTCGTCGAGAAGGCGGACACGCTCCGGCACACCGCCACCGACAATCCGAAGCAGACAGTGCCGATCGCAGCGATCGTCGCCGTGCTCGCCGTTGTCGGGATCATCGTGTGGCGACGCAGGCGCTAGGCCCGGCCGCTACGAACCGAAGCGGAAGCGACGACCGGTGACGCGTCGCGGAAGCACGCGGATGTAGTGGTCCTTGGTGTGCGCGGTCCAGGGCAGTAATTGCGCCTTCTCGGCCTCCGCACGGTCGTCATCGTCGTGCACGGTGCGCGCGACGCCGCGCACGATGACGCTCCATCCTTCGCCGACGTTGTGATCGTCGGCTTCGAAGAGCACGTCACGGTTGACCGCAGTGCTCACCAACTTGGTGCCCTGCGCGGTGCGAAACAGGAGCGTCTTGCGCTGGACGACGAAGTTCACCGGAAAGATCTCGGGAATCCCATCTGCGCTGGTGACCAGGCGCCCCAACGACACGCTGCCCAGGAGATTCCAGCATTCACTTTCTGGAAGTATCTCGCCGGGCGGCTTCTCGTCAGACATGACGACCTGCGAACCGCGAAGTGATCACCAGAGGCATGAGTTGAGTCTAGGGAGAGGGGGCGCGACGCGCGCTAGTGAAGGGGTGGTCCCGGCTGGGTTCGAACCAGCGACCTTCCGCGTGTGAGGCGGACGCTCTCCCACTGAGCTACGAGACCGGAGAGTCGACCGAATGGCCGAACGACGTCGAAGACTAGCACGATCGAAGGTCGCACCCCGAATCCGTCAACAGGGATCAAGGGCGTCTACTTGCTGGTTCCAGCGCCACATGCGCGCGTCGGGGGTCACATGCCGCGACGACGACTCCGGACGCGGGTTTTTCGTCTCACGCGAGTCGTACCAGCTGTTTTGAGATGTGAACGGGCAGAGACGCACCGGCGAACGTCGGGATTTGTGCAGCTACACTTTGGTGGACTATCGTCGTCCTTCGCGACGGGCGACGAGTCGTTCGTGGCGCGCGGATGTAGCGCAGTTGGTAGCGCATCACCTTGCCAAGGTGAGGGTCGCGGGTTCGAATCCCGTCATCCGCTCGAAGGTGCAGTGGCATCAACCCCAGCGGTGGAGTGGCCGAGTGGTGAGGCAACGGCCTGCAAAGCCGTGCACACGGGTTCGATTCCCGTCTCCACCTCTACGAAGGTTCGGCGCGATTAGCTCAGCGGGAGAGCGCTTCCCTGACACGGAAGAGGTCACTGGTTCAATCCCAGTATCGCGCACCAGAGTTTGTGCAGGTAGACAGCCGTAGCCGATTTAGCTAGCCATAGACCCACTATGACCTCGTGGTGATACTGGCCACACACGTCAGATTGATGCGACGCGAGAAGTTGCGCTGAGCCAGGGCACTTCCTGCACAGCCGCAGCGGTTAATCCGTTTCTACGCCGTAACCACCACGAAGGTCCTTGTGCGCGGCTTTCAAGATCTGCTTGCAGAGTTCCACCAGCGCCTCGACGTCAATTTCCGACTCGTCGCCGAGTCTCTTGAGCCACGACCCTTCTTCTTCTTTGAGCTCGTCCCACTTGCGCTCCGCATAGATCGCTTGTTCGTCGGTCGGCGCCAGGTCGCCCGCCGTCTGGACGAGTCGCCTCTTGCATGCATCCAACTGTGCCAACGAGTAGCCGTGCTCACGGAACTGGCGATCCCACTCGTCGAGCATCAACTCCGTAAGGTCGCGCACCGGCTCCGCGGCATAGATCATCAACTCCGCTATTCCGTCGTCCATCCCCAGGCGTATACGGAATTCGTACAGTTGCCTGATGGCTTCAGCCCGCCGTTCGCTGAGGCTCTGTTCAGCTCCAGCGAGTTGTTCGGCTCCTCGCTTGAGGTGCAGAGTCGCTGAGATCAGACGCTTCAACGCGGCCTTCTTGTCCTCACCAGCCCGCTTCTCGTAGTCCAGGACGAGAGCGTGATCTCGTTCTTCTCTCTTGGTCCTCGCGTCGATGCGCTTGGTCCAGATCGCCACGGCCGCAGTCGATGTCACAGAGGCGAACGGCACCAACGTGCTCGTCACCGTGGTCGCCCAACTCATGTCGGTCAGTCTGCCCGACCTCGCCTGCGCACAGGGAAGGTTTCGACCTATCGTCGCTATCCGACCCGCACCTCAGCGGCGTCCCTACACCATGGCGGTGACGAACGACAGTAGCGCGAGTACCAGAACGATGATCCCCACCAGGACGCAAAAGGCGCCGGCCGCGGTCAACTTCTGGGGCCGCCCCGCGTCCTCATTCAGGATGTCGCCGACTGACGTCTTCATCCGCGCGAACAGGTCTGTCCATGAGACGCGCCGCAGACCCTCTCGGGTAGCCGCCGGCTCGCGGCCAGGCTCGTCGGGAACCGTGCCGACGCCGTTGCCGTAGAGCACCACGCCGAACAGGATCAAAACAGCTGCCGAAACCAGTAGCACCACCGCGATTGCAATCACTTGCCCCGTTCCTCACCGAGTCGAAAATCGTTCCAAGCCGAACTGCCCTCCGCGCCGACACGAGCCGTCACCCGAAGTCACTTGTGAGCGGATATCAGTAAGGCTTCCCGGTAATCGCGCGGTTGAATCGGCGTCCTCGCGACTTCGCCTGCACCTGGGCAGCAGACTTTCCACACGCCGCCACCGGGCGGACCACCCGGGCGGGAGCAACCCCGCGCCTTCTCAATCGAGGGTGTTCTGCTGTGCAGTGACGGGAAAAGGCTCGGCCGCCGTATCGCACCTACTACGCTTTGCGGAGACCGACCGGTCCTGACATCGAGGGTGGGACATGATTCGCCAACTACTCGCCGCCGCCGCGATCGCCGGCGCCGCCGTCTGCGCGGCCCCGTTCGCTTCCGCAGATGACACCGACTACCCCGACACGCCGGGCCGCTACGCCTCCGACGTGCCGGGCATGAACTACGACGCCCACCTCACCGGGCCGTGCTTCAACCTCGAGCGGTTCACCTTCGGGCGAGGGCCCGGAGGCGAAGTCCTGCAGTGCCGCTGGATCGAGAACCAGTGGCCGCCGATCCCGACCAATCAGGGCTTCTGGCAAGCCTCGTACGAACTGTTCGGCGTCCAAGACGTCGGCGCGCCCTGCCCCAAGCCCCAAGCCGCCGCGCAGACGCCCGACGGCCGCCCGATGCTGTGCCTCGGTGCGCGCGGTTGGCAGCCCGGCTTCTTCACTCGCGAAGGCTTCTTCCCGAGATAACCGTCAGGCCCGCAACGTCTCGCTCGGCGGAGTCCCGTAGGTGCGTTTGTACACGCCGCTGAACCGGCCTGCGTGAGTGAATCCCCACCGTCCCGCGATCGCCATCACGGTGTCGCTGCGCGGGTCGGCCGTTTGCAGTTCGCGGTGGGCTCGGTCGAGTCGCACACGCCGGAGGTACTCCAGCGGCGTGGTGCCCAGATGTCGCCGGAACGCGTACTGCACCGAGCGCGGCGTCACATTGACGGCAGTGGCAATATCTCTGAGTGTTATTTCCCTGTGGGCGTTCTCGTTGATGAACGTGATCGCGCGCCGCAGCAGGGCGGACTGAACGCGAGCTGGGTCCACGTGGTTGCGCATAGCAACTGGCGAATACCCCGACCGCTATGACCGAAACGACTTCCGCGACGTTTCACGTTCGGGGCATGATTTGCTGATGACTGATCGCATCGAAGTCCAGCGGACCATCGCCGCACCCGCACCCGACATCTTCGCCGTGCTGACCGACCCCCAGGGTCACGTAGCGATCGACGCGAGCGGCATGCTGCAGGACGCCGAGGGCGAACCGGTTCGCGCCGCCGGGGACAGCTTCGTCGTGCACATGGACCGCGAAGCACTCAACGACTTCCCCATGGGCAAGTACGACGTCACCGTCTCGATCCGCGACTTCGAACAGGACAGCTTGATCTCGTGGACGATTTTGGGCCGGATCCGCCCGCAGATCGGTCATGTCTACGGCTACCGCCTCGAACCCGCCGACAACGGCACGCTCGTGACGTCGTTCTACGACTGGTCGGACATCGACCAGCACTGGCGCGAGGCGGGCATCTTCCCCGTCATCTCCGAAAGCGCGTTGCGCGCGACGCTGGGCATCCTGGACCGCACGGTTCAGCGCGGATACCCGCGATCGTCAACCAACGGTTGACGACAGTCGGCCGTCAACCTAAGGTTGACGCCATGACGCGGCCCACCAAGATCACCAACCCGGTCCGGCTCGACGACCTCATCGACGTCATCAAGACCGTGCACTCCGAACCCCTCGAACAGCTCACCGACGCGGTGCTGGCGGCGGAGTCACTCGGCGAGATCGCCGACCACCTGATCGGCCATTTCGTCGATCAGGCCCGCCGCTCGGGAGCGTCGTGGACCGACATCGGTAGGTGCATGGGCGTCACCAAACAGGCCGCGCAGAAGCGCTTCGTGCCCAAGACACCCACTGACGCCGATCTTCTCGACCCCAACGCGGGCTTCGGCCGGTTCACCCCCCGCGCCCGCAACGTCGTCGTCGAGGCCCAGAACATCGCACACACAGCCGGCAATCCCGAGATCGGATCGGATCACCTCCTGCTGGCGTTGTTCAAAGACCCCGACGCCCTGGCCGCCAAACTGCTCGCCGGCCAGGGCGTCGACGCGGACGCGGTGTCGAAGGTGGTGTCGTTGCCGTCGCCGGCTGACGGGGAGCTTCCCACGCTCATCCCGTTCGACAGCGCGGCCAAAAAGGTGCTCGAGCTGACGTTCCGTCAGGCACTTCGTTTGGGGCACAACTACGTCGGGACCGAGCACATCCTGCTGGCGCTATGGGAAGCCGAGGCCGACGACGGACCGCTGCACCGCGCCGGCGTCGACAAGGACCGCTTCGAAAGCGAACTCCTCGACGCGCTGCGGGCGTTCACCAAGGACTGATCTCACACGTGTCCACCCTTCGACGTCTACATGATGTGAGGGTGCGACCGTTCGAAGACGTGGTGGCCGAGCACGGTCCGACCGTGCTGCGGGTCTGCCGCGCGGTCGTCGGTCCCGTCGACGCCGAGGACGCCTGGTCGGAGACGTTCCTGTCGGCGTTGCGCGCCTACCCGCAGTTGCCGGCCGACGCCAATGTCGAGGCGTGGCTCGTCACGATCGCGCACCGGCGCGCGCTCGACGCCGGCCGCGCGCGCTCCCGCAGACCAACGCCCACCGACTCGTTGCCGGAACGGCCCTCACCGCGCGGGGACCCCGCCTCCCGCGACCCCGATTTGTGGGACGCCTTGGCGCGACTGCCCACCAAGCAGCGCCAGGCCGTCGCCTACCACCACATCGCAGGCGTGCCGTTCGCCGAGATCGCCGCGCTGCTCGGCAATTCCCCGGACGCCGCCCGCCGCGCCGCGGCCGACGGCATCAAGACCCTGCGCAAAATCTACCGTGAGGAAAGCCGATGACCTTCAACCTTTTCGATGAACTGACCCCCGAGAACGCAACGCTCGACCGGTTGCACCGACAGCTGGAACGCGCCGCCGACGACCAGGGTGTGCTCGACGTGGCCTACCGCATGATCGACAGCCCCGTCGGCCCGCTCCTGCTGGCCGCCACCACCGTCGGACTGGTCCGCGTCGCCTTCGATATCGAGGGTCAGGACGCGGTGCTCACCCGGCTGGCGGAGGTCGTCAGTCCGCGCATCCTGCAAGCACCCGCGCGACTCGACACCGTCGCACGCCAACTCGACGAGTACTTCGCCAAGCAACGCACCGCGTTCGAGGTGCCGGTCGACCTACGGCTGGCCGCGGGCTTCCGCCGCAGCGTGATCGAACACCTCCGCGACATCGGCTACGGACAGCGGGCAAGCTATGCGCGCGTCGCCGCCGCCGTCGGCAACCCCCGCGCCGTGCGGGCGGTGGGAAGCGCGTGCGCCCACAACCCCCTGCCGGTGGTGATTCCCTGCCATCGCGTCGTGCGCTCGGACGGGACACCCGGTCAGTACGTCGGCGGCCCGCAGGCGAAGTCGACGCTTCTGAGCCTCGAGGCGGCCTGAGGCGTCGCCCTTGGGTCTGCCTGGAAGCGTCTGTAACAGGTTTCAGTCTGTGCGATCATTCGGGGATGCGTCGCTGGTTCGTGCTCCTCGTGGTCGCCATGGCGACTGCCGCCGGGATCGTCGCTGCGCCCGCATCGGCGGTGACCGCCCCGATCGGCAGGCTCGGTGACACCTTGCAAGTGAAGTTCAAGGGTTTGGTCGCCGACATCACCGTGCACAGCGTCGATCCGTCTCCCATTCCACCCGGCTTCGGCTACGCCCCGCGCCCCCCGCGCCAGCAGGTCTGGCGGGCCTGGGTGACGGTGCATTCCGTCCAGGTGCCGACGCCGTACGCGCAGTCGATCACCTACAGCTTCCGCGGCGTGACGCCGACCGGCGACAGCTACGAACCGCGCAACACCGACGCTCCGGACGCCCTGCAGGCCCAACTGACCAACGCACCCGCGGGATCCTCGGTCAGCGGCGCGGTGTTCTGGGACTGCTACCGCGACCTGGTGTCCAACGTGGTGCTGCTCGACAAGATCACCGGTGAGCACCTGGCTCAGTGGAACGTGTAGTCGCCGTTGGGCATTGACGTCACGGCGGCCGTCGACGCCGACTTGCCCGAACTCGCCGACGTCGCCGCCCGCACGTTTCCGCTCGCCTGTCCCCCGGCGGTGACTCCCGACAACGTCGCAGCGTTCGTCGAGGAGAACCTGTCGCAATCGCGCTTCCGCGACTACCTCGTCGACCCCGATCGAGTGGTGCTCGTCGCGCGCACCGCCGCTTCGATCACCGGCTACGCCATGTTGATTCGGGGTGTGCCCGATGACCCCGATGTCCAGCGCGCGGTCGAGTCCCGCCCGGCGGTCGAGGTGTCGAAGATCTATGTGCTGCCCGAGCACCACGGCTCCGGGGTGGCGACCGCGCTGATGAGCGAATCGGTGCGGATGGCCGAGGAACTGGGCGCCGCGGCGGTGTGGCTGGGCGTCAACCAGCAGAACCAGCGTGCGCAGCGGTTCTATGCCAAGCACGGATTCGCGGTCAGCGGCACGAAAACCTTCCGGTTGGGCGCGGCCATCGAGAACGACTACGTGATGGTGCGCACGTTCTAGCGGAGCCGAGTGTGGGCTCGACGCACGTGGCGGCCGCGAAAGGCGTGCGGGTAACCGACGTTCGCGATCAAAGGGGCTGCCGCGACAGCGCGAGCAACCGGGACGTCGCGCGCAGGTACTTCTTGCGGAACCCGCCGGCCAGCATCTCGTCGCTGAAAATGGTGTCGAGCTTGGCACCCGACGCCACGACCGGGATCCCCGCGTCGTACAGCCGGTCGGTCAGCGACACCAGGCGCAGGGCCACATTCTGGTCGTCGACTGTGTGCACGCCGGTGAGGAAGACCGTCGCGACACCTTCGATCAACGTCAGGTACCGCGACGGGTGCATTGTCGCCAGATGCACGCACAGTGCGTCGAAGTCGTCGAGCGTCGCACCCGGCGACCGCGCGGCGCGCTCGCGAACCTCGGCGTCCCCAAGCGGTTCGGGAGCCGGCGGCAGATCCCGGTGGCGATAGTCCGGCCCGTCGATGCGCACCGTCTCGAAGATGGATGCCAGCGTATTGATCTCCCGCAAGAAATCCTGGGCCGCGAACCGGCCCTCCCCCAGTTGCTCGGGCAGCGTGTTCGACGTCGCGGCCACCGACACACCGCGCTCGACGAGCTGTGAGAGCAACCGCGAGATCAGCGTCGTGTTGCCCGGGTCGTCGAGCTCGAACTCGTCGATGCACACCACGACGTAGTCGGCCAGCAATTCGATGCACTCGACGAATCCGAAAACGCTTGCCAGTTGGGTTAATTCGCCGAAAGTGGCGAAAGCCTTCGGTTCCGGCAATCGGTAGTACGACGAGGCCAGCAGGTGCGTTTTGCCGACGCCGAAGCCCCCGTCGAGATACAACCCGACACCGGGCAGCACCTCGCGGCGACCGAAGAGCTTCTTCTTACCCGCGCGACGCTGCTGTGCCTGATCGCAGAACCCCAGGCATGACTGCACGGCCGCGGCCTGGGACGGTTCGGCGGGATCGGGGATGTAGGTGTCGAAGCTGACGTCGGAGAAGGTGGGTGGGGGCGCGAGTTGGGCGATCAACCGGCCGGGGGTGACGTCGGGGTGGCGGTCGACGAGATGCTGCACCGCTTCGGACCCGTCCATGCACGCACCCTATCGACGTGCTGCAATCATCTTCATGCCCGATACCGCCCCTGCGGCGCAGTTCACAGTGCTCGGGCCCGACGGCGCACCGATCGACGGCACCGACGGGCGGCTCGGCGACTTCTACGCCTACCCCGCTGAGCTGCGCCGGTGCTGGGTGCGCGGCAACATGATCGCCAGCATCGACGGCGGAGCGACCGCCGGCGGCAAGACCGCGGCGCTCGGAGCGGCCGGCGACCGCAGCGTCTTCGAGCAGATGCGCTACGCCGCCGACGTCATCCTCGTCGGTGCGGCCACCGTGCGCACCGAGAACTACTCCGGCGCGCAGGTACCCGTCCCGCAGCGGGGCGCCCGGCAGGCGCGCGGCCAGGCGGAGGTGCCGCCGATCGCCGTCATCACAAGATCCGGCGACCTCGACCCCGCCGCTCGGTTCTTCACCCGCACCGACGTGCCGCCGTTGATCCTGACCTGCTCTGCGGCCTGCGACGCCACCCGCAGACGCCTCGGCGGGGTGGCCGAGGTGATCGACGCGTCGGGCCCCCGGCCCGACGAGGTTGACCCAGCGACCGCGCTGCAGGCGCTCGCCGAGCGCAAGCTGTTGCGGGTGCTCTCCGAGGGCGGCCCGCTGATCCTCAGCCTGCTCATCGAGAACGACCTGCTCGACGAGCTGTGTCTGACGGTGGCCCCGTTCCTGGTCGGCGGCAAGGCACCCCGCATCGCTTCCGGCCCTGGCGAGGTGCTGACGCGGATGCGCCCGGCGCATGTGCTGAGCGACGACGACGGCTATCTCTACACCCGCTACGTGCGGCTCGACTGAACCGCGCATCAGTACTGTGGTCGGCATGCATCGGCGTGGTCAGCTGGTTCGGCTTCTCAGCCTGGCGACCGTCGTGGCGTCCGTCGCGGCGTGTTCGCCGGGGCTGGCGGCCAATCCCCGCTTCGCCACCGACTCCGGGGCGGGGCCTCAGGGCGAGCCGGAAACGACCCAAGCCGCTGACGGCCCGCCGCCCATCGAAGCACCCAAAAACGACCTGGCGTGGCGCGACTGCACGTCGCGGGTGTTCGGCGACGCGGCCGTGCCCTCCGTGCCGGGTGTGACGCTGGACTGCGCCACCTACGACGCCGACCTCGACCCGATCAACGGTGCGTCGGGCTCGGTCAGCATCGGTGTGGTGCGCGCCCGCGGACCGCAGACCCCCCAGGACGCCGGCCCCGTGGTGATGACGACCGGCTCGGACCTGCCGTCGTCACTGCAGCTACCGGTCTGGCTGTCGCGCGCGGGTACCGATGTGCTCAACACCCACCCGATCGTCGCCGTCGACCGCCGTGGCATGGGCATGTCCGGGGCGCTGGACTGCCGCGACCTGTTCGACCGCCAGGAAATGCTCGACCAGGCGCAGTTCCAGTCCGGCGACGATCCGGTGGCGAACCTGGGCGCCATCGTGCAGACCGCGACCACAAGCTGCACCGACACCATCGCCCCCGGTGATTCGGCCTACGACAACTCCCACGCCGCCGAAGACATCGAGCGGCTGCGCAGCACGTGGGACGTGCCCACCCTCGCACTGCTGGGCGTCGGGAACGGCGCACAGGTGGCGCTCGCGTATGCCGGGTCGCATCCCAACAAGGTCGCGCGCCTGGTGCTCGATTCTCCTCTGCCGCTGGGCATTGCCGCCGAAGCCGCGATGGAGCAGCGGGTCAAGGGCGAGCAGGCCGCGCTGGACGCCTGGGCCGCGCAGTGCGCCGCGACCAACTGTGCGCTGGGCCCGGATCCCAAGGGCGCGGTGGACGCGCTGCTGTCGGCCGCACGCCAGGGCCGTGGACCCAACGGCGCCGCCGTCGCGACCGTGGCCAACGCGATCTCGACCGCGCTGGCCTACCCCCGCGGGGACCGCATCGAGTCGAGTAATGCGCTGGCAACCGCGATCGCGGCCGCACAGTCGGGTGATCCCGCGCCGTTCACCGATCTGATCGCGCGTGCCGAGAGCCTGCGGAACACCGACGGTCAGTTCGTCAACGGCTGTAGTGATTCGCTGAATCGGCCCACTCCGAACCGGGTGCGCGAATTGGTCGTGGCCTGGAACAAGTTGTATCCGCAGTTCGGCACTGTCGGTGCGCTGAACCTGGTCGATTGCCTGAACTGGCCGAGCGGTGCGACACCCCAGCAGCCCGAGAACCTCAAGATCCCTGTGCTGCTGCTCGGCACCCAGAACGACCCGATCGTCGGCAACGAGGGCGTCGCCGCGGTAGCGGCCACGGTGATCAACGCCGGGTCGGCCAACAGGCGGGTGATGTGGCAGGGCATTGGGCACGGCGCCTCGATCTACTCGCCGTGCGCGCTGCCGCCGGTCCTGGGTTACCTCGACAGCGGCAACCTGCCGGACACCGATACGTTCTGCCCTGCCTGACGCCTGACCTCGACTGCGGTCGGGTACCGTGCGGTCGTGCGCGATCTTGTGGCCAGTTCGTTGACGACGCCCTTCCGGCCCCGGACCTCCCCGCCCAGCGTTACGTCGGTGTTGAAGGTGATCCTGTGGCCGCTGGCGATCCTGTTCATCATCCACCGCAGCTACGTGCTGGCGACCAACGGCTACATCACCGACGACTACGGACCCGTCTATCGGGCGGTCGTCAATTTCAAAATGGGCTGGGACATCTACAACGAGCACTTCAACCACGTCGACCCGCACTATCTGTATCCGCCGGGCGGAACGTTGCTGATGGCGCCGTTCGGCTACCTGCCCGTCGACGCCTCGCGGTACTGGTTCATCACGTTCAACACGATCGCGATCGTGTTGGCTGCCTACTTCCTGGTGCGACTGTTTGGTTACGGCTTCCGCTCGGTCGCTCTGCCGGCTCTGCTGGCGGCGATGTTCTGCACCGAAAGTGTGATCAACACACTGGTTTTCGGCAACATCAACGGGTGCATCCTGCTGGCCGAGGTGCTGTTCTTCCGCTGGCTGCTGGACGGTAGGCGAAACCATCAATGGCTGGCGGGTGCAGCGATCGGATTGACGCTGGTGGTCAAACCGCTTCTGGCGCCGCTGTTGTTGTTGCCGCTGCTGAACCGCCAGTGGCGCGCGGTGGTCGCCGCCATCGCGGTGCCGGTGATCTTCAACGCCGCTGCATGGCCGTTGATCAGCGACCCGATGAACTTCGTCACGCGCACCGTGCCCTACATCCTCACCACGCGTGACTACTTCAACAGCTCGATCGCCGGCAACGGCATCTACTACGGTCTGCCGACGTGGCTGATCCTGTTGTTGCGCATCGCGTTTGCAGTGATCGCCGTGATCTCGCTGTGGCTGTTGTACAAGTACTACCGCACCCGCGACCCGCTGTTCTGGATGACGACGTCATCGGGCGTGCTGTTGATCACCTCGTTCCTGGTGCTGTCCCTGGGCCAGGGCTACTACTCGATGATGCTGTTCCCGTTCCTGATGACGGTGGTGCTACCGAACTCGGTCCTGCGTAATTGGCCTGCGTGGCTTGCGATCTACGGGTTCATGAGCGCCGACCGCTGGCTGCTCGGACACTGGCCCACGACGGGGCGGTTCCTCGAGTACATGAAGTTCACCTACGGGTGGGGGCTGATGCTCGTGGTGGTCTTCTCCGTGCTGTACTTCCGCTATCTGGACGCCAAGGCAGAGGGCCGACTCGACGACGGGATCGACCCGACGTGGTTGAAGAAGCCGCCGCCGACCGAGCCGGACGGTGCGGGTAAACCGGCGAGGCCCGTCGCACCGCCGATCAGCTGAAGGTGACGGCTTCGCGTTCGCCTACACCGAGGAACGGGTGCGTCGCGCAGAAAATCGCTAGCGTGGAGTCATGACCACACCGGCTCCCAAACTTCAGCTGACCGATGACGAGTGGCGCAAGAAGCTGAGCCCCGAGGAGTTCCACGTCCTGCGCGAGGCCGGCACCGAGCGCCCGTTCACCGGCGAGTACACCGACACCAAGACCGAGGGCGTCTACGAGTGCCGCGCCTGTGGCGCCGAGCTGTTCCGCAGTAGCGAGAAGTTCGAATCCCATTGCGGCTGGCCGTCGTTCTTCGACCCCGCCGACTCCGATGCCGTGATCCTGCGCACCGACGACTCGCTCGGGATGCACCGCGTCGAGGTGCTCTGCGCCAACTGCCACAGCCACCTGGGCCACGTCTTCGAGGGCGAGGGCTACCCCACTCCGACCGACCAGCGCTACTGCATCAACTCGATCTCGCTGCGGCTCAAGCCGAATTCCTGACGCGAACGAGAAGCGATGGTCGTGAATCGGCCAGGATCACGACCAGGAATGCTATTTCGGCGCCGAATAGCTACGCCGGGTAGACGGCGAACTCGGCGCGGTCCTCGGTGTCAGCGACACACTGGAACAGCAGCGGCGCGGTCATCGCGTTGCCCGAGTAGCAGGTGAACGGGCCGATGACCTGGTATTTGTCGCCGTTGAGGTCGTACTTCACGGCGTAGTCCGATGCGGTGATGCAGTCGATGTCGCCGGCCGTGATGTCGATGACCTGACCGAACCGCGGCGCACACTTTTCGCTGTCCGCCGGTTGCGCGCTGCTCGGCGCCATGGCAACCGCGCCGAACGACAGGGTGGTGGCGGCCGTCGCGGTGGCCAGGGCCTTCATCCTCATCGGACCATGATGACCGAGCGACGCCGGTTACGGCAGGCGATCGATCAACTGCTCCGCGCTGATCCGCGGACCGGTGAAGAACGGCGTCTCCTCGCGGACATGCCGCCGCGCATCCGTGGCACGCAGATCACGCATCAGGTCGACGATGCGGTGCAGTTCCGGCGCCTCGAACGCCAGAATCCACTCATAGTCGCCCAACGCGAACGCCGGGACGGTGTTGGCTCGCACGTCCTTGTAGCCGCGCGCCGCCATGCCGTGCTCGGAGAGCATGCGGCGGCGCTCATCGTCGGGCAGCAGATACCAGTCCAGCGACCGCACGAAGGGATACACGCAGATGTAGTTCCCCGGCTCCTCACCCGCCAGGAACGCCGGGATGTGGCTCTTGTTGAACTCCGCGGGACGGTGCAATGCGACGTTGCTCCACACCGGATTGCTGGCGCGACCCAAGGCGGTGGTGCGCCGGAAGTCGGCGTAGGTGGCCTGCAGCGCCTCGACGTTGTCGGCGTGTGTCCAGATCATGAAGTCGGCATCGGCGCGCATACCCGCGATGTCGTACAGGCCGCGCACCACGACGCCGCGCTCCTCCTGCTGTTTGAGGAACGTCGCGGTCTCGTCGACGACCGCGCCGCGCTCCTCTCCGAGTTCCCCGGGCCGCACGGCGAACACCGAGAACATCAGGTAGCGAAGGGTGGAGTTGAGCGTGTCGAAGTCGAGCTTGGCCATGGCTCTATCGTGCCACGCGCGTGGTGACCAGCGACGCCACCGCCCTGGTGGCCGCCGACACACACGCCGGTACGCCGATGCCGTCCAGATAACCGCCTGCGACCGCGATCGTCGGTGGCAGTCCCGAGCGCAACTCGGCGACCAACGCACCGTGACCGGGCCCGTATTGCGGCATCGCGTCGATCCACCGTTGCACGTGGTAGTCGACGGGCTCGGTCCTGACACCGAAGAGCGTGGCGAGATCCTCGGCCGCCCACATGAGCAGTTCCTCGTCGCCCACGCTGCGGGCCACGTTGTCGCCGAACCGCCCGAAGGAGAGCCGGACCAACTCGACGCTGCCCCGCTGACCCCACTTGCGCGACGTCAGCGTGACCGCCTTCGACCGCAGACGTTCACCGCCGGCCACCAACACACCGGACTGCTGTGGTAACGGCGTACCGCCCGGCAGCGCCACCGCCACCAACGCGGTCGACGCCACCGGGATGCGCGCAGCCGCGGCCGCACTTCGGGGAGCGACCTTCGCGACCAGCCGCGCCAGCCGGGGCGCAGGCACGCCGAGCACCACCGCGTCGGCGTGGTGGCGGACGCCCTCGTCGTCGACGAGTTCCCAGCCCCGTACGCCGCGGTGCAGCCCTTCCACGGTGACCTGCTGCCACTGTGCCCCGGCGCGCCGGACAAGCTCGTCGATCAGCACCCGGTAGCCGCCGTCGACCGCGCCGAAGACCGACCCGGTGACCGGCGGCGGCGCGGCGTCCCGAACAGCCTCGGTGAGGTTTCTCGCGCCGCGGTCGAGGGCCACAGCCAGCGTCGGCACCGCCGAACGAACGCCGATGGTCGCCGCGTTGCCTGCGTAGACACCGGCCAGCAGGGGTTCGACCGAACGGGTGATCACCTGCTCGCCGAACCGGTCGCCGACCAGCTCGGCAACGGACGGGTCGGCACCCGGGCGCCACGAGAACGGGCGATCGGGTTCACCGTGCATCCAGGCGATCGTCGCCTCGTCCACCAGCCCCGCCAGTGCCGACGGTTGCGCCGGTATCCCCTGCAACGTGCCGGTGGGCAGCGGATGCAGCCTTGCCTGGCTGTAGATCAGCGGACGCGCGCCGGTGGTGACGATCTGGCGGTTGGCCAGGCCCAGCTCGGCCAGCAAGGCAGGGACTTCGGGTCGACGCGCGACGAACGCCTCCGCGCCCACGTCCATCGGTTGGCCGCCGATCCGCTCGGTGCGCAACACGCCGCCGAGCCGGTCGGCGGGGTCGAACAGCGTGATCGACGCGTCGGGACCCGCGGCGACGCGCAGGCGATACGCGGCGACGAGACCTGAGATCCCTCCGCCGACAACGCAATACGATGCACTCACAGCGAATGCACCAGCGCCACCACTTCAGTGATCACCTCGGGATCGGTGGCCGGGAGCACGCCGTGCCCGAGGTTGAACACATGCCCTGCGGCGCCCGCATCGATCGCCCGCCTGCCGTCGTCGACGACCGCACGCGCGGCGCGTTCGGCCACCGGCAGGCCGGCCAGCAGCACCACCGGGTCCAGGTTGCCCTGCAACGCCGTCCCCGGGACCACCCGGGCGGCGGCGTCGGACAGCGACGTACGCCAGTCGACCCCGACCACCGCCGGGGCGCCGTGCCCGGAGGCCGCCTGCGACATCGCGCCCAGCAGTTCGGCGGTACCGACACCGAAGTGGGTCATCGGCACTCCGGCGGCGGCCAGCGTCGCGAACACCCGGGTGCTGTGCGGCAGTACATAGCTGCGGTAGTCGGCCAGCGACAGCGTCCCCGCCCATGAGTCGAACACCTGGATCGCATCGACACCCGCGTCCACCTGAACCTGCAGGAACGCGATCGTCACCTCGGTCAGCGCGGTCATCAGCGCGTGCCACGTCTCGGGTTCCCCGAGCATCATCGCCTTGGTGCGCTCGTGATTACGGCTCGGTCCGCCCTCGACCAGATAGGAAGCCAGAGTGAAGGGCGCGCCCGCGAACCCGATCAGCGGCACGTCACCGAGTTCGGACACCAGCGTCGCGACGGCCTGAGCGACCGGCGCGACCTGCTCCCGCTCCAGCGGTCTCATCGCGGCGACGTCGGCGGCGGTGCGAATCGGGTGCTCGATCACCGGGCCGACGTCGGGAACGATGTCGAGGTCGATGCCCGAGGCCCGCAACGGCACCACGATGTCGGAGAACAGGATCGCGGCGTCGACGCCGTGCCTGCGGATCGGCTGCAGGGTGATCTCGGTGATCAGCTCGGCATCGAAGCAGGCCTGCATCATCGTGTTCTTTGCCCGCAGTGCGCGGTACTCGGGCAGCGAACGGCCGGCCTGCCGCATGAACCACACCGGCACGCGGCCGGGTTTGCGGCCGCAGGTGGCGGCCAGATAGGCGGAGTCGGGCAGCTCACGGCGTGTGTTCATCGCTGTCAATGCTGCCATGCGGACCGGGCGGCGCCCGCTTCGCCTCGACCGGATCGGTGCCCAACAAGATCGGCGCGCCACGCGCACAGACCTGCTCGAATGGTCTAGCGTCAAACGTCGTGACCACCGCCGAACCGGCTCAGTTTCGCGAAGCGGTGGCGGCGATGAATGCCACCACCGTCCGCCCGGAGATCGAGCTCGGCCCGATCCGCCCGCCGCAGCGGCTGGCGCCGTTCAGCTATGCGCTGGGCGCAGAGGTCCGCCATCCCGAGACGGCGATCGTGCCGGAGCGCTCGGAGGGTGACGCGTTCGGCCGCCTGATCCTGCTGCACGATCCCGAGGGCGCCGACGCCTGGGACGGCACCATGCGCCTGGTCGCCTACATCCAGGCCGATCTGGACTCCAGCGAAGCCGTCGACCCGCTGCTGCCCGAGGTCGCGTGGAGCTGGCTCGTCGACGCCCTTGCCGAGCGCGCCGAGCACGTCACCGCCCTGGGCGGCACCGTCACCGCCACCACATCGGTGCGCTACGGCGACATCTCCGGCCCGCCCCGGGCCCACCAGTTGGAACTGCGTGCATCCTGGACGGCGACGACGCTGGAGTTGGGCCCGCACGTCGAGGCGTTCTGTGAGGTGCTCGAGCACGCCGCCGGGCTGCCGCCGCAGGGCGTCACCGACCTCGGCTCACGCACCCGCGCTTGACGATGCCCGATCCCGACGAGGCCCTCCCGCAGGTGGCCGCGCCCGAAGAGGCCGAGCCGGAGGCGACGCCGCTGCTGGTACCCCGCGACGGCGTGCCCGCGCTGTCGACCAGTGTCAGTGAGATCCGCAAGGCCGCCGAACTGCTGGCGTCCGGCCACGGCCCGTTCGCGGTCGACGCCGAGCGCGCCTCGGGGTTCCGCTACTCCAACCGCGCCTACCTCGTCCAGATCCGACGCGACGGCGCCGGCACCGTGTTGATCGACCCGGTGAGCCACGGCGCCGATCCGGTCGAAGCGCTGGCCCCCGTGGCAGAGGTGCTGGCCACCGACGAATGGGTGCTGCACGCCGCCGACCAGGATCTGCCGTGTCTGGCCGAACTCGGCATCCGGCCGGTCCGCCTGTACGACACGGAGCTGGCGGGCCGACTCGCCGGCTACGACAAGGTCAACCTCGCCGCGATGGTGCAGCGGCTGCTGGGCCTGCAGCTCACGAAGGGCCACGGCGCCGCCGACTGGTCCAAGCGGCCGCTGCCCGACGAATGGCTCAACTACGCCGCTCTCGATGTGGAGGTGCTCGTCGACCTGCGCGACGCGGTGGCCGCGGTGCTCGAGGAACAGGGCAAAACCGAGTGGGCGGCACAGGAATTCGAGCACCTCAGGAAGTTCGAGGCGACACCGACCCGCCGGGACCGCTGGCGACGCACGTCGGGCATCCACAAGATCCGCGACGCCCGCGCGCTGGCCGCCGTGCGCGAACTGTGGACCACACGTGACCACATCGCGCAGCGTCGCGACATCGCGCCGGGCCGGATCCTGCCGGACTCGGCGATCATCAACGCCGCCACCACCGACCCCGACACCGTCGAAAAGTTGACGGCGCTGCCGATATTCGGCGGCAACCGGCAGCGCCGCAGCGCCAAGGTCTGGCTCGACGCGCTCGCCCGGGCCCGCACCACGCAGGACCTGCCGACATCACAGGAGCCGCCGAACGGTCCTCCGCCCGCGTCCCGGTGGGCCAGGCGCAAACCCGAAGCCGCCGCGCGACTGGACGCGGTGCGCGCCGCGCTCACCGATGTGTCGCAACGGGTTTCCGTGCCCACCGAGAATCTGCTCTCCCCCGATACCGTGCGCCGGTTGTGTTGGGACTGGGAGCCGGTCGACGACCGGGCGAACGTGATCGAGGTGTTTCTGCGTGACGCGGGCGCGCGGCCATGGCAACGCGAGTTGACGGTGCCTCCGCTGGCCGAGGCGCTGACCAAGGCCGACGCTGCGCTTGCCGAGCAGGGGTCCGCCGGAGGCTAGGCGGTCACCTTCTCGACGTGAATCAGGAAGTGGCGCAACACTTCCTCGGGAGCCTCGAGTTGCGGCCAGTGTCCGATGTCGTCGGCGAGCATCACCACGTCGGCGTCGGGGATCACTTCGGCGTAGCGACGCGCCATGTGTGCCCCGGAGTTCGGGTCGACGGGTCCGTCGATCAGGCGCATGGGCACCGTGGTTCGGCGCATGGCGCGCACCCATCGGTTGCGGTGCGTGTACCGGTCGCCCAAGAATCGACCGACCTTGTGCAGCACGCGCTTACCGTCGTTGTATTCGAGAATCTGATGAAAGCGGTCCATCAGCTCGCGTGAGGGCTTCGTGTTCGGCCCGAACAGTTCGTCGAGTGTTCGCTCGAGCATCTTGCGCGACAGCGAACTGCGTCCCTGCAGCGGACTCATCAAGTCGCCCAGTGGAGTTCCCGACATGAGCTTCTGCATGGTGCGCGGAGTGTAGGCCTCGTTGAACAGCCCACCGTTGAGCCAGGTGATCGACTGATAACGCACCGACCCGTACGACTGCTGGCCGAACTCGCTGCGGGCCAGAAGTTCTTGGCCGACCGAATCGCCGAGATCGTGCGCCAGCACGTGACATTGCTCGACGTTCAGGTGCTCCAGCAGCGCCTCGTGGACGTCGGCATGATCGAGCACCGAGTATTCGTAGGCGACGGGTTTCGCGGAGAAGCCCATCCCAATCATGTCCGGTGCGATGACGGTGAAGCGATCGGTCAGCGTCGGCCACATCAGTGACCAGTCCGACGAGTTGAACGGATAGCCATGAATGGCCAGCAGCGCCGGCGCCTCACCCAGCGGCGGGCCGTCGATTCGGTAGAAGATCTCGAAGCCAAGGTAATCGAAGTAGCGGCCCGCGGCCTTCCAGCGCTCCAACTCGGCATCCATCGCCGCAGCCTAACCGGATTGCTCATGCAGCGGGTTCGAGCGGCTCGACCCCATCGACGAGCGTGCACAAACTGCTGAACCCGCCCGGCGTGTGGTGAACAGACACGCACACTGGCGGGACTGGAGCGCTAGTCGAGCTGCTCGCTGACCTCGGCTTCGCTGACGGAGGCGCCCTGAGCCGCTACCCAGCCGGTGATCTGGCGGGCCACGGTGCGATCGGTCAAGCCGACTTCGGCGAGCACCTCGCCGCGGGACGCCTGAGCGAAAAACTCCTGCGGCAGGCCGACGTCGCGGCACGGCACGTCGACCTCGACGCGGCGCAATGCCGCCGACACCGCGGACCCGATACCGCCGTTGACACCGTTGTCCTCGAGCGTGACGACGAGCTTGTGTTCGCGGGCCAGCGCGGTGATCGCCTCGGGCACCGGCAGCACCCAGCGCGGGTCGACGACCGTCACACCGATGCCCTGGTTACGCAGGAGCTCGGCGACCGCCAACGCCATCGACGCGAACGGACCGACCGCCACCAACAGCACGTCGCCGGCGAGCTCGTCGGCCGGCACAGCCAGCACGTCGACCCCGTCACGCCGTTCGACAGCCGGAATGTCCTCGCCGACATCGCCTTTCGGGAACCGGATCGCGGTCGGGCCGTCGTTGACGTCGAGCGCCTCGCCGAGTTCCTCCCGCAGCCGAACACCGTCCCGCGGTGCGGCCACCCGCATACCGGGCACGATGCCCAGCATCGACAGGTCCCACATGCCGTTGTGGCTGGCGCCGTCGGGGCCGGTGATGCCCGAGCGGTCTAGCACCATCGTCACCGGCAGCTTGTGCAGCGCCACGTCCATCATGACCTGGTCGAACGCGCGGTTCAGGAAGGTCGAGTAGATCGCGACGACCGGATGCAGGCCGCCCATCGCCAACCCGGCCGCCGACGTCATCGCATGCTGTTCGGCGATGCCGACGTCGAAGAACCGGTCCGGGAAGCGCTGGCGGAATGCCGTCAGACCCGTCGGACCGGGCATCGCCGCGGTGATCGCGACGACGTCGCGGCGGCGTGCCGCATAGCCGATCAGCGCCTCGGAGAACGTCGACGTCCAGCCGGGGCCGGGCACCGACGTCGCCAACCCGGTCTCGGGGTCGATGACACCGCACGCGTGCATCTGGTCGGCCTCGTCGTTCTCCGCGGGCGCGTAGCCCATGCCCTTGCGGGTGACGACGTGCACGACGACGGGCATGTTGAAGCCCCGCGCCCGGCGCAGCGCGACCTCCACGGCGTGCTCGTCATGGCCGTCGATGGGTCCGACGTACTTCAGGCCCAGGTCGGTGAACATCACCTGCGGCGCCAACGCGTCCTTGATGCCGGCCTTGATGGAGTGCATGCACTGGTAGCAGACCTCGCCGATGACCGGGACGCCGCGCACCGCCTTGCGGCCCTCTTCGAGCACGCGTTCGTAGCCGGGCTGCAGCCGCAGGCCGGCCAGGTGTTCGGCGAAACCGCCGATGGTCGGCGCGTAGCTGCGGCCGTTGTCGTTGACGACGATCACCACGGGCCGTCGCGCCGCGGCGATGTTGTTCAGCGCCTCCCAGCACATACCGCCCGTCAGCGCGCCGTCACCGACGACGGCGACTACATGGCGGTTGCGGTGTCCGGACAGCTCGAACGCCTTGGCCAGCCCGTCGGCATAGGACAGCGCCGAGCTGGCGTGGCTGGATTCCACCCAGTCGTGTTCGCTCTCCTCGCGGGAGGGATAGCCCGACAGGCCGCCCTTCTTGCGCAGGCTCTCGAACTCGTGGCTGCGGCCCGTCAGCATCTTGTGCACGTAGGACTGGTGTCCGGTGTCGAAGATGATCGGATCGTGTGGCGAATCGAACACCCTGTGCAGCGCGAGCGTCAGCTCGACGACGCCGAGGTTCGGGCCGAGATGCCCGCCGGTGGCAGCCACCTTGTGGATCAGGAATTCGCGGATCTCACGTGCTAGATCGCTCAGTTGCGACTGCGTCAGGTGCTGCAGATCTGCGGGCCCGCGGATCTGTTCAAGCATTCGTTCAGTCTACGCACGGCCGTCGTAGTCAGTCGTGTCGAGCTTGGTAGATGTCGGGCACACCGTCGTGGTCGGAATCGGCGGTTTCTTGTTCGTATATCTGTCGATATTGCCTGTTCCGCAGCCTTAAGAGCACCGCGGCCATGGCAGCCGAGGCCAGTGATCCGGTCAGCACCCCGATCTTCACGAATTCGTCACGTTCGGATCCGATGCCGTAGGCGAGGTCGCCGATGAGCAGGGACACGGTGAATCCGATGCCCGCGAGCATGGCGATGCCGAGCACGTCGATCCACCGGACCGCGGCGTCCAGATCGGCCCGGGTGACCGACGCCAGGATCCGCGTGGTCAGGAAGATGCCGACCGGTTTTCCGACCACCAGACCCAGCACGATGCCCAGCGTGATGGGGTCGGTCATCGCCTCGGCGAACCCCGTGTAGCCGCCGATGCTCACCCCGGCGGCGAAGAACGCGAACACCGGGACCGCGAACCCCGCCGACAGCGGGCGCAGGCGGTGTTCGAAGTGTTCGGCCAGCCCCGGCCCGGCCTCGGGTCCGCCCGCCGCCTGCGAACGCACGACAGGCACGGTGAAGCCGAGTAGCACACCGGCCACCGTGGCGTGGATGCCCGACTCGTGCATCAGCGCCCAGGTGGCCAGCGCGAGCGGAACCAACAGCCACCACGACCGGATGCGGCGCTGCACGCACAGCGCGAAAAGGGCCAGAGGCGCCAGGGCCGCCAACAGCGCGACCCAGTTGATGCCTTCGGTGTAGAAGACGGCGATCACCAGCACCGCGAGGAGATCGTCGACGACAGCGAGGGTCAACAGGAACGTGCGCAGTGCCGAGGGCAGGTGCGTGGAGATGACCGCGAGCACCGCGACGGCGAACGCGATGTCGGTCGCGGTCGGGATCGCCCAGCCGCGTAGGGCTCCGTCACCGACATGAGCGGTCACCGCGACAAAGATCAGGGCCGGCGCCACCATTCCGCCGACGGCGGCGGCGATGGGCAGCGCCGCGCGGGCGGGGTCACGCAGGTCGCCTGCGACGAACTCGCGTTTGAGCTCGAGTCCGACGACGAAGAAGAACAGGGCCAACAATCCGTCGGCCGCCCAGGTGCCTACCGTGAGGTCCAGGTGCAGGCCGAACGGTTCGCCGCCGGCCTTCAGATCGCGCAGGGCGAAGTAGCTCTCTGACCACGGCGAATTCGCCCACCCGAGCGCGACGGCCGCAGCCACCAGCAGGATCGCGCCTCCGACGGTCTCCCGGCGCAGGATCGAGGTCACCCGGCTGGTCTCGGACCATGATCCGCGGGAGAACAGCGTCCGCCGTCCGAAGCGGCGCAGTGGGTTGGCGGTCACGGTGGGTCCCGATCTGTAGGGGTCGACAAGACAATTGCCGACCAGACTTCCCGGCACACCCTGTCGCTCAACGTATCAACGCGATGTAGGCACCGCAGCGGCAGGCGGTTGGCCTACGTTGGACCGAAATGATCGTCGAACGTCAGAGCACCATCGGGGCACCCATCGAGCAGGTGTGGGCGCGCATCGTCACGCCTGAGGGCATCAACCACGAACTGCGGCCGTGGATGACCATGTCGATGCCGCGCGGCAAGAAGGACCTGACCGTCGAGACGATCCCCGTCGGTGAGCCCGTGGGCCGCTGCTGGATGCGGTTGTTCGGGGTGCTGCCGTTCGATTACGACAACCTGACGATCGCCGGCTTGTGGCCGGGCCGCGGCTTCCACGAGGAGTCGACGATGCTGAGCATGCGGCTGTGGCGCCACGAACGCACCCTCGAACCGGCGGGCGACGCGTCGACCGTGGTCCGCGACCGGCTCACCTTCGAACTGCGGGCACCGCTGCGAGTGCTGACGCCGGTCATCGCGGCGGCTGTCGGGGCGCTGTTCGGGCACCGCCAGCGCCGACTGGCCCGGTACTTCAGCGGCTGACGTCAGAACGCGATACGTCGGGGACGGTCGGAACCCGGCCAGACGTAGTCCAGGTCGTCGGGAACATCGGGGAAGAACGTGCGGTAGTGCTGCGGGTCCTTACGCACCAGCACCGACTGGTGGCTGCGGTGAAACTCCGGATCGCCCAGCCACGGCGGGACCTCCCCCGCCGCGGCCAACTCGTCCTGGGTACGCGGGGTGGCGATGCCGGTGGTGCGGGTCAGGTCGGTGACCATGGTGGTCGCACACGTGTCGGCGTGGCCCAGCCGGCACCATGCGGCGCAGATGTCGAGCCCGTAGCGGACCAGGGCTTCCTCGTAGCCGGCCCACATCGCCGCTGCGGGGTGATGGCGCCAGCCATAGCCCGGGACGGTCAGGGCGCGAACCACCTGGATGGTCTCGACCCGCTGTTTGCCGAGCCGCTTCGTGTCGAGGACGCGGGCGGTGTCGTCGAAACCCGGGCAGGGCAAAAACGTCTGCATCCTCCGCCGGATACCCGTTTAGCGGCTCAACACCGCGACGCACTCGACGTGGTGGGTGAGCGGAAACGAATCGAAGACCCGCAACTCCTCGACCGTGTATCCGTGTCCGCGGTAGAGACCGACATCTCGCGCGAATGACGCTGCCTCACAACCGATATGGATGACACGCGGTACCCCGGCGGCCCCCAGCAGGTCAATCACCTCGCGACCGGCTCCGGTCCGCGGCGGATCGAGCACCGCGACATCGGCCCGCTTCCGCTGCGCGGTGAGGGCGCGGCGCACCGAGTCGGTGACCACCGACACCCATTTCATTTCGCCAAGGGCGGCCCGCGCGGCTCGCGACGCTCCTCGCGAGGTGTCCACCGTGACGACCTTGCCGGTCTCCCCGACCGCGTCGGCGAGCACGGCCGCGAACACCCCTGCTCCGCCGTACAAATCCCACGCGGTCATCCCGGGGCTCAGCTGCGCCCAGCCGGCCACCAATTGGCTGTAGAGCCGCGCCGCGTCGCGATGCGACTGCCAGAAGGCGGTCACGGGCACCCGCCACGTCCGGCCCGCGACCCGCTGGACGGCTTCGTAGTCGCCCTCGATCACCTGCGTGGCGGCCCTGCCCCTGGGCCCGGATTTGGGTCCGGACTGCACGACGTGGCGCGTGCCCTCGTCGTCGATCGCCACGTGCAGATGCGCACCGGGCGGCCAGGTCCGCTCGGCCAGGCCGTCGACCATCCCGCCGGGCAGCTGCGCGCAGTTCAAGTCGGTGATCAGCTCGGCGCTGTGGAACCGGTGGAATCCGGGTTCCCCTGCGGCGGTGGTGTCCAACCGCACCCGAGTCCGCCACCCGGTCGCGCCCACGTCACCGACCGGGTCGGCGGCGACGTCGGCTTCGTCGCGCCAGTGGTACCCGCCCAATCGGGCCAACTGGTTGGCGACGACGGCGCCCTTGAGCCTGCGGACCGCCGCAGGCTCGGCGAACGCCATATCGCAGCAGCCGGCGCCGTCCGCACCCGCGATCGGGCAGACCGATTCGACACGGTCTGCCGACGGTTCGATGACCTCGACGGTGTCGGCGTGCAGATACTTGCCACGATCGGCGACGACCCGGACCCTGACCCGCTCCCCGGGCAGCGCGTAGCGGACGAACACGACGCGGCCGTCGTCGCGCGCCACACAGCTGCCACCGTTGGCGGGCGGCCCAGCGGTCACAGTCAGTTCCGACGGCACAGCCGCGACACCGGTCACTCCAGGAATCCCCTACGCGCGTCGCCGGGCGCCGACTGCGGCTGAAGCGTCTTGAGCCGCTCCGAGGAACTCAGTTGCCACGGCACCGATGTCACCATCACGTTCGGTTCGAACAGCAGGCGGCCCTTGAGCCGCAGCGCACTCTGGTTGTGCAGCAGCTGTTCCCACCAGTGGCCTACGACGTACTCAGGGATGAACACCGTGACGACGGTGCGCGGCGACTCCCTGCTGATCCGCTTGACGTAATCGAGGACCGGCCGGGTGACCTCGCGGTACGGCGAGGCGACGACCTTCAGCGGAACGCTGATATCGCTGTCCTCCCACTTGTCCATCAGAGCCCGAGTCTCGCCTTCGTCGACGCTGACCGTGATGGCTTCCAGCGTGTCCGGGCGAATGGCCCTGGCATAGGCCAGCGCGCGCATCGTGGGCAGATGCAGTTTCGAAACCAGCACGATGGCGTGGTTGCGGCTGGGCAGCACCATGTCACTCGCCGCGGCGGCCTGCTCCTCGAGTTCGCGTGCCACCGTGTCGTAGTGCCGGTGGATCAATTTCATGATCCCGAAGAGAAGCCCCATCGCCAGGATCGCAATCCAGGCTCCGGCAAGGAATTTCGTCACCACCACGATCACCAGCACAGTGGCGGTGCAGGCGCAGCCGATCGCGTTGATCCCGCGGGAACGCATCATCTTGCGCCGGAACATCGGCTCGGTTTCGGTGCGCAGCAGCCGCGTCCAGTGCCGCACCATGCCGATCTGGCTCAGTGTGAATGCTACGAAGACACCGACGATGTAGAGCTGGATCAGCGCGGTCACCTCGGCGCGGAAAGCCACGACGAACGCGATCGCGGCGAACGCCAGGAACAGGATGCCGTTGGAGAATGCCAACCTGTCTCCGCGCGTGTGCAATTGGCGCGGCAGGTAACGATCCTGCGCCAGGATGTCGCCGAGGACGGGGAACCCGTTGAACGCCGTGTTGGCAGCCAGCAACAGAATCAGCGCCGTCACACCGGCGATCAGGAAGAGCCCGACGCTGAAGTCGTGGAAGACCGCGTCGGCCAACTGCGCGATCAGCGTCTTCTGGTGGTAGTCCGCCGGGGCGCCGACGAGCTGTTCGTGCGGTCGCTCCGCGATCTTCACGCCGGTTTCCTTGGCCAACATGATGATGCCCATGAACAGGGTGACCGCGAACAGGCCTAGTAACGCCAGGGTGGTCGCGGCGTTGCGCGACTTGGGCTTGCGGAACGCCGGCACCCCGTTGCTGACCGCCTCCACACCCGTCAGTGCAGCGCTGCCCGACGAGAACGCCCGTGCCACAAGGAAAACCAGCGCGAAACCGACGATCTCCCCGTGCTCGGAATGCATCTCGAAATCCGCCGATTCGGCCTGCAGCGGTTCCCCGAGGGCATAGATCTGGAAGAAGCCCCAGCCGAGCATGAGGAACATCCCGACAATGAACGCGTACGTCGGGATGGCGAAAGCGGTTCCGGACTCTCGGATGCCGCGCAGGTTGATCGCCGCCACCAACAAAATCGCGATCACCGCGAACAGCACCTTGTGATGGTTCACGAACGGCACGGCCGAGCCGATGTTCGACATCGCCGAGGACATCGACACCGCGACGGTGAGCACGTAGTCGACCAGTAGCGCGCTCGCCACGGTCAGGCCGGCAGTGGGTCCGAGGTTGGTGGTCACGACCTCGTAATCCCCGCCCCCGGACGGGTAGGCATGCACGTTCTGCCGGTAGCTGGCGATGACGATCACCATGACCCCGGCCACCGCCAGCCCGATCCACGGCGTCATCGAATAGGCGGCCAGGCCGGCGACCGAGAGCACCAGAAAGATTTCTTCGGGCGCGTAGGCCACCGACGACAGGGCGTCTGAGGCGAAGACGGGAAGGGCTATCCGCTTCGGCAGCAGAGTGTGCGAAATCCTGTCGCTGCGAAACGGCCTGCCGAGGACCACCCGCCGCGCGAACCTGGATAGCTTGGACACGAGTGCCAAGACTAAGCCCAGCAGCAATTGCCCGTCGGAAAGCTGTAGCGTTCGACTGCACGGGTTCGACAGGAAGGACCGTGGAGTGCGTGTAGTGGTGATGGGCTGCGGCCGGGTCGGCGCGTTGCTCTCGGACAGCCTCTCCCGGATCGGCCACGACGTCGCGGTCATCGACCGCGACGGCACGGCATTTCACCGGCTCTCACCCGAGTTCAACGGGGAGCGGGTGCTCGGCATGGGCTTCGACCGCGACGTGCTGCTGCGGGCGGGCATCGAAGAAGCCGGCGCGTTCGCCGCGGTGTCCTCGGGTGACAACTCCAACATCATCTCCGCGCGGGTCGCCCGCGAGACCTTCGGTGTCGAGCGTGTGGTCGCCCGGATTTACGACGCCAAGCGCGCCGCGGTCTACGAACGGCTGGGCATCCCGACGGTGGCCACCGTGCCGTGGACGACCGACCGTCTGCTCAACGTGCTGACCCGCGAGACCGAAACCACCAAGTGGCGCGACCCCACCGGCAATGTCGGTGTCACCGAACTGGCGCTGCACGAGGCGTGGGTGGGCCGCCGCATCACCGACCTCGAGACCGCCACCGGCGGCCGGGTGGCGTTCCTGATCCGGTTCGGTGCCGGATTGCTGCCCGATGCGAAGACCGTCATCCAGGCCAGCGACCAGGTGTTCATGGCCGCGATCGCCGGCCATATCGCCGAGGCTCTGGCCATTGCGGCGCTACCGCCGAGCGAGGACCTCGACGGATGAAGGTCGCCATCGCCGGGGCCGGCGCCGTCGGCCGGTCCATCGCCCGTGAGCTGGTCGACACCCACGAAGTGACGCTGCTGGAACGCAATCCCGACCACATCGACGTCGACGCGATACCTTCGGCGCAGTGGCGGCTGGGCGACGCCTGCGAGCTGACCCTGCTCGAATCCGTCCAACTCGAGCAGTTCGACGTGGTGATCGCGGCCACCGGCGACGACAAGGTCAACGTCGTGGTCAGCCTCCTGGCCAAGACCGAGTTCGCCGTGCCGCGGGTGGTCGCCCGCGTCAACGACCCGCGCAACGAGTGGTTGTTCGACGAGAGCTGGGGCGTCGACGTGGCGGTGTCGACGCCGCGGATGCTGGCCTCCCTCGTGGAGGAGGCGGTGGCGGTCGGCGACCTGGTGCGGCTGATGGAGTTCCGCAAGGGGCAGGCCAACCTCGTCGAGATCACGCTGCCCGACGACACCCCGTGGGGCGGCAAGCCGGTCAAGCGCCTCGAACTGCCCCGCGACTGCACGCTGGTGGCGATCCTGCGTGGCCCGCGGGTGATCGTGCCCGAGTCGGACGAACCGCTCGAGGGTGGTGACGAGTTGCTGTTCGTGGCCGTCGCCGAGGCCGAAGACCAGTTGCAGGACCTGTTGCTGCACCCGCAGCTGCGCTGAATTCAGCCTCCGGTCGGGGCGTTGGCTTCGTCGGAGGACTCGCGCGCGTTGATGGCTTTCTGCGCGGTCCGGATCGCCAGATAGGTCACCACCGCCGCGACCGCCGTCAACGGCCAGCCCATCGAGATTCGCGCGACACCCAGCCAGCCGGTCTGGTCGGCGTCGTAGAGATGCCGCTGAACGATGAAGCGGGAGGCGAACACCGCCGCCCAGAACAGTGTCGCGACGTCGAACGCCGTCACCGCCCTGCGTACCCCGCGCCAGTCCCGGCCGTGTCCGTTGACCCAACCCCAGACATAACCGACGACGGGCCTGCGGACCACCACCGACACCGTGAACACCGCCGCCCAGAACAGCGATGTCCAAATACCAAGCAGAAAGTAGCCTTTCGACTCTCCCATCACGTAGGCGATCAACGCGCAGATGCCGACACCGAAGAAGCCGGAGATCGCGGGCTGGGCGGACTCGCGTCGCGCCAGCCGCCACGCGAGGATGATGCCGGCCACGCCGAGCGCGGCGACGATCGCGGGGATGAGCCCGACGGTCTGGGAGATCGGAACGAACGCCACGACCGGCAACGTCGAGTAGATCAGACCGCTGACCCCGCCCATCTGGTCGAGGACGGCGTTGGCCTTCGTCGACTGCTGGGTTTTCGGCTGCCCCGGTTCGGTTCCGGGGTCGCTCACTTCTGGATCTCGTAGTGCGGGTTGTAGATGGCCTTGGCGCCGTTGTCGAGCTTGCCGACGCGGCCGTGCACCTTGAGGGTGCGGCCCGACTCGATACCCGGGATGCGGCGCTGACCGAGCCAGACCAGCATCACCGAATCGGTGCCGTCAAACAGCTCGGCCTTCACGCCACCGGCGCATGCCTTGCCGTTGCATTCGACGCTGCGCAGGGTGCCGATCATCGTCACTTCCTGACCGCGTTCGCAGTCGATCGCTCTCTGGGCGCCGGTCGAGGCGGCTTCGTCGCTGAGCTCTTCGACGTCGAGTTGCTCGGGGTCGTCTGTCAACCGTCGCGTGAGCCGGCGCAGATACCCTTCGGCCGTTGCCATGGCCTCTCCTGACCTATCCGCAGATGCACCTTGGACCTACCCAAGTAATCGCCACGTTAACCCTGTGAGTTACGAGATGCCACGTGGGGTCACCTCGCCACGCCGGGCGCATTTCGACCAAGGCACGATCAGGTCATGACGGTCTCTCTGCGCGGCGTCACGACGGTGCTGCTACCGGGCACCGGATCGGACGACGACTTCGTCTACCGGGCGTTTTCCGCCGCTTTGTACGAGCAGGGTGCGACGCTCGTCACACCGGCGCCTCAGCCGCACCGGCTCGTCGCCGGCTACCGGGACGCGCTCGACGACGCCGCGCGCAGCGGACCCATCGCCGTCGGCGGCGTGTCGATCGGCGCGGCGGTCGCCACGGCGTGGGCGCTGGCGCATCCGGGCCGGACGGTTGCGGTGCTCGCGGCACTTCCGGCGTGGAGCGGCTCCCCGCAGCACGCACCCGCGGCGGCCGCCGCGCGGCACTCCGCCGAACTGCTGCGCCGCGACGGGCTCGCGGCCACCAGCGCGGCGATGCGGGCGTCGAGCCCGCGGTGGCTGGGCGATGAGCTGACCCGGTCGTGGCTCGGGCAATGGCCGGCCCTGCCGGAGGCGATGGAGGAGGCGGCGAACTACGTCGCACCCACCCGCGCCGAATTAGCGCGATTGGCCGTGCCGCTGGGCGTCGCGGCCGCCAGCGACGATCCCGTGCATCCGATCGAGGTGGCCGCCGAATGGGTGACCGCGGCACCGCAGGCGGCGCTGCGGACCGTCACGCTCGACGAATTCGGCGCCGACCCGGCGGTGTTGGGAGCCGCGTGCGTGGCCGCCCTGCTGGAGGCCTGCGGCGGGGTCAGGCGTGACACGCGTTAACCGGTGGATAGCACGCACCTGGTGCGTGGAAGCAACCCCTTAAGGCAATACGGCGATTCAGCCGCCGGTGATTGTCCGCAACTGCTGCATCGCCGACCCTTGTTCACTGCGGCGCGCGACCGGTGCCTGCTGACCGGGCGGCTGGCCTTGTTGCGCCTGCTGTGCGGCCTGCTGAGCCGCGGCGGCCTCGCGCAGCTGGTTCGCCATCGGCTCCGGCAGCTCCACCGCCAGCGGCGTGCGCACCGGCAACGGAGTCTCTCCGCGACGAACAACGGTGTCGGCCAATGCTTCTCGCGCTTCGGCGGCCAGTGTGTCGATGTGTTCCTGCGGGCCGTTGACGACGCAGCGGATCATCCAGCGGTAACCGTCGACGCCGATGAAGCGCACCACGCCGGGTTGCCCCTGCTGCGCTGCCTGGCCCTGCTGCGCGGCGGCCACGCCGACGACCTCGCGGCCCCACGGCCCGTCTTTGATCGACACCTGGGCGCCGTCCTTGCGCAACGAGTCGGCGAGCTCTCCGGCGATCTCGCGCCACAGGCCGCTGCTCTTGGGGGCGGCGTACGCGGCGACGGTGAACCGGCCGTGTGGAGTGACGACCCATATCGCGCTGGGCACGCCCTGCGGCGTCAGCTCGACCTGGACCTGACCACCCGCGGGCAAGGGGATCAGGACCGAGCCCAGATCCAGCCGGCCGGCGGCGGCCGTCTCGGCGTCGTCGAAGTCCTCGATGTCGAACGGGCCTTCCAGTTGGTCGTCGACCGCGTCGCCCGTCGCCTGCCCGGCGACATCGTCGACGTCACCGATCTCGTTGTCTTTGCGTTTACCGAATGCCATTTCACAAACTCGCATGTCCGCCGGAGGAACCGTGGCCACCTACGCCACGGGTGCTTTCACCAAGACCAGCCTCGTCGAAAGACGTGACCTCGACCAGCTCGGGCAGTTCTACCCGCTGGACCAGCAACTGAGCGATGCGGTCCCCGCGGTTCACGACGATCGGATCCTGCGGATCGAGGTTGATCAGCGAAACCTTGATCTCGCCGCGGTAGCCGGCGTCGATGGTGCCCGGGCTGTTGACGATCGAAAGCCCCACGCGGGCAGCCAAACCCGAGCGGGGATGCACCAGTCCGACCATCCCGTGCGGGATCGCCACGGCGATACCCGTCGGAACCAGCGCGCGTTCACCGGGCGCCAGTTCGACGTCGAGCGCGCTGAAGAGGTCGACGCCCGCATCGCCGTCATGGGCGCGGCTGGGCATCGGCAGATCAGGATCGAGGCGCACGACCGCCAGAGAAGTGGGCACGACGTCAGAGATTACTCTTGGCCGCGTGTCCGACACGCGCGCCACGACGCAATCCGTTCGCTACCGCGAGCGGCTCTGGGTGCCGTGGTGGTGGTGGCCGCCCGGTCTGGGTCTCGCGGCGCTCATCGCGCTCGAGATCAACATGGGCATTCCCGGCATACCCGAATGGTTGCCGTACGCAGTGCTGTTGCCTGTCGCCGCCGTCGTCTTGTTATGGCTGGGCCGTACGGAGGTGCGGGTCGTCAGCGGGCCCGGCGGCACCGAGCTGTGGGCTGGTCCCGCGCATCTGCCCGCCAACGTGATCACCCGGTCGGCCAAGGTGCCGCGCAGCGCGAAGTCCGCGGCGCTGGGGCGCCAACTGGATCCGGCCGCCTACGTCGTTCATCGGGCATGGGTGGGCCCGATGGTTCTGGTGGTGCTCGACGATCCGGACGATCCGACGCCGTATTGGCTGGTCAGTTGCCGTCAGCCGGAGAGGGTGCTGGCGGCGCTGAACAGTTGAACCGTTCGGCAGCGCTGTCAGGCAGCGCAGTCCGAACAGATCATCATGCCGTTCTTCTCGCTGGCCAGACGGCTGCGGTGGTGGACAAGGAAGCAGCTCGAGCAGGTGAACTCGTCGGCTTGCTTGGGGACCACGCGTACTGACAGCTCTTCGCCGGACAGATCGGCGCCGGGCAATTCGAAGGACTCGGCGGACTCCGACTCGTCGACGTCGACGACCGCCGACTGGGCCTCGTTACGCCGCGCCTTCAACTCTTCGAGCGAATCTTCCGAGACGTCATCGGTCTCGGTGCGCCGTGGGGCGTCGTAATCGGTAGCCATCGTGTCCCCTCCGAATAAACCTTGTGCAGCAGAGCTTTGTACCAGCGTCGAACGCATCCGCCAAACGATTCGTGCCCGTATGAGTACCCGTTGCACTGTGATTTATGTCACAGAAGGCCTCGTACCATGCGCGGAACGCAAGAACAGGGGCTTTAGAGTGCAGGCGTGGTCGCGCAAATCACAGAGGGAACCGCGTTCGACGAACACGGTCGCCCCTTCCGGCGGCGGAACTTTCTGCCCGCCATCCTGTTGTTCGTCGCCCTCTCGGTGGTGACGTTGATGGTGTGGGTCATCGCCCTGAACCGCCCCGCCGACGTGCCGGAGGCCGCCGTGTGCAATCCGCCGCCTGCGCCCAGTGATCCCAACGCCTCCGCTCCGACGCTGGGTGAGCAGGTGTCGCGCGCCGACATGGTCGACGTGAGCCCCGCCCGCCTCGCCGACACAAAGATCAGGGTCCTCAACGCCAGCGGTCAGGGTGGTCAGGCCGCCGAGGTGGCCAGCGCGCTGAAGGACCTCGGCTTCGCCGAACCGACCGCGGCGAACGATCCGATCTACGCGACCGCGCGGCTGGACTGCCAGGGTCAAATCCGGTTCGGCGAAGCCGGACGGGCCGCGGCCGCCGCGGTGTGGCTGGTGGCGCCGTGCACCGAACTTTTTCAGGACGAGCGCGGCGACGACAGCGTCGATCTGGCTCTCGGCACAGAGTTCACGGAGTTGAGCAGCAGCGACGACATCGAGGCGGTGCTGGCGAGCCTGCGCCCCGACGCCACGCAGGCGTCCGACTCGTCGCTGCTGTCGAAGATCCACTCGGGGACCTGCTGAGCCGCGATCGCGCAGCCGCTTTCTACGGTGCGCCCGCGCCGCGCAGTACGTCGTCCAGGGCGGCCGCGACGCCCGGTGCGGCGGCCGTGATGAACCCCGGACCGCCCGTCGCCCCGCTGCCCTGCGGCAACTGCAGCGTCGCCCCGGCCTCGGCGGCGATCAGCGCTCCGGCCGCCCAATCCCACAGGTGGACGCCGTCCTCGTAGTAGGCGTCCAGTTGACCCGCCGCCACCATGCACAGGTCCAGTGCGCACGATCCGATCCGGCGCACGTCGCGCACTTCGGGGAGGACCCGCGTCAACACCGCGGCCTGCCGGGCCCGCTGTTCGCGGTCATACGAAAAACCCGTACCTAACAACGACATTGACAGATCGTCGGCGCCGCTGGTGTGCAGCGATGCGGTGCCGTCGGCGTCGCGCAGAGAGGCGCCGTGGCCGAGCGCAGCCGAGTACACCGCGCCGGCGGGCACATTGGCGACCGCACCGGCCACCGATCTGCCGCCGCGTTGCACGGCCACCGACACCGCATAGGCCTCCAGTCCGTAGACGAAGTTGACCGTGCCGTCGATCGGATCGAGCACCCAGGTGAGGTCGTCCCCGTGTGCGGGGGTTCCGCCCTCCTCTTCGCCGAGCACATGCTCACCGGGCCGCAGCTCTGCCAGCCGGTCGCGGATCAGTCGCTCGGTTTCGGTGTCGACGACGGTAACGGGGTCGGTGGGCGAGCTCTTGGTTCGCAGCCCTGAATCGTCTGTCGACGAGCCGGGGGCGCCGAAAACCTCTGCACGGCGCTGCCGTACGAAGGCGGCCGCTTCGGTGGCCAGCTGCTCGGCGACCGAGCGCAGCAGGACGGGATCGGCGTCGTTGTCGGGCATGCACCCATCGCAGCACGTTTCGGTCGTCGTTGTCGCCGACTGTCTCCGACAGGCCCGCGCAGCCACTTTCGAACCACTAAGGTGTGGGGCGCATGACGTGGCTGCGGCACGCCTGCCCGGAGTAGAGGAGCGCTCATGACCGCGACCAATTCACCACCCGTCACCCAGAGCGTCAACGGGAGCCAGCGGCGCGGATTCGGAATCGACGTCGGTGGCAGCGGCGTCAAGGGCGGAATCGTCGACCTGAACACCGGCCAGTTGATCGGCGAGCGATTCAAGCTGGCGACCCCCCAGCCCGCGACTCCCGAGGCGGTCAGCAAGACGGTCGCGGCCGTGGTCCGGGAATTCGGCTGGACCGAGAAGGTCGGCGTCACCTACCCCGGCGTGGTCACCGAGGGAATCGTGCGCACCGCGGCCAACGTCGACAAGGAATGGATCGGTAGCAACGCCAGCGAGTTCTACAGCAACGCGCTCGACGGACAGCCGGTGACGGTTCTCAACGACGCCGACGCCGCCGGGCTGGCCGAGGAGAAGTTCGGCGCGGGCCGGGACAACACCGGCGTGATCGTGCTGCTGACCTTCGGCACCGGAATCGGTTCGGCCGTGATCCACAACGGCGCGCTGCTGCCCAACACCGAGTTCGGTCATCTCGAGGTCGGCGGCAAGGAAGCCGAGCATCGCGCCGCGTCGTCGGTGAAGGAACGCAAGGGCTGGAACTACGAGCGCTGGACCGTCGAGGTAACGAAGGTGCTGGTAGCGGTCGAAAACGCGATCTGGCCGGACCTGTTCATCGCCGGCGGCGGCATCAGCCGCAAGGCCGATAAATGGATTCCGCTGCTCAAGAACCGGACGCCGGTGGTGGCCGCGGCTCTGCAGAACACGGCGGGCATCGTAGGCGCCGCGATGGCTGCTGAGGTGGACGTCACAGCTACCGCCAAGTAGCCACGCCCGGGATTTGCCGCTGGAGGCGGCGTTCTCGCACACTGTCGTTACAATGGTCGACGGCGGCCGCAGCCTGGATAGCGACGATTATCAACCGCCATTATTCGACAGCCGACGCTCATCGATGGGGCTTACCCTGCCCGTGATGAGGTAGCACAAGGAAAGGGTGTACGTGGCAGCGACAAAGGCAAGCCCGGCAACCGATGAGCCGGTGAAGCGCACCGCTACCAAAACCGCCCCCGCCAAGAAGACCGCGGCGAAGTCGGCTAACGGGACGGCGCCGGCCAAGAAGGCCGCCAAGACCCGCGCCACCAAGGCGCCCGCCAAGACCGCAGCCAAGGCAAGCACGACAGGCAAGGCACCGGCCAAGGCTTCGAAGGCCGCCAAGACCGCCGCACCCCGCGGTCGCGCCAAGAAGGCCACCGCCGCCGAGCCCGACAACACCAAGGTCGACGCCGAGGCCGACGACCTCGAGACCGACGACATCGAGGCCGAGCCCGGCGAGGACCTCGCGGTCGAAGACACCGATATCGACCTGGCGGATCTCGAGGTCGAGGAGGAACCCGCCGAGGAGAGTGCAGAGGCCGCCGAGGGCGATGCGCCCGCCGCGGAAGCCGACGCCGAGCCTGTCGCGGAGGACGACGAGATCGCCGAGCCGTCGGAGAAGGACAAGGCATCCGGCGACTTCGTCTGGGACGAAGAGGAATCCGAGGCGCTCCGGCAGGCCCGTAAGGACGCCGAACTGACCGCATCGGCCGACTCGGTGCGCGCCTACCTCAAGCAGATCGGCAAGGTCGCGCTGCTCAACGCCGAGGAAGAGGTCGAGCTCGCCAAGCGCATCGAGGCCGGGTTGTACGCGACTCAGTTGATGGCCGAACTCGCCGAGAAGGGTGAGAAGCTGCCCGCCGCGCAGCGCCGCGACATGATGTGGATCTGCCGCGACGGCGACCGCGCGAAAAACCATCTGTTGGAAGCGAACCTGCGTCTGGTGGTATCGCTGGCCAAGCGTTACACGGGTCGCGGCATGGCGTTCCTCGACCTCATCCAGGAAGGCAACCTGGGCCTGATCCGCGCCGTCGAGAAGTTCGACTACACCAAGGGCTACAAGTTCTCCACCTATGCCACCTGGTGGATCCGCCAGGCGATCACCCGCGCGATGGCCGACCAGGCCCGCACCATCCGCATCCCCGTGCATATGGTCGAGGTGATCAACAAGCTCGGCCGCATCCAGCGTGAGCTACTCCAGGACCTGGGCCGCGAGCCCACTCCCGAAGAGCTGGCCAAGGAGATGGACATCACGCCGGAGAAGGTGCTGGAGATCCAGCAGTACGCCCGTGAGCCGATCTCGCTGGACCAGACCATCGGCGACGAGGGCGATTCGCAGCTGGGCGATTTCATCGAGGATTCCGAGGCCGTCGTGGCCGTGGACGCGGTGTCGTTCACGCTGCTGCAGGATCAGCTGCAGTCGGTGCTGGAGACGCTGTCCGAGCGTGAAGCCGGCGTGGTGCGGCTGCGGTTCGGGCTCACCGACGGACAGCCGCGCACGCTCGACGAGATCGGTCAGGTGTACGGGGTGACGCGCGAGCGCATCCGCCAGATCGAGTCGAAGACCATGTCAAAGTTGCGCCACCCGAGCCGTTCTCAGGTTCTGCGCGACTACTTGGACTGAGCAACACTTCGGTTCCTGAACTGCAGGTTCACCGCTTCGGCGTCCGATCTGAAATCGGGCTAAGGGCAGGTGTCCCATAGGAACACCTGCCCTCACGCGTTCTAACTGCCGACCTTCATTCGTCAATCACCTCGCGGCAGCCGCAGATGGGGTCCATGTCGGGAAAAGGACCGGCGAAGGGGCTGTGCTCGCCGAGAGCCGGGTGGGATGTGGCGGTTTGGGTCGGCTGCGGCGTGAATCCCGGAGTTATCTGGGCGTGGACCGCGGAATCGCCGGCCGACGTCGGATCAAGCTTGACCCCCGGAATCAGGTGGGCGTGGACAACGGAGTCACCGGCCGGCGTGGGATCAAGCTTGACCCCCGGAATCAGGTGGGCGTGGACCTCGGAGTCATTGGCCGGGGAGGCGGGTGCGGCGTGCTGCTCCGACGATGACGTGCCGGCGTGCTCGGACGACGATGTGCCGGCGTGCTGCTCCGACGGTGATGTGCCGGCGTGCTCGGACGACGATGTGCCGGCGTGTTGCTCGGAGTCGTGGGCAGGTGCAGCGGCCGCGGTGCCAGCCACGCCGAGCGCAGCCAGTCCCAGGGCCCCCGCGATGGTGGCGCCGGCGGCGAGTTTCTTGATCGCGCCGACGGTGGTGATGGAGGCTGCGGTCTTCGTGGACGGGCTATCGGTCATCGGAGTCCCTTTTCTTGGAGCCACAGCGTGTCTGTGGTTGAGAAGAGAATCGGGCGATGTCCTCAACAGACTCTCAATGCGCCCGCTGATGCTTCACGACCCGCGCGAAAAGGGTTCGGCCGTACACCGTGCGGCCCCTACTGTGCGACCGCCTGTACTAGTGCCTACGCCGGTGGCGGTGGCGGTGGCGGTCCGATCCTGTTCAGCGTGAATTCGTTGGCACCGTTACCGGCCTCACCGCACAGGCCAGGGTCGTGAAAGGACCGGATCGCCTTCCCGCTCGCGGCGTCCCACGAGTAGTTCATGACCAGGTCGTGTTGCGAGCCGTCCTCGCACGTGACCGCGTTGCGGTCCAGCACTCCCCTCATGATCCACCAGCCGACCTGCCAATACGCGTTCCCGCTCCATGACGGCGACTTCCGCTCGACGTCGTCGGCGTGGTACTGGGTGACGTACACACACTGGAAGGCATCGCCATCGCAAGGTGTGACCACCCACGTCCTGGTTCCCCACTCATAGACGGCGTCGTACGTGCCGACCGCGTTGGCCGTGATCTGGTCGACGCCGTACGCGGGGGCCGCAAGCCCCACCGCGACCATGCCTGCCGCGAGGACGGACGCCGCCGCGGTCACCCCCCTGCTTCCCATTGGCACTCCTTCGTGTCCGGCTCGCGTCTTAGGCAGTATGCCTCGCAAGGGATCGCCGCTGACTCGATTTACGGTCAACAAAAGCGCCCGCGAGTGTCGGGTTTGTTCAACGCGATCTCGCATTCGAGCGTGCGTCGAACCGACACTCGCCGCGCCGCGATCGCGCCAATTCCCGGGCAGCAAACCAGCTGTAACAACGAACCTGTAGTGTTTCGCGCCGTGCCGAATAAGCCCGCGAAGGTTCCTCCCATGCCTGTGGTCCGCGTCGTCGACCGAGTGCGGGCGGCTCTGCAATCCGTTCATCGCTCGACGGTGCCCGCCAGTGTCGCCATCCTCGAGATGGCGACCGGTGCCTGGACAACGCAGACGATGTACGTCGCCGCGAAACTCGGTGTCGCCGACGAACTCGCGAACGGACCGGCGCGCGCCGCAGACATCGCCGACCGGGTGGGCGCCGACCCCGACGCCCTATACCGGCTGATGCGGGCGCTGACGTCCAAAGGTCTGCTCAACCATCGCCGCGACGACACCTTCAGCCTGACGAAAGTCGGAGAAGCCTTGCGCTCCGATCACCCGGAGTCGATGCGCGACATGGTGCTGTTCATCGGCCACCAGGCCCGCTGGGAGGACTGGGGCAGCCTGCTGCATTCGGTGCAGACCGGCGAACCGTCAGTCATCAAGCTGCGTGGGATGCCGTATTTCGACTACTTGGAAACCGATCCCGAACTGGCCCAGGTGTTCAACAAAGCGATGACCGCGACAAGCGGCATCACCAACGAAATAGCGCTCAGCCAATACGATTTCAGCGCTTTCAAACTGATCGTGGACGTCGGTGGCGGCCACGGCCTGCTGCTGTCGACGATTCTGAACCGAGCGCCGGGCGCCCACGGCATCGTGTACGACCTGCCCTCTGTGGTGACCGACGCCGCAACCACATTCAAGGCCGCCGGAGTGGCGGACCGATGCACGGCAGAAGGCGGTTCGTTTCTGGAGAGGGTGCCCGAAGGCGGTGACGCCTACATGCTGAAGAACATCATCCACGACTGGGACGACGCCACGTCGCTGACGATCCTGCGCAACGTCCGCACCGCGATCGCACCGCACGGCAAACTGCTCCTCCTGGAAATGGTTCTGCCCCAACAGGCGACTGCGTTCATCGGATTCCAACTCGACCTGGAGATGCTCGTCACCGTGGGCGGCAGAGAACGTACCCGCGCCGACTACGCAGAACTCTTGCGCGACGCAGGTTTCCGGCTCGACCGCGTCGTCGACACCGTCACACCGATATCGATCGTGGAAGCAACGCCGATCTAGCGCGGCCGCGAGTCACCGCTTCTTGTCGCGCACCTTGTAGGTCGAGGGCCACGATTCGCGCGTCTCGTCGCCGGTCAACGGAATTCCCTTGCTTCCGATCTTGATGTCGTAGGCCTCCTTGCCGGGGCCCACCTCCCGGTTGGCATGCTCGGTGGCCAGGTAGATCAACTGGTCGATCTCGGCTTCGGCGAATGCGACGAACGACGTCTTGCGGACGATGTCGTCCGCACCGGCGGCGATGCGGTCCGGCAACACCCGCGTCGCGAACGCCGCGCCTGCCAACAACACGGACGGGATCACCCAGTAGCACAGGAACGACAGCGGCGATTCGGTGTCATGGATTGTCGCGTCGCGGTCGACGATCGGCGGGATCACCGACGACAGCGTCATGCCGCCGAACACCGCCACCCAGATCCACGTCAGCGCAGAGGTGACGCGGGCGAACAGGTCGCTCTTGACGACGTGGGGCTGCTGGCCGGCCTCGGCGAACTCCCGAACGAACGGCTTGCCGATCAGCACACCGGTGAGCGCCACGAGCAAGATGCCGGCGTTGCTCAGCGGCAGCATCCACCGTTCCGAAAACGATTCGTCGAGCGCGAATGTGAGTACCGTCAAAATCAAAAACGTTGCTACTGCGCCGATTTCGAGTATCCGGCCGGGACCGCCGCGCATCTGCCCCAGCGTGAATGCGCCAAGCGCGACCGCCAGAGCGATCAGGGCCGCGACGATGAACGGAACATTACCGACGAGCACCCAGTAGACGATCCACGGTGCCAGACCTAACAAAATGCCCACGATTTGTAAGTGTACGTAGACCCCTCCCGCGCGTGGAAGTGATCTAGTTTGAGGCGATGCGAGAGCGGCGCACACGGCCTCCGGATCGGCCTACGAGGGAGCGGTCGGTCAGGGCGCCGGCGGAGCGAACCGGCCCTCGGAGTCCGGCAGATAAGACGTGACGCGGATCACAGCTTTGATTGGCAAAGGGCCGTAGAGATGTGGGAACTCCATTCCCACGGGATCAGCGGGCACACCGGGTTCCCAGCGAACCGGAGAGGACAGTCGTGCGGCGTCGATGTGCAGCAGCACCAGGTCGGTACGACCGGCGTAGAGCCGGTTGGCCGGAAGGTGCACCTGCTCGGGTGTCGACAGATGCACGAAGCCGCTCGCGGTCAACGAAGCGGGACAATGCTCGCCGCGTGCTTGAGCAGACTGCCATTCGTCTTTGCTACACAGGTGGACCAGTACGCTGCGCCGTGGGCTCATATAGCCAGCCTGCCGCGCCGGCAACTCGAGGTAACGGTGAGACACGACACACCGGTAGAGCCTTTGGGAACAACGCCGAAAGCCAAAACGTCTGAGACAGTAGATGCACGCGACAGTACGGAGGTCCGCAATGACGAACGCAACGCTCACCAGTCCCCCACTGACCCGGGCTGACCGCTGCGATCGTTGCGGCGCCGCGGCACGGGTGCGCGCGAAGCTCCCGTCGGGAGCCGAGTTGCTCTTCTGCCAGCACCACGCCAATGAGCACGAGGCCAAGCTGATCGAGTCGGCTGCCGTCCTCGAAGTCAGCCCGGTGGAGGCATAGCGTCCGACACGGCTGAGAGCCGCTCTGGGCAGGATCACACTTCGTCAGTAATGCTGGACTGGTCATGAATGACCAGCCCCGGCCGCTGCCGACGAAGCCGTCGCGCCACCACATCCGCCACATCGTGGGGCGCACCTTGTCCAAGAGCTGGGATGACTCGATTTTCTCGGAGTCCGCGCAGGCCGCCTTCTGGTCGGCGTTGTCGCTTCCCCCGCTGCTGTTGGGGATGCTCGGTAGCCTGGCCTACATCGCTCCGGTGTTCGGACCCGACACGCTTCCGATGATCGAGACCCAGATCGTCGACACGGCTGCGCGGTTCTTCTCCACCAATGTGGTGACCGAGATCATCGAGCCGACGGTCCGCGACATCGTCAAGGGCGCCCGCGGTGAGGTGGTCTCGCTGGGCTTCGTCATCTCGCTGTGGGCCGGATCGTCGGCAATCTCGGCATTCGTCGACTCGATCACCGAGGCGCACGACCAGACGCCGCTACGCCATCCGGTCCGTCAGCGGTTTTACGCGCTCGGCCTCTACGTCGTGATGTTGGTCGGCGCGATCCTCGCGGCCCCGTTCATCGCGTTGGGGCCTCGCAAGATCGCCACGTACATCCCGGACAGCTGGGATCACGTTCTGCGGTTCGGCTACTACCCGGTGCTGATACTGGCGCTGGTCGTGTCCGTCAACGTGCTCTACCGGGTCTCGCTGCCCAAGCCGTTACCGTCGCACCGGTTACTGCTGGGCTCGATCCTGGCCACGACGGTGTTCCTGTTGGCGACGTTCGGTCTGCGCTTCTACCTGACGTGGATCACCGCGACCGGCTACACCTACGGCGCGTTGGCGACGCCGATCGCCTTCTTGTTGTTCGCGTTCTTCCTCGGATTCGCGATCATGATCGGCGCCGAGCTCAACGCCGCGGTCCAGGAGGAGTGGCCGGCGGCCGACACGCACGCCAAGCGGTTCGGTTGGTGGTTGAAGGGAAAAGCCGAGTCACTCAACGGCGTCGCGGCCGAAGAAGCACCGACAGCCGCTCCGGTGTCCCCGGCAGGAGCCGCGGGAGCGACGGCCGAGCGGGCTACTTCTTGAGTTTCTCGTAGATGCGCTTGCACTCCGGGCACACCGGTGACCCGGGCTTGGCCGACTTCGTCACCGGAAACACCTCGCCGCACAGCGCGACGACGTGGGTGCCCATCACCGCGCTCTCGGCGATCTTGTCCTTCTTGACATAGTGGAAGAACTTCGGGGTATCGCTGTCAGTCCCGTCGTCGACGCGTTCGTCGGTGTCGGTGCGCTCGATCGTCTGGGTTTGCATGACAACCATTTTGCCCGTAAGAAAACCGACCCGTACAGCGGAGCCACAATGTGGGACAGTGAAGGTATGAAACAAAGCCCCGAGCTGAGTTTCGACGACGATGGCCGGCCCGTCCTGATCACTCGCGCCGCCCCCGCCTACGAGGAACAGCACCGCCAACGGGTTCGCAAGTACTTGACGCTCATGTCGTTTCGTATACCGGCGCTCGTACTGGCCGCCATTGCCTATGGCATCTGGCACAACGGCCTGATCTCGTTGGCGATTCTCGTCGGCTCGATTCCCTTGCCGTGGATCGCCGTGCTCATCGCCAACGACCGTCCGCCGCGGCGTCCAGAGGAGCCGCGCCGGTTCGACAACCGCCGTCACTCCTCCGAGGTGCCGACCGGCGAACGGCCGGCACTCGAGCAGCGCACCGTCGCGCCACCGCAACCCGAGGGGCGTGGCTCGCATGGCGATGTTCCCAGCTGAGACGCTTCTATCCCTTTTCTAAGGACATTCTCAGGTCGGGTCCGAGAAACCGCTGATCAGAAGGTGTGAACCAGCCAAGGGCTGGGAACTCTTTGGACCTCGTGGGCGTTGTAGCTCATGACAGTTCGACTTGATCAGGAGGCCGTCATGGCAAATGCCAGCACCATCCGCGTCGACCGGGACCTGGACGCCCAGAGTCCAGCGGCTGACCTCGTACGCGTGTATCTCAATGGTATTGGCAAAACTGCCTTGCTCAACGCCGCCGATGAGGTGGAACTCGCAAAGCGCATCGAGGCAGGGCTCTACGCCAAGCACCTGCTCGACACGCGGAAGCGCTTGGGCGAGAACCGCAAACGTGATCTTGCTGCCGTGGTCCGCGACGGTGAGGCCGCGCGTAGGCACCTTCTCGAAGCCAACCTGCGCCTTGTCGTTTCGCTGGCGAAGCGCTACACCGGTCGCGGCATGCCGCTGCTCGACCTGATCCAGGAAGGCAACCTGGGCCTGATCCGGGCGATGGAAAAGTTCGACTACGCCAAGGGATTCAAGTTCTCGACGTACGCCACGTGGTGGATCCGTCAGGCGATCACCCGCGGCATGGCCGACCAGAGCCGCACGATCCGGCTGCCGGTGCACCTCGTCGAGCAGGTCAACAAGCTGGCTCGGATCAAGCGCGAGATGCACCAGAACCTCGGCCGTGAAGCCACCGATGAGGAACTGGCCGCCGAGTCCGGGATCCCGGTGGAGAAGATCACCGATCTGCTCGAGCACAGCCGCGACCCGGTGAGCCTCGATATGCCGGTGGGCAGCGACGAGGAAGCGCCGCTGGGCGACTTCATCGAGGACGCTGAGGCAATGTCGGCTGAGAACGCGGTGATCTCCGAACTGCTGCACACCGACATCCGGCACGTGCTGGCCACGCTCGACGAGCGCGAGCAGCAGGTGATCCGGCTGCGGTTCGGCCTCGACGACGGTCAGCCCCGCACCCTCGACCAGATCGGCAAGCTGTTCGGGCTCTCCCGCGAGCGGGTGCGCCAGATCGAGCGCGAGGTCATGGCCAAGCTCCGCAACGGCGAACGTGCGGACCGCCTCCGCTCGTACGCAAGTTAGACCCCCCGACACGATCCCCGCCGCTTCGACCGGCGGGGACGTGTCGTATCAGCATGTGCCGGTGTCGCAGACGTAACAACGCAGTTCAGGCCCTTTAGCCGGTAGACTCGACCTCTGACGGAGGGTTAGCGCAATGAATGATCTGGTCGACACCACGGAGATGTACCTGCGGACGATCTACGACCTCGAGGAAGAGGGCGTGGTGCCCCTGCGTGCACGCATCGCAGAACGTCTCGATCAGAGCGGTCCCACCGTCAGCCAGACGGTGTCGCGGATGGAGCGCGACGGCCTGCTGCACGTTGCAGGCGATCGCCACCTCGAGCTGACCGACAAGGGCCGCGCCCTCGCGGTGGCCGTCATGCGCAAACACCGCCTCGCCGAGAGGCTGCTCGTCGATGTCATCGGCCTGCCCTGGGAGGAAGTGCACGCCGAGGCCTGCCGCTGGGAACATGTGATGAGCGAGGACGTCGAGCGCCGACTCGTCCAGGTCCTCGACAACCCGACCACCTCGCCGTTCGGAAACCCCATCCCCGGGCTTTCGGAGCTGGGCTTGATCAGCACGTCGTCGGAACGCGACCGGTTGAACCTCGTTCGGCTGACCGAGTTGCCCGCCGGAATGCCCGTCGCGGTCGTGGTGCGGCAGCTGACCGAGCATGTACAGGGTGACGCCGACCTGATCAGCAGGCTCAAGGATGCCGGTGTGGTGCCCAACGCCCGCGTGACCGTGCAGAGCAACGACCACGGCGGGGTGTTGATCGTGATCCCCGGCCACGAACAGGTCGAGCTGCCCCACCACATGGCGCACGCCGTCAAGGTCGAAAAGGTCTGACCTCCCGAGCGACAGCGTCGGCCGGCGGTCAACCGGCCCGTCTTCCGAATGCCTGCCTGGGCGGTAACCGGACTCCCAACTGGTCGGCCAAGCGGTAGCCGGTCGCGGCGAGTTCGCGGATCTGCTCCGGGCGCAGACCGGACTGCAGCGCGGTGTCGAGCATGCGGGCCATCCGGTGGGCGCCGTCGCAGCGCAACGCCGCCTCCAACGACACCCCCGCCAGCGGACCGTCACCGCGGGCGTAGGCCGAGAACGCCAACAACACCAGCGCCTCGGCCCGCCACGGCTCCGGAAGCCGCCGCGACAACTCCGCCCACAGCGACTCGGCGTGGGCCGCGCGCTCACCAACTGCGAGCGCGTACAACGTGTCACGCACCTGCAGATCGGTCAGGGCAGCCGCGATCCGGGTCGCCACCTCGTCGGGCAGGTCGTCACCCTCGGACACCCGCGCGGCCGCCGCGATCACCGCCTCGATCTCCCCGCACGCATCGGCGTCCGATCGAGCTGCCTGCGCGTCCTCGATCGGACCGGCCAACGCTCGGGCGCGAGCGGGATCGGTGACCGCGATGACGTCCTGGAGTTCGGTGCGCCGGGCGTAGAGGCGGCGCCCGTCCAGCACGGCGGCCATCGCGAGCGGCGACGCCGACGGGTCGTCCACGGTGCCCGCTGCGCCGCAGCCGTCGGCGCAGTGCCACCGCCCGCCGGCCGCGATCCGGTCGACGACATGCGCGGCGAGCAGTTCGATCCCCCGGCCGGCCAGGGCGGACGCCAGAGCGGCGGCCAGCTCGCGGTATTCGTCGTTGCACAGCCGACAGCCCGCACCGTCCTCGTCGACCACGACAGCGATCGCCGAGTCAGGTCGCGCCGCCGCGGCAACCTCGGCGATGTCCTCGACCGAATCGGTCAGCTCCTCGGAGAGGTCCACCCGCATGACGCATCCCATCGCGCCGCGGTCCACCGTCACGAGCACGAGGGATTTCTCGGGGACGAAGCCCAGAACGGCGGGCAGGGCGGCGATCAGCACCGCGGGGCGGTCGAGGTGAAAGTCGGGTGAAGGTGAGGTCGTCATGGGGTGACCTTCCCCGCCGCCTCGGACGGCAGCCGCCCGTCGACGTTGGTGGCCCGCGCCGCTGTGGATCAATCCGGGGTTGGGGATGAATTCAGTTTCGGTTGAGGCAGTCGGCGTGCAGAACCCGCCCAACCGGCGTACACCTTGTTGCCATGGCTTCCATGCTCGAGTACGACCTCGTGGTCATAGGTTCCGGACCTGGCGGGCAGAAGGCGGCGATCGCCGCCGCGAAGCTCGGGAAGACGGTCGCGGTCGTCGAGCGGGGACGCATGCTCGGCGGGGTGTGCGTGAACACCGGAACAATCCCCTCCAAGACGCTGCGCGAAGCGGTCGTCTACCTCACCGGCATGAGCCAGCGCGAGCTGTACGGCGCCAGCTACCGGGTGAAGGAGAAGATCACGCCCGCCGATCTGCTGGCACGAACGAGCCACGTAATCGGCAAGGAACAAGACGTCGTGCGCTCCCAGTTGATGCGCAACCGCATCGACCTCATCCAGGGCCACGGCAGATTCATCGACGCCCACACCGTCCTGGTAGAGGAACCCACCCGGGGTGAGCGCACCACCGTCAGCGGCGAGTACATCGTGATCGCCACCGGCACCAAACCGGCCCGTCCTGCCGGTATCGAGTTCGACGAGAACCGCGTGCTGGACTCCGACGGGATCCTCGACCTCAAGTCGCTGCCCTCGACGATGGTCGTGGTCGGCGCCGGGGTGATCGGCATCGAATACGCGTCGATGTTCGCCGCGCTGGGCACCAAGGTCACCGTCGTCGAGAAGCGCGACAGCATGCTCGATTTCTGCGACCCCGAGATCGTCGAGGCGCTGAAGTTCCACCTGCGCGACCTCGCGGTGACGTTCCGGTTCGGCGAGGAGGTGACGGCAGTGGACGTCGGATCGGCGGGCACCGTGACCACGCTGGCCAGCGGTAAGCAGATCCCCGCCGAGACCGTGATGTACTCCGCGGGTCGGCAGGGCCAGACCGAGCATCTCGACCTCGACAACGCCGGACTGCAGACCGACGCGCGCGGCCGCATCGACGTCGACAGCAACTTCCAAACCAAGGTCGACCACATCTACGCGGTCGGCGATGTGATCGGCTTCCCGGCGCTGGCCGCGACGTCGATGGACCAGGGCAGGCTGGCGGCCTACCACGCGTTCGGCGAGCCGGCGAAGGGCATGACCGACCTGCAGCCGATCGGCATCTACTCGATCCCGGAGGTGTCCTACGTCGGCGCGACCGAGGTCGAGCTGACGCGCAGCGCGATCCCCTACGAAGTGGGGGTATCGCGCTACCGCGAGCTGGCCAGGGGTCAGATCGCCGGCGATTCCTACGGCATGCTCAAACTGCTGGTCGCGACGGACGATCTGCGCCTGCTCGGCGTGCACATCTTCGGCACCAGCGCCACCGAGATGGTGCACATCGGCCAGGCCGTGATGGGCTGCGGAGGAACCATCGACTACCTTGTCGACGCCGTGTTCAACTACCCCACCTTTTCGGAGGCGTACAAGGTCGCGGCCCTGGATGTGATGAACAAGCTGCGCGCGCTCAACCAGTTCCGCGCCTAGCCCGGCCGGGTCGCACCCGCAAACGTTTTCACGGCTTCGCGCATGGGATGCCCGCCAGCGGGAACGCAACGTGCGCGAGACTAGTTGTCACTGTACGAAGACGTTAACGGTCTGGCACCACCGCAAGGAGGCGAGGCTCATGGCTGACGACGCTGGTCACCCCGAACAGCACTACCAGCCGGAACACTCAGGCATGTACGAGTTGGAGTTCCCCGCGCCCCAGCTGTCGTCCACGGACGGCCGGGGGCCGGTGCTCATCCACGCCCTCGAAGGTTTCTCCGACGCCGGGCACGCGATCCGGTTGGCCGCCCAGCACCTGAAGGACACACTCGACACCGAGTTGGTGGCGTCGTTCGCGATCGACGAGCTGCTGGACTACCGGTCCCGCCGCCCGTTGATGACGTTCAAGACCGACCATTTCACTCACTACGAGGATCCAGAACTCAACCTGTACGCGATGCGCGACAGCGTCGGCACCCCGTTCCTTCTTCTGGCCGGCCTGGAGCCGGATCTGCGCTGGGAGCGGTTCATCACCGCGGTCCGGCTTCTGGCCGAACGGCTCGACGTCCGCCGCGTGGTGGGGCTGGGCACCATCCCCATGGCGGTGCCGCACACCCGGCCCATCACGATGACTGCGCATTCGAGCGACAAGGAACTCATCGCCGACCACCAGCCGTGGATCGGCGAGGTTCAGGTTCCGGCGAGTGCGTCGAACCTGCTGGAGTTCCGGATGTCGCAGCACGGGCACGAGGTGGTCGGCTACACCGTCCACGTCCCGCACTATCTGGCGCAGACGGACTATCCCGCGGCGGCCGAGGCGCTACTGGCCGAGGTCTCCAGAAACGCGTCTCTCCAGATCCCGCTCGAGGCGTTGGTCACGGCCGGCGCGGAGGTCCTGACCAAGGTCAACGAGCAGGTCGAGCAGAGCCCCGAGGTGGCGCAGGTGGTCGCCGCTTTGGAACGCCAGTACGACGCCTACATGGCGGCCCAGGAGAACCGGTCCCTGCTCGCCAAAGACGAGGACCTGCCCAGCGGTGAGGAACTCGGCGCCGAGTTCGAGCGGTTCCTGGCCCAGCAGGCCGAGAAGAAGTCGAAGGACCGATTCGAAGACGGCGACGACGCCGGATAACGGGGGTGGCCCGGTCAATGGGCGACTCGAGGGGCGCAGTGCGCGGCGGCCCGCTAAGTTGACGCAATGCCGCCGCGAAAGCCGAATCTTCGCCCCGTACGGGATCTCACCCCCGTGCTGCAGTTCCGCACCATCCACGGTTACCGGCGCGCGTACCGGGTGGCCGGTTCGGGGCCCGCGATACTGCTGATCCACGGAATCGGCGACAACTCCACCACGTGGGAGACGGTTCAGTCGAAGCTCGCGCAGCGATTCACTGTCATCGGACCGGACCTGTTGGGCCACGGCAAGTCCGACAAACCGCGTGCCGACTACTCCGTCGCCGCTTATGCCAATGGGATGCGAGACCTGCTCAGCATCCTCGACATCGACCACGTCACGGTGATCGGTCATTCGCTGGGCGGTGGCGTGGCCATGCAGTTCGCGTACCAGTTCCCGCAGATGGTCGACCGGCTCATCCTGGTCGGCGCCGGTGGGGTCACCAAAGATGTCAACATCGCGTTGCGCTTCGCCTCCCTGCCGATGGGCAGTGAGGCGCTGGCGCTGCTGCGGTTGCCGTTCGTGCTGCCTGCCGTGCAGGCCGTGGGCCGCATCGCTGGCGGGGTCTTCGGCTCGACCGGCCTCGGTCGCGACCTGCCACAGGTGTTGCGCATCCTCAACGACCTGCCCGAACCGACCGCGTCGTCGGCGTTCGCCCGCACGCTGCGCGCTGTCGTCGATTGGCGCGGTCAGGTGGTGACCATGCTGGACCGCTGCTATTTGACGCAGTCGGTTCCCGTTCAGCTGATATGGGGTAGCTGCGACGCCGTGATCCCGGTCAGCCACGCCCGGATGGCGCACGCCGCGATGCCGGGATCGCAGTTGGAAATCTTCGACGGCTCCGGCCATTTCCCGTTCCACGACGACCCGGACCGTTTCGTCGAGGTGGTGGAGAAGTTCATCGACAGCTCCGAACCGGCGGTCTACGACCAGGAATACCTGCGCGGGCTGCTGCGGGCGGGGATCACCGAAGGCGCGATCTCCGGATCGGCCCACACTCGGATCGCGGTGCTCGACGCGATGGAGACCGACGAACGCAGCGCGACCTGAGCGTCCTGCGCGCAGCGACCCGGCCAACGGCACTCGAATACGAAGTAGCATCGGGCCCATGGCCATCGACGTGACGGTGTTGCGAGTCTTCGCCGACCCTGACGGCAATCACGGAAACCCACTCGGTGTCGTCGACGCCGGCACCGTGGACCCCGACGATCGCCAGCGGATAGCCGCCCAATTGGGTTACAGCGAAACTATTTTCGTCGACCTGCCCGCCCCGGGTACGAGCACGGCATACGCGCGTATCCATACTCCGGTCGTCGAACTCCCGTTCGCCGGACACCCCACTGTCGGCGCGGCGTGGTGGCTCCGCGAGCAGGGCACTCCGGTCCACACGTTGCGGGTCCCGGCCGGCCTCGTCCAAGTTGCCCATGATGACGGCCTGACCTCCGTTCAGGCCCGTGCGGAGTGGGCACCCGAGTTCGCCGTCCACGACATCGGCTCCGTCGACGAGCTCCTGGCGCTTGACCCGTCGGATTATCCCGACGACATCAATCACTACCTGTGGACGTGGATCGACCGGGACAAGGGTGAGTTGCGGTCACGGATGTTCGCGACCGATCTTGGTGTGCCCGAAGACGAGGCCACCGGCGCCGCGGCCGTTCGGATCACCGACTACCTCAGTCGTGACCTGACGATCGTGCAGGGTAAGGGCTCGCACATCTACACGACGTGGAGTGCCGAGGGCTGGGTCCGCGTCGCCGGCCGCGTCGTCAACGACGGCATCAAGCAGATCGACTGATTGGACCTACGACAGCCGGTCAGCTGGCGGTCGGTTGCGGCGAATTCCGATGCGCTCGCAGCGCCTCGATTTCGCGTTCGAAATCCTCGGCCGAGGTGAAGCCGCGATACACCGAGGCGAAGCGCAGGTAGGCCACCTCATCGAGATCGCGAAGCGGCCCAAGGATGGCGAGTCCCACTTCGTGGCTGGGGATCTCGGGCGATCCCGCGGCACGCACGGTGTCCTCGACCTGCTGTGCCAGCAGGTTCAGTGCATCCTCGTCGACCTGACTGCCTTGGCACGCCCGGCGCACTCCCTTGATGACCTTTTCGCGGCTGAACGGCTCAGTGACACCGCTGCGCTTGACGACGGCCAGGATGGCGGTCTCGACCGTGGTGAACCGGCGTCCGCACTCCGGGCACGAACGCCGCCGCCGGATGGCCTGGCCCTCGTCGGTTTCCCGCGAGTCCACCACGCGCGAATCAGGGTGACGGCAGAACGGACAGTGCATCACCGCTCCTTCGCCGCGCCAACAGAGGACCAACTCGAACCTCTCCGAGCGTACCCGCGGCGGGTTGCGAAAGCCCAGCACCGGGCTGAACGGCACATAGTCGGCCGATCTGTCGGTGAACATGTCTGCGCAGCAAGCTGTTTGGCCGGCCGGTGACCGTCAGCCGACCGGCGCGATCAGTGTCTGGCCGGCGTCCAGTGCGGGCGAGTCGAGCTGGTTGAGCTCGCTGATCCGCTCCATCACCTGGCTCACGGGCGCGTCGGGGGCCACGCGCATGGCGACGTGCTGCAGGCTCTCGCCGGTCTGGACCTGCACCACTGCGAGGCGCTCCGGCACCGCGGTCGAGGTGGTGCCCACGACGCCGCCGAACTGCGCGACCAGGCCGAGCCACATCGTGATGCCCGCCGCGACCAAGGACAGGAGCACCGTGGTGGCGGGGGTGATCGGTCGCCGTCGGTGCGATGCACGCGACATCAGCACGCCGGTTCCCCGGTAGCGGACCGCCGCTGTGTTCGGTCGGGTGGCCGCGGGGTGCCGACGACGGGCGCCTGCGGGCCGGATACCGGTCCTGACCACGCGCGGGGCCTGGAATTCGTGGGTGTCGAGAACGGTCATCTGCCTGCCTTCCGATCCGCTGTTTTCGCTCTTGTGTTCGAAGATAGTCGATCACATGTTCGAAAGATAGAACGTGTGATCGAACTGTTGTGAAACGATAGGACAGGCCACCGACAGAAAAACGATGCGCGATTCTCGCGACTTCCGGACGCAGCCCGACTCCGACACGCCCTCGAACACATGTTTGATTAATCGAGTGCCGCGGGTTACATTCGGCGGCATGGACTCCAGCAGCGATAAACCGGACGGCACAGGCGGGGCCAGATCTGTGGACTCTGGACTCACCGAGCGTCAGCGCACCATCCTCGACGTCATCCGCGCTTCGGTCACCAACCGTGGCTACCCGCCCAGCATCAGGGAGATCGGCGATGCGGTCGGTTTGACCTCCACGTCCTCGGTCGCGCATCAACTGCGCACGCTGGAGCGCAAGGGCTACCTGCGGCGCGACCCCAACCGGCCGCGCGCCGTCGACGTGCGCGGCGCCGACGACCACGTGACTCCGATCGTCGCCACCGACGTCGCCGGCTCCGATGCCCTACCGGAGCCGACGTTCGTGCCCGTGCTCGGGCGCATCGCCGCGGGCGGGCCGATCCTGGCCGAGGAGGCTGTCGAAGACGTCTTCCCGCTGCCGCGCGAACTGGTCGGCGAGGGCTCGCTCTTCCTGCTCAAGGTCGTCGGCGACTCGATGGTCGATGCCGCGATCTGCGACGGCGACTGGGTGGTGGTACGTCAGCAGAACGTCGCCGACAACGGGGACATCGTGGCCGCGATGATCGACGGCGAAGCCACGGTGAAAACGTTCAAACGTACGCGCGGGCAGGTGTGGTTGATGCCGCACAACCCGGCCTTCGATCCGATTCCAGGTAACGATGCCGCGGTGCTCGGCAAGGTCGTCACCGTCATACGGAAGATCTAGTCGGCTCGGACGAAACCGTTCGTGCGCGCGAATTCCTCGCTGGAGAACCAGATTTCGGCTTGTACCTCGTCGTAATCGGCTGAGGTGGGAAGCCAATAGAGCCCCGACTGGGTGTCGGCCTTGATCGGGTAACCCTCGGGCGGCTGCCCGGAGTCACCGAACGGAAGGCGAAACGCCGGGCTGGGTACTTCCGGCTCGTCGATGACGATCCTGGCGTGACGGCCCGTGTCGGTCAGCGGATCCCGTCGCAGAGGTTCGTGTTCCACCGGCAAGGCGGGTATATCGCGTTCCTCGAATCCCACGTCGGGCTCCTCGAATCGCTCGTCAGACGCCGCGTACAGATCGTCGTCACGCTCTTCGGGTAGCGCGTCGCGCTCGTCGGGTAGCGCGTCGCGGTCCTCGGGCGCACCGTCCTGCTCGCCGGCGGTCTCACCCGCGCCGGCGGCCAGGCGCCCCGCGGCGATGCCAGCCTCTCCGGAACTCGGTATCCGTGTCGGCGCGGTGTCGACGTTATCCGGGTTCTCCTCACCCGCGGAGAATGCCGACGTGTCCGAGGCATCACCCAAGTCCGGCGACGGCGCCTCCCAGGGATTGGCCGATGACGCCGAGCCCGACTCCCCCGACGCAGACAACGCGCCCAAACCCTCAGTGGCATACCGATCGCCGAACATCGCCGCGGACGGATCCCCGCCGCTCGACCCGGCTGCCCCCGAACCCAGTGTGCTGTAGGCCTGTTCGGCCTCCGCGCCGTACGAGTCGTCGTAGTGGTCCTCGACGGGACCGGGTCGATCGACGTCGCTACGACGCCGGTTGCGCAGGCTCGCAAACGCCACCAGGCCCACAAGGATGAGCACCGGCACGATCGCCAGCAGCCACCACCAGCTGAAGGCGAACCAGTTCCCGTCACCACCGGAGTCCGAAGCGCGCGGCGTGCCGGGCGTATCGGAGCCCTGCTCGGCGGGGACCTCCAGGCCGGCCAACTCGGTCGCGAGGTTGGGCGGCTCGGTGCTGAACTCACCGGTTGACCGATTCCAGTTGACCACGCCGCCGGTGAACCGCTGCGTGATGACGTCACCCTTCTCGGACTGGTCGGCCATCGGTGCGCCGAGCGTCCCCTCGGCGCCGTCGAGCTTGTCCCACGCCGCACTCATCGCGCCGCGCACCAGCACAGCGCCGTGGTCCGGCGTCCAGAAGATCACCGGTTTGTCGTCGGCGGCGAAGCGCGCCGTCCGGCTCGCGGTGGCCAGCCCGCCGTCGGCCTCACTGGCGATCGGGAATCCGAGATCCCCCTCGGGCCCGCCCAGGCTTTCGTACTTGGCCAGGACCTGACCGGTGACGACTCGCGCACCTGTCGCGGGACTGTAGAAGATCTTGCCGCCGGCGAAGTTCTGCCCCAGCCCGTCATCGCCTATCGGGTACGGCGGTCCCTCCGCGGCGCCGAGAGGACCCAGCGGGCCTCCCGCCGCGCGGCGTGCCGCGTTGATCGCCGACGTCGCGTCGCCGGGGATCTGCAGGTCCGCCAATTGCGCGGCGAGGTCGGGCGGCACGGTGGTGAACGTCTTGTCGCGGGTGTTGTAGGTGATCTCGCCGCCGGTGAACTTCTGGGTGATCAGATCGCCGCGGTAGGTCTCGTCGTCGGCGGGCACACCGAGCCGTCCGGTGGAGCCGCCCAACTTGTCCCATGCCGCGTTGATCGGTCCCCGGACCACACGCGCGCCGGTGTCCTGGGTCCAGAAGATCACCGGGTTGTCGCTGGCGCTGAACGTGACGTTGAAGCTGCCGGGCGCCCGCCCTGGCCCGTCGTCCATGGTCGGGAATCCCAGGTCGCTGTCGGCGGGGCCGCCGAGCGATTCGTACTTCTCCAGGATCGCGCCGCGCATGATGTGAGCGCCGGTATCGGGTGTGAAGAAGATCTTGCCGCCTGCGAAGTTCTGCGCGAAGCCGTCGCCCACCGGGTACACGTCGCCCTGCCTGGGTCCCAATGGGCCGCCGTCACCGCCGCTGCCGTCCCAGGCCGCGGCGATCGCGGCGTTGGCGGCATCGGATTCCGGTGAGGCGCTCGCCACCGGCGGTAACAGTAGGGCCACGGCGCCCACGAGCAGACCGATCGCCATCCGGCCCAACACCGTGGTGCCCCGGCTGTTCTGCCCGATCATTCGACCTCCCGGGTCGGTACGAAATTTCGCTCGGATTTTTCGCACCCGTCCTCTATCTGTCGTCAGACACCAATAACCAACGAACACGCCGATCTTCGGATGAAAATACCTGCCGATACTCCATTCGCTGTGGATAACCCCGCCGTGCCGCCTCGATTAATCGCGACCGCATCGCCCAATTTCGCACCGCGGTCTCGTTGGCAGCGCAGCAATTAGTTTGCACGCGAGCGTGGGGAATGGCGGACATTCGCGAACTATTTGCACAAATATTGGTAGCTACCAGGCAATGTCTCGCGCGATCGACGACCTGTGCACGCGATTGCGGCCGAATTGCCATTCGCTATCCGTGGGCGCCGATGGTTAATCGACCGGTGCGTCGGCCGGACCGGGCCGGCCGGTGTCCGCACCTAGACTGACGCCATGCCTGCCCCCGTCAGCCTGACGCACTGGGGCGCCTTCGCCGCCCACATGCGAGACGGCGACATCTACGCGGTCAGACCGTTCGACGGCGACGCGGACCCCTCACCGTTGCTGGGCAATCTGCCGGGATCACTTCGGCACCGCTCACGGATAGCCACACCCGCCGTTCGCCGCGGCTGGTTGCGCGACGGGCCGGGTCCGAGCACTCGGCGCGGTAACGACGAGTTCGTCGCCGTCACATGGGACCAGCTGACCGACCTGCTCGCCGACGAGCTGCGCCGTGTCGTCGAAACGCATGGTAACGAGGCGATCTTCGGCGGTTCGTACGGCTGGTCAAGCGCGGGCCGATTTCACCACGCCCAGAGCCAGGTCCACCGCTTCCTGAATCTCCTTGGCGGCTACACGTTTTCCCGTCACTCCTACAGCCTCGGCGCGACAGGTGTCATCATGCCGCGCGTCGTCGGCACGCACGACGACCTGTTCAAGCGGTCCACCGCGTGGGACGTCATCGTCGAGCACACCGAACTTCTCGTGTGCTTCGGCGGGCTGGCGCTGAAGAACACGGCGATCAACCACGGTGGGACCACCGCGCATCCGGCGCGCGATGCGCTGCGACGCTATCGAGCTCGCGGCGGACAGGTCGTGTCGTTCTCACCTCTGCGCGACGACGTCGACGGTGAGTGTGAATGGTTCGCGCCGGTGCCCGGGACCGATGTGGCGATCATGCTCGCGCTCGCCTACGTGCTCGCCACGGAGGGGCTGGCCGACCGCGACTTCCTGGCCACGTACTGCACCGGTTATGAACGCTTCGAGCGCTATCTCCTCGGAGCGGACGACGGTGTGCCGAAAACTCCTCGGTGGGCGTCGGTGATCTCCGGCATACCCGCCGACGACCTGGTCCGCTTGGCCCGGCGGATGTCGCAGCACCGCACGATCGTCACGGTCAGCTGGTCACTGCAACGCACACGACACGGCGAACAGGCGCCGTGGATGGGTCTGACATTGGCCGCCATGCTGGGGCAGATCGGCCTTGCGGGTGGCGGATTCGGGCACGGCTACGGTTCGATGAACGAGCCCGGCCTGCCGCCGCTGCGGACCGGATTGCCAAGGCTTCCACAGGGCATCAATCCCGTGCGCACGTTTATTCCGGTCGCCGCGATCAGCGATCTGCTGTTGCGGCCCGGTGAGCCGTTCGACTACAACGGCCAACGGCTGCTCTTCCCCGACATCAGGTTGGTGTACTGGGCCGGTGGTAACCCGTTCCACCACCACCAGAACATCCCGCGACTGCGGCGCGCGCTCGGCCGAGTCGACACGCTCGTTGTGCACGAACCCTATTGGACCGCCATGGCCAAACACGCCGATATCGTCGTGCCGTCGACGACGTCGTTCGAACGCGACGATTATTCGGGATCGCGCAACGATCCCATGCTGATGGCGATGCCCAAGCTCGCCGAACCGTACGCCCAATCACGGGACGACTACGCGACTTTCGCCGCGCTGGCGGATCGACTGGGCTTCGGCGACCAGTTCACCGAGAGCCGTACACCGCGACAGTGGCTGGCGCATCTGTACGAGAAGTGGGCGGCCGAACTGGATTTCGCCGTACCGACGTTCGAGGACTTCTGGACGCGCGGGCGGCTGCGGTTGCCTGTCGAGGAGGGCCTCACACTGCTGGCCGACTTCCGCGCCGACCCCGTCACCCACCGACTGGGCACTCCGAGTGGCTTGATCGAGATCTTCTCCACCGACGTCGACGGCTTCGGCTACGCCGACTGTGCCGGACACCCGAAGTGGTTCGAACCCGCCGAATGGCTGGGCGGCCCACGAGCAGCCGACTATCCTCTGCACCTGCTGGCCAACCAACCGGCGTCTCGGCTGCACGGTCAACTGGACGGTGGAGCGGTCAGCCAGAAGTCGAAAGTTCAAGGGCGCGAGCCGATCCGGATGCACCCGCGGGACGCCGCCGCCCGCAGCCTCGTCGACGGCGACGTGGTGCGGGTGTACAACGACCGCGGGGCGTGCCTGGCCGGCCTGGTGATCGACGATCGCCTGCGGCCCGACGTCGTGCAGTTGTCGACCGGGGCCTGGTTCGACCCCGTCGATCCGGCCGACCCGGATTCGATGTGCGCGCATGGAAATCCGAACGTGCTGACCGACGACGTGGGTACCTCTTCGCTTGCGCACGGCTGCACGGGCGCACATGTGCTGGTGCAGGTGGAGAAGTACACCGGCGATCTGCCGCCGGTGCGGGCACACGAGCCGCCCGTGATCGACGGGCTGTGAGGCTTCTCACCGAAAGTTGTCCGATTAGCGAAACCGTGTTTCGGGTATTGGACGGTCACACCGACCGATCGGCAAGGAGGAAGCCACGTGTCCGACGACAAGAACAGCGGGCCCGAAGAGGCCATCAAGGGCGTCGTGGAAGGCGCCAAGGGCAAGGCCAAAGAGGTGCTGGGCGCGGTCGCGGGTCGCGACGACCTGTACCGCGAGGGCAAGGCCCAGCAGGACAAGGCGGATGCGCAGCGCGACGCCGCACAGAAGGAAGCCGAAGCCGAGAGCGCCCGTGCGGCGGCCAAGACCGCCGAGAAGCGGCAGGAATCCGAGCAGCGGCCGACGGACGACCGGTAGATCTTTTCGAGCAGAGAGGCGCAGAGGCACAGTCTCTGCGCCTCTTTGCGTGCTCAGAGCCCGAGGGAACGGGTTAGAACGTCGCGTACTCGCGCAAGGCGGCCGCCAGTGGAACCGGAACCCGGGCCTTGATCCTCGTCCCCTCGGCGGTGTGTTCGGTGGCATCGACGCGGCCATCGGCGTGCACGCGGTTGACCAGATCGCCGCGCTCGTAAGGGATCGTCACGTCGACCACGGTGTCGGTGGGTGTGATCAGCTCGGCCATCCGCTGCTGCAAACGCTCCAGGCCGTCACCGGTGCGCGCTGAGACGAACACCGCATCGGGCAGGGCCCGGCGCAACTGCGCCAACGTCAAAGCGTCGGCCGCGTCGATCTTGTTGACCACCAACAGTTCCGGCGCCGGAGCGCTGTCGTCGACCGAATTGGACGTCTCCCCCGGAGTGGCTCCGGTGACCACCTCGTTGACCACCGTGCGCACGGCGTTGATCTGAGCAAGCGGATTCGCGTCGGATCCGTCGACGACGTGCACCAGCAGGTCGGCGTCGACGACCTCCTCCAGCGTGGAGCGGAAGGCCTCCACGAGCTGGGTGGGCAGGTGACGGACGAACCCGACGGTGTCGGTCAGCACGAACGGCCTGCCGTCCGCGAATTCGCCTCGACGCGTTGTCGGTTCGAGTGTTGCGAACAATGCGTTCTCCACCAGCACGCCCGCTCCGGTGAGCGCGTTGAGCAGGCTGGATTTACCCGCGTTGGTGTAGCCCACGATCGCGACCGACGGCACCTCGCTGCGCCGCCTGCCGCCGCGCTGGGTGTCGCGGATCTTCTTCATGTCCTTGATGTCGCGGCGCAGCTTGGCCATCCGCTCGCGGATACGGCGGCGGTCGGTCTCGATCTTGGTTTCACCCGGACCGCGCAGACCCACGCCGCCACCCGCGCCGCCGGCGCGGCCGCCGGCCTGCCGGGACATCGACTCGCCCCAACCGCGCAGCCTGGGCAGCATGTACTCCATCTGCGCCAAGGTGACCTGCGCCTTGCCCTCCCGACTGGTCGCGTGCTGGGCGAAGATGTCGAGGATGAGCGCGGTGCGGTCGATGACCTTGACCTTGACCGCCTTCTCCAGGGCGGTCAGCTGGGCGGGGCTGAGCTCACCGTCGCAGATGACGGTGTCGGCACCCGTCGCGAGCACGATCTCGCGAAGCTCGGCGGCCTTGCCCGAGCCGATGTAGGTGGAGGCGTCGGGCTTGTCGCGGCGCTGGATGACACCCTCGAGCACTTCCGAGCCCGCGGTTTCGGCAAGTGCGGCCAGCTCGGCCAGGCTGGCCTCGGCGTCGGCGGCACTGCCTTCGGTCCAGACGCCGACCAGCACCACACGTTCCAGGCGCAGCTGGCGGTACTCGACCTCGGAAACGTCGGTCAGTTCGGTCGACAAACCGGCCACGCGGCGCAGCGCCGTGCGGTCTTCGAGAGCCAACTCGCCCGCGCTCGGGGCGCTGTGAGTTGAAGGATCGGGATACGTCATAGGCGAATAGAGATTCGCACGGAAATCACTTTTCATGCACCCCAATTAACGTTGCGCAACGCGCCACCATTCCTCGGACAGCTCGCCGTGGGCCACCAGGACCGACGGGCCGCGCAGAAAACTACTGGCCTCGGTGACCGTGACCGAGACTTCGCCGCCCGGAATGCGGACCTCGAGGCTGCCGGTTGCCGCGCCGGAGTACGCCAACGCGGCGACCGCGGCCGCGACGGTGCCCGTTCCGCACGACCGGGTCTCCCCGACACCACGTTCGTGCACCCGCATCGTCACCGCGCCGTCCACGGGTGCGGTCAACACCTCGATGTTGACGCCCTCCGGGAACTGCGCGGCGTCGAAGGACACCGGCGCACCGACGTCGAGGGCGGTCAGCTCCTCGAACGTCAGATCGGGGTCGACGCAGGCCAAGTGCGGGTTGCCGACGTCGACAGCAAGGCCGGCGAACGGCCTGCCGCCGACGATCGCCTCCCCGGTGCCCAACTGGTTCACCTTGCCCATTTCGACGGTGACGTCGGCGTTCGTCGCGTCGCAGTGGTGCAACACCACCGGCCGGGGACCTGCCAGCGACCCGACCACGAAGTCGTCGCGGCTTTCCAGGCCGCTGGCGCGCAGATAGTGCGCGAACACGCGGACCCCGTTGCCGCACATCTGCGCGATCGACCCGTCGGCGTTGCGGTAGTCCATGTACCAGTCCTCGCCGGCGACGCCCTCCGGGAACTGTTCGAACAAACCGGCACGCTGCGCGGCCTGCGCGGTGGTCACCCGCAGCACACCGTCGGCGCCCAACCCGCGGCGCCGGTCGCACAGCGCCGTCACCGCCGCCGGGGCCAGCGTCAGCTCGAAGTCGAGGTCGGGCAGCAGCACGAAATCGTTCTGCGTGCCGTGTCCCTTGGCGAACCTCACGTGTTCAGGGTACGTCTCGCCACACCCGCAGCGTCTCCTCCGCGAGGCCGCGGCCGGCGCCGTCCAGCCAGGCGATGCGGTGGTCACGGCGGAACCAGGACCGTTGCCTGCGGACATAGCGGCGGGTGCCGACGAACGTCGGCTCGCGTGCCGCCGAGCCGTCGCCACCGGCGTCGAGGTCGGCGAGGACCTGCGCATAACCCAGCGCCCGCGACGCGGTGACCCCCTCACGCAGCCCGCCTTCCAGCAGCGCGCAAACCTCGTCGACGAGTCCGTCAGCGAACATCTTGTCGGTTCGCTGAGCTAGTCTTTCGTCCAGAAGCGTTGTGGGCCAGTCGAGTCCGATGATCGCGGTGTCCCAGCGCGGTGCGCCGATGGTGGGAAACGACGCGGCGAACGGCCGACCGGTCAGTTCGACCACCTCGAGCGCGCGCACGATTCGTCGTCCGTCGGTGGGCTGGATGGAGGTGGCGGCGTCGGGGTCCACGCGGGCCAGTTCCTGATGCAGTGCGGCCGCCCCGATCTCCGCGAGCCGGTGCTCCCAGCGTGCGCGCACCGCCGGGTCGGTGGCCGGGAACGTCCAGTTGTCGAGCAGCGATTGGACATACATCATCGAACCGCCCACGATGACGGGCACCGCACCGCGATCGAGGATGGCCTCGATGTCGTCGGCGGCCGACTGCTGATAGCGGGCCACGCTCGCGGTCTCGGTCACCTCGAGCACGTCGAGCTGATGGTGCGGTATCCCGCGCCGCTCCTGAACCGTCGACTTCGCGGTTCCGATGTCCATGCCGCGGTACATCTGCATCGCATCGGCATTCACGATCTCGCCGTCGAGCCGTTCGGCCACGTCCAGCGCCAGCGCCGACTTACCGGTCCCCGTCGGTCCGATGATCGCGATCGGCCGCGTCATCGTGTCCGAGCGCTCATCGTGGCTGCCACAGGCCCGTGAAATAACCGACGCCGTACGGCGCACCGCGGTACAGCTCCTTGGCCGACCGCGGGCCGGGACCGACCAACCCGGCCAGCACCCCGAAGGCGACCCGCCCCACCACCGACGCGGGCAATCGGGCAAGCGGCGCGGTCTCGCCGCCGGCCAGCGCATCGTCGAGCGCGGCTTGTACGGCGACCGAGTCCGGGTCGAAACCGCCCGGCGCCGACGGCGTCAACGTGTTGGCTCCGTCGGCGACGACGAGGACGCCGACGGGGTTGCCCCCCTCCCCGATCTCGGCGCGCAGCCGCTCGCCGTGGGCCAGCGCGACGTCGAGGTCGTGGCCGTCGCTGAAGACCCGCACCTCGGCGGAGGCCTCGGAGCGGGCCGCACCGCGCACCCAGCCGGTGATCAGGGCGCACAACGGCATTGCGACCGGATCGCCGTCGCCGCCTGGAGACAACGCGACCCTGACGTCGACGCCGTAACCGGCGAACGTCCCGGCCTGATCGGGACCGACGATCTGATCGCAGGGCCCAACCCCGATCGCGACCCAGCGCGACGGAAGGCCGACCACCGCGGTGAACACCGCCTCGCGCAGATCGGCCAGCTCCGGCGCGGCGCCTCCGGCGAGTTCGGGCACCATGACCGGTGCCGACGGGACGATCGCGATGGCGCTCAGCACGCCGTCCACGCTAATGCGATGCGGGCTGGGCGGCGGTGGCGGCTTCGCCGCGGGCGAGCGCGGCCGTCGAAACCACCATCACCACCACCGCGACGATCAGCACGAGCCAGCCCTCCTCGCCCGGCCGCAGCGTCTCCCCCAGCACGACGACGCCGAGCACCGCGGCGACCACCGGTTCGGTCACCGTCATCGTCGGCAGCGACGCGGTCAGCGACCCGGCGCGAAACGACGCCTGCTGCCACGCCGTACCCGCGACCGCCACGACCACCCAGACGTACAGCTCGGGGGTCCGCAGCAGGGCTTCGAGCCCGTCCCCGAGACGGTCGACCACACCCTTGGTCAACACGGCGAACAACCCCCACAACGCTCCGGACACCAGCGCCAGTAGCACCGCGCTGACGGGTCCCTTCCAGATGCCGGCGCCGATGACGCACAACGCCAACGCCGGAACGAGCACCACCAGCACCGCGGTCCAGGTTTCCCACGAGGCCCGAGAGTCCCCCTCGGTCGGGTTTCCGACCGTCACGATCACGACGACCGACGCTGCCAGCAGCGCCGCCCACGTCCACTGCCAAGGCGTCACCCGCTGATGCGAGAGCCGGGCGTGGATCGGCAGTGCGAACAGCAGCGAGGTCACCAGGATCGCCTGGACGAGAAGCACCGACCCCACGCCCAGCGCGGCGGCCTGCAACGCGAACCCGGCGGCGGCCACGGAACTGCCCAGCCACCACTGCCGGTCGCGCAGCAGCCGGGTGAACAGCTCCAGATGACCGACCGGCTCGTCGGCGACCTCATGGGCCTGCCGCTGGTGGATCACGTCGCCGATCGCCACGAACACAGCGGCGCCCAGGGCCAGGACGACGGCCAGATCGACTCCAGCGCTCATGCCGGCCATCGCAGTCCTTCCGTAGATTGTCGCGACGAGCCTAGGCACGTCATCGGGGAAAGCTGTGCGCACGCGCCCCGACGACCTGTTTGAATAGCGTTCGGACAGCGATCAGGCGCCGCGTTGCGCGGCAGGTACGCGGTACGCCGCGGAGGGCACGAGGATTACCGACATGACGACCAGCCAGCCAGGGGGCCAGTCCTCCTCGCCGAAACCCGCTCCCCGGCCCGGACCGCCGCGTCCCGGACCCGTGCCGCGGCCGGGCCGACCGGGGCCGACTGTGGCCGTGCCCCCGACCAGCGATCCGCACCGGTTCGGCCGCGTCGACCCCGACGGCACGGTGTGGCTGATCACCGGCTCGGGTGAACGGATCATCGGATCGTGGCAGGCCGGCGACACCGAGGCCGCCTACGCGCACTTCGGCAGGCGCTTCGACGACCTGCAGACCGAGGTCGTGCTGATGGAGAGTCGGCTCGAGTCCGGTACCGGCGACGCCCGCAAGATCAAAGCGGCCGCGCAGTCGCTGGCCGAGACCCTGCCGACGGCCCACGTGCTCGGCGACGTCGACGCGATCGCCGAGCGTCTGCAGGCCATCGTCGACCACGCCGACGAGACCGCGCAGGCCGAAAAGGCTCGGCGCGAGGAGTTGCGCGCCGCGCAGACCGCCCGCAAGGAGGCCCTGGCCGCCGAGGCCGAGGACATCGCCGCCAACTCCACCCAGTGGAAGGCCGCAGGCGACCGGTTGCGGGAGATCCTCGACGAGTGGCGCACGATCACCGGGCTCGACCGCAAAACCGATGACGCCCTGTGGAAGCGGTATTCGGCGGCGCGCGAACAGTTCAACCGCAGGCGCGGGTCGCATTTCGCCGAACTCGACCGGGAACGAGCCGGCGCCCGGCAGGCCAAGGAGGCGCTGTGCGAGCGCGCCGAGGAGTTGGCCGACTCGACGGACTGGGGTCCCACCAGCGCGGCGTTCCGCAAACTGCTGAACGAATGGAAGGCGGCTGGGCGCGCGGCCAAGGACGTCGACGACGCGCTGTGGCAGCGGTTCAAGGCGGCCCAGGACAAGTTCTTCGGGGCGCGCAATGCGGCCAGCGCCGAGCGCGACGCGGAGTTCCGCGCCAACGCGCAGGCCAAAGAGGCGCTGCTGGCCGAGGCGGAGAAGATCGACACCTCCGATCTCGACGCGGCGCGCGCCGCGCTGCGGGTGATCGGCGACAAGTGGGACGCCATCGGCAAGGTGCCCCGCGAACGCGGCGCCGAGTTGGAGCGGCGTCTGCGCGCGATCGAGAAGAAGGTCCGCGAGGCGCCGACGCACGGTGTCGATCCCGAAGCCCAGGCGCGTGCCGACCAATTCCGGGTCCGCGCAGAGCAATACGAGCGTCAAGCGGAGAAGGCCGCCGCCGCCGGCCGGGACAAGGACGCCGCGGAGGCGCGCGCCAGCGCCGAGCAGTGGCGGCAGTGGGCGGACGCGGCCGCCGAGGCGCTCGGCAAGACCAGCTGAACGCTCAGCAGTCGGTGGAGATCTCGAACGGCGCGGTGGTGCGTTCGCCCGGATCGTCGTGGAAGAACCCGACTGCCGTGCCGGTGATCGTGAACTTGCCGTCCACCAGGCTGGCTTCGGCCTCACCGGTGGTCCCGTCCCAAAAGCTGCCCGTGAACCCACCCAGGTTCTTGATCTGCACCGAGCGCGCGACGACCGGATCCCCGGTGCGAACCTGGGCGATCAGGCCGGGCGTCTGCTCGAGCGTCTCGAGATTCCACAGCCAGCCCACCTGGGTGCAATCGACGAGGTGCCCGCCGGCATCCTTCCCGTCGATGCTCACATGGACGAGGTGCTTGGCCAGCAGTTCCGGGCCCGACGCGCATCCCGTCGGGATCATCAGCACGGCTGCTGTTGCAGCGGCAAATCGTTTGTCCATGGTGCCGCCTCGATGACTTCCCGGCTACTCGTCTTCGCCGGGCGTTGACATTCGCATTCCCCACGGAGATTTGCTGTATACCTCCGGCGTATGGCCGGCAGCCATTGCGGGTATCACTTTGACCCGACTCCCGAAGGTCCGGTCATGGTCGAAGATGTCAGCGTCGCGCGCACCGCGGCAGCACTGTTGCTGACCGCGGGGCTCTCCGGCTGCTCTTCCGCACCGCCGGCTTCACCCGACCCCATGGGCGGCACCGCGACGATGTCCATCAACTCGCATCCCACCGGTGATCGGTACTACGTCAGCTGCGCCAAGGTGAAGTGGCTGCTGACCATCGAAAGCGGGGACACCGACAGGGGTTTCACGGCCATCGTCGATACGGACGACGGCCCCGACGCGCAGGTCGTCAAGATCCGCGACCTCGGCGGGTTCACCGGTTCCGCATGGACCGGTGGCGTCGGTCAACTGCGAGCAACCCGCGACAACGGCCGAATCACGATCAGCGGCACCGGGTACGGGTACTTCGCCGACGACCCTCACCGCCCAGCGACAGCGGCCTTCGACATAACGGCCGGATGCTAGCCCGGTCGCGAGAGTGAGCCCGTGCGCGAACCGATCGTCACCGTCGTTTGTTCACGGTCACCCCCGCGCATGAACACCATCGATTGCTCGGACCCCGGCTGCGTCTGGCGCAAGCCACCCAGTAGGTCCTCGACAGAATGCACCGGTTTGCCGGCGAACTCGACGATCACGTCGCCGGGCCGAAGCCCCGCGAGGGCAGCCGGTGCGCCGGGATCGACGCTGGTCACCAACGCACCGCCGTCGACCTGCACACCCCGCAGCTGCTGGATCGCCGGGGTCAGCCGGCCCAGGGAGATACCGAGGTACGGGTGCGTGGCTTCGCCGTCGGCGAGGAGTTGATTCGCCACGTCGAGCACCGTTGCCGCGGGAATCGCGAACCCCAACGACACCGCGCCCACCGCCGGCGGAATGTACGCCTCGTTGATCCCCACGACCCGTCCCTCGGCGTCGAGCAAGGCGCCGCCGGAGTTACCCGGCGAGATGGGCGCGTCGGTCTGGATCAAATCCACCAACGACTGAGTTTTCGCCGCCGAGCCGGGGATGTCCCGGTGCAGACCCGAGATGACGCCGACGGTCACGGAGTTCTGGAACCCCAGCGGACTCCCGATCGCGACGGCGACCTCGCCGGGCCGGGGCAGATCTTCGCGGAACCGCGGCACCGGCATGTCCTGGCCTTGCGTGCGCACGACGGCCAGGTCGGTCACCTCGTCCGTGCCCACCACGACGCCGGGCGAACGTTCCTCGTCGGCGGTTATGACGGTCACTTCGCGGGCGTCGCCGACGACATGGGCATTGGTCACCACGACGTCGGGGCGTAGCACCACGCCGCTGCCGACACCGCCGTCGCGCTCGACCGTCACCACGCTCGGACTGACGCGTTCCACCAGATCGGCGTAGCCGGTGCGGTCCAGCGCCGAAGGTGGAGAAGCCTCGGTCAACGGCGTCGCCGCCGGAGTCGGTGTCGACGCCGGAGCCGATGTCGACGCGTCCTGTGGACTGGACTGCAGCGTGCATCCGGCGACCGCGACGAGAGCTGCCGCGGCGGCCGCTCCGACACGAAAATGCCTGGTCTGCAAAGGTTTACCTCCTGAATTCAGTATGCACACGGCACGGACCGGCCGCCGGCGATAGCAGCGGCTCGGACTGCCGAGGCGGTGCACGGGCCGGCTAGGGGGACCGCTTGGCTCGCTTCCAGCGAGCACCCAGCACGAGCGCGCCGGCGGCAGCAACGACACCGGCGACCGCCAGCGTGATCGTCCATATCCGCCGGTCCTCGAGATTCATCTGACACAGCCGCGTGAAGTCGGTGTCGGCGACCACCCCACCGGGAACCGGGATGTTGGCTGCGCTGCCGTCGTCGTGCGCGCGGGCGGCGGACAAGTCGGGCGCCACGGCGCTGCCGCACTCGATCGTCAGATTCTCGGGTGATGCCGAAACCGGAGTGAACAAGCCCGCGACGCCGACGATCGCCGCGACGACACCAACGAAAAGCACTATCCGTAGCACAATCATGCACCTGACATACCCATTGCCGCGGATTCCTCGCGGCAAGATTGCCGCAGCCGCTCCAGCGTCGCGCCGAGCAGCCGCGATACCTGTACCTGCGAAACACCGAGGCGCCGGCCGATTTGGCTCTGCGGCAGGTTCTCACAGAACCGCAGCCGCAGGATCAGCCGTTCACGCTCGGTGAGCGTGCTCACCAGTCCGGCGACGGTCAGCGCGTCCTCGACGCTGCTGTAGCGCGGGTCGTCGAGGCCCTGCCGTGCGGCGGCCGGTTCGGATTTCCCATCACCGGGTGCCGCCGCGTCGAGTGACGACGGTCGGTACGCGACAGCCGCGTCGACCGACTGCACCACCTCGTCTCGGTCGACACCGAGCTCGGCGGCCAGTTCGGTGGCCGTCGGCGCTCGGCCGAGACGCTGTGACATCGGACCGATCGCGGCGCGCACGCGCTGGCGGGTGTCCTTGATCCTGCGGGGCACGTGTATGACCCACGTGTGGTCGCGGAAGTGGCGGCGAACCTCGCCCATGATCGTCGGTACGGCGTAGCCGAGAAACGGCCCCTTACTTGGGTCGTAGCGGTCGATCGCCTTGATCAGGCCCAGCCGGGCCACCTGCCTCAGGTCGTCGGCCGATTCGCCGCGGCCGGCGAAGCGGCCCGCGATATGGTCGGCCAGCGGCAAACATCTGGTGATGATCTTGCAACGAAGCGAGTCCCGTCGCGCCCCCTCCGGCGTGCGGCGCAGCTCGCAGCACTGCGGGTGCACGTCGTCGTAGTCGTCTTCGTGAGTCCCCGCCGCGCCCGTGTCGCCCGTCGGTTCCACGGAATCGACGCGATTGGCAGCCTCCAGCAGGGCCGATACCATGACGGCCTCCCCTCTCGGTATTGACGTCGGGCCGGCCCGTCCACCGTTCGACTGGGTGCTGTCGACCGACCTGTAAGTGCAGACTATCGGCGCAGGAATAACGCAACCTGAAAGGAATCTGATAAGAACCCGTGAACCCGGACTCGCAAATTCAGCAAACAGAAGTAGGCGCAGTGGGCCCAGTGCGCCGATCGGCCGCCGAACGTATAGGGACGCGGTTCGCGGGCAACTCTTCTCACCATGCAAGCTCTCACCGTTGACCCGACCAAAGCCCAGTCTCCGCGAGTGGAAGACCTCGCCGATCCCACTTCCGGGTCGACTGGCTGTGCCTGCCGCACTTCGACTCGCCGGCATGCTTTGCCGCGAGATAGGCAACTCAGATGAAGACACTTACCGTTTCACGGCGTCGCGTTGCGGCGGCCGGTTTGGTGACGAGCGTGTTGGTCGCCGGTTGCGGCGGCGATCCGAACATGGACTCGTCGAACCGGGGCGCGGGTTCGGAGACCGAGACGACGTCGGTCGAGAATGCCTTCATCGTGCCGCGCTTCATACCGGGGTCGTGCGCCATCCAGGTCGGCGATGCGGCGGCGCTCACGTTCACGGTGACGAACAACCGGATCACCGAGCCCGAACGCCTGCTCGGCATCGAGACGCCCGCCGCCGAGGCGATTCGGCTCTCTCCCGATGCGACGCTGCAGATTCCGCCCGAGACGTCGATCGCCGCCGGCCAACCGATCGAAGACGTCACCGACGGCGCCGCAGACTACCCCTTCAAGGCCAGAGTCGAGGGGCTTCGGGAATCGGCGACGCCGGGCAAGTCGGTGGACATGACGTTTCACTTCGACAAGCAGGGCGACCTCGTGATGAAGGTTCCGATCGAGGCCTGTCCCACTCAGAAGTAGGCCATTCGGTGTGGCCGCCGTGGGGTGGGTCAGCCGTCGGTCGAGCCGTCGGTCGAGCCGTTGTCGTCGTCGAGGTTCTCGAGCAGACCCTTCTTCTGTTGCTCCGCGGCGGCCCTGCGCCGTTCCTCCTCGGCGGCCGACTGCAGCGCGGTGCGTGCCCACACCGCCCTGGCCCAGTGGAACGTCACGACCGCGACCGCGATCCACGCGATGATCAGCCCGATGCCCGGTCCCGGGTAGCGGTCGGGGGCGGTTTGGCGCGACCACACCGCCAACAAACCGAGAAGCGTCGCCACCGTGGAACCCGCCAGCGCGATCCAAGCCAGCGCCCAGCGCCGGGTGAGCAGGGCGAGCATCGAGAAGCCGACGCCGAACACCAGTACCAGCCAAGCGAATACGCGTAACGGCAGGGTGATCCCCTCGCGCAGCGCCGTTTCACCGCCGAGGAGCACATCCAGACCGCGCGCGTCGCCGGTGTGCGGCAGGATGAACGACACCAGAAGCACGAACACCCCGATGGCGATCACCAGAGCTCGTGCGCCGGGGTCGATCTCGCCCGCGACGCGCCGCTCGACGGCCTCGATGTCGCCCTTGAACTCGTCAAAACCGTTGTCGTCGGGAGCCGTCACCGTGTGCATCCCGTCGCGGTAGCGGGTGTCGTAGGCGCGCCGATGCCCGGCATGCCCAGGCCGACGCCGGTGCGCGGGCGCCGGCCTTCGGAGTGGGCGTCGCCCGCCCGGGTGCGCCGATGGCTGTGCACGGCTGAATCGGCGATCAGGTGGTGCGGAGCGGCACCGGTCACGGTCGAGGTCACGACGTCGCCGGGGCGGATCTCGAGTCGCTGCGGGTTGAAGTGCACGAGGCGGCCGTCGCGGGCCCGACCCGACATTCTGGCCGTCGTGGCGTCTTTGCGGCCCTCACCGGCGGCCACCAGGACTTCGACGGTATGGCCGACCAAAGCGTGGTTCTCCTCGAGAGAGATCCTCTCCTGGAGGTCGATCAAACGTTGATAGCGTTCGCTCACAACGGCTTTGGGGACCTGATCGGGTAACTCGGCGGCGGGGGTGCCGGGTCGCTTGGAGTACTGGAAGGTGAACGCGCTGGCGAACCGCGCCTGCTCGACGACGTCGAGCGTGGCCTGGAAGTCCTCCTCGGTCTCACCCGGAAAACCGACGATGAGGTCGGTGGTGATCGCCGCGTGCGGTATCGCGGCGCGGACGCGGTCGATGATGCCGAGGTAGCGCTCGGCGCGGTAGGACCGTCGCATCGCCCGCAGAATGCGGTCGGATCCGGATTGCAGCGGCATGTGCAGCGTCGGGCAGACATTCGGTGTCTCGGCCATCGCGGCGATCACGTCGTCGGTGAACTCCGCGGGGTGCGGTGAGGTGAACCGCACCCGTTCGAGTCCGTCGATGCCGCCGCAGGCGCGCAGCAGCTTGGCGAACGCGCCGCGGTCCCGCGGTTCTTCGGGGTCGGCGAAGGACACGCCGTAGGCGTTGACGTTCTGGCCGAGCAGCGTGATCTCGAGCACGCCTTGTTCGACGAGTGTCTGCACCTCCGCGAGCACGTCACCGGGCCGCCGGTCGACTTCTTTGCCGCGCAGGGCGGGCACGATGCAGAACGTGCAGGTGTTGTTGCAGCCCACCGACACCGACACCCAAGCGGCATATGCGGATTCGCGCGCGGCGGGCAGCGCCGACGGGAACTCCTGGAGCGCCTCGACGATCTCGACCTGGGCCGCGTTGTTGTGTCTGGCGCGCTCGAGCAGCGTGGGCAACGACCCGATGTTGTGGGTGCCGAACACCACGTCGACCCACGGCGCCCGGTCCAGCACGGCGGCCCGGTCCTTCTGCGCCAGGCAGCCGCCGACAGCGATCTGCATATCCGGGTTGGCCTGCTTGCGCGGCGCCAGGTGGCTGATGTTGCCGTAAAGCTTGTTGTCAGCGTTCTCGCGGACGGCGCAGGTGTTGAACACAACGACGTCGGCGTCCTCGCCCTCGGCGGCGCGTTGGTATCCGGCGCCCTCCAGCAACCCCGAGAGTCGCTCGGAGTCGTGCACGTTCATCTGGCAGCCGTAGGTACGGACCTGGTATGTGCGGGTCGTCGCCGGCGCATGCGAGGACTCGTCGGTCGCGTGCGGGCGAACGGCCCGCTCGGCCGCTCCCTCTCGCGTCACCATCGAAGTCACGGCCCCATGGTACGGACCGGGCGATGCGCCGACCCGGGCGGATTGTCGAGTTCCGGGCAGGCATGCCCTTCCCTCGGTAAGGTCTGCACCCATGAAGACCAGCGAGTCGGACGGAAAAGAGGTCGATCCGACTCAGTCAAGCGTGCCCATGATCTCGATCTCGGACGTCAACAAACACTTCGGCAACCTGCATGTGCTCAAAGACATCAACCTCGAGGTGGAGCGCGGCGAGGTGATCGTGGTGCTCGGTCCATCGGGCTCGGGCAAGTCGACGTTGTGCCGCACCATCAATCGGCTCGAGCCCATCGATTCGGGCACCATCACGATCGACGGCGAGGTGCTGCCCGAGGAGGGGCGCAAGCTCGCCGAGTTGCGGTCTGACGTGGGTATGGTGTTCCAGTCCTTCAACCTGTTCGCCCACAAGACGATCCTCGAGAACGTCACGCTGGCTCCGATGAAGGTGCGCAAGAAGTCCAAGAACGAGGCCAGCGAGAAGGCGATGCAGCTACTCGAGCGGGTGGGTATCGCCAACCAGGCCGACAAGTACCCGGCGCAGCTGTCCGGCGGGCAGCAGCAGCGGGTGGCGATCGCGCGGTCTCTGGCAATGAACCCGAAGGTGATGCTGTTCGACGAACCGACCAGCGCGCTGGACCCCGAGATGATCAACGAAGTGCTCAACGTGATGACGTCGCTGGCCAAAGACGGGATGACGATGCTGGTCGTGACGCACGAAATGGGTTTCGCCCGCGGCGCGGCAAACCGGGTGGTGTTCATGGCCGATGGCGCGATCGTCGAAGCGGCCGAACCCCAGCAGTTCTTCACCAACCCGCAAAGCGAGCGTGCCAAGGACTTTCTCGGCAAGATCCTTCACCACTAGTCGAAAGGAATCTCCAATGCCATCCTTTTCCAAGCGCGTTCTGGGAGCGCTCGCGCTCGCTGTCGCGCTGCCACTGTCTGTGACCGCATGCGGCGGGGGCGACGAGGGCACGATCGTCATCGGCACCAAGTTCGACCAGCCCGGGCTGGGACTGAAGAATCCCGACGGCACCATGAGCGGCTTCGACGTCGACGTGGCCAGGTACGTGGCACAACAACTCGGGTATCCCGAGGACAAGATCGAGTGGAAGGAAGCCCCTTCGGGTCAGCGCGAGACGCTGATCCAGAACGGTCAGGTGAAGTACATCGTCGCGACGTACTCGATCACCGACGCGCGCCAGGAGAAGGTCGACTTCGCGGGGCCGTATCTGATCACGGGGCAGAGCCTGCTGGTGCGCGCCGACAACACCGACATCACCGGTGAGGCGTCGCTGGAGAACAATAAGAAGCTGTGTTCGGTGTCGGGTTCGACACCGGCGCAACGCATCAAGGACAAGTACTCCGGTGTGCAGCTGCAGCAGTACGACACGTACTCGGCGTGCATCGAGGCGTTGAAGAACGGCGCCATCGATGCGGTGACGACAGACGAGGTGATTCTGGCGGGCTATGCGGCCCAAAGCCCGGGCGCGTTCAAGGTCGTCGGCGGCACCTTCTCCGAGGAGCGGTACGGGATCGGTTTGAAGAAGGGCGATTCCGAGTTGCTGACGCAGATCAACGACGCGCTGGCAAAGATGGAGCAGGAAGGCGCCTGGAAGAAGGCCTGGGACGACAACCTCGGGGCCGCGGGCATTCCCGCGCCGAAGCCGCCGCAGATCAACCAGAGCTGACGGACCTCCCCCGCACTAGGAGGTCATGTGGAGGTTCTCCCCGGCTACACCGTCGGCCAGATCGTCGAGGCGTTCTGGACGACGATCCAACTGACGGTCTACTCCGGCATCGGTGCGCTGGTGCTCGGCACGGTGCTGGCCGCAATGCGGTTGGCGCCGGTGCCGGTGCTTCGCTGGCTCGGAACGTCATACGTCAACGTGGTGCGCAACACGCCGTTGACGCTGATCATCCTGTTCTGTTCGTTCGGGTTGGCCGGGACCATGGGAATCACGCTGGTCGACCCGAACTCGCGAACGTCCATCGAGGACAGCAACTTTCGTCTGGCGGTGCTCGGCCTGGCGTTGTACACCGCGGCGTTCGTATGTGAGACGGTGCGCTCCGGGGTGAACACCGTGCCGCTGGGACAGGCCGAGGCGGCCCGGTCGCTGGGGTTGACGTTCGGACAGAATTTGCGACTCATCCTGATGCCGCAGGCTTTTCGAGCCGTGATCATTCCGCTCGGGTCGGTGTTGATCGCCTTGACCAAGAACACCACGATCGCCTCGGCGATCGGCGTGGCCGAGGCCGCGCTGCTGATGAAGGAGATGATCGAGAACACCGCCGCGATACTCACCATCGGCACCATCTTCGCGGCCGGCTTCGTCGTCCTCACACTGCCGACCGGACTGTTCTTCGGCTGGCTCGGCAAACGGATGGCGGTCAACAGGTGAGTACCGCTTCTGTTCTCTTCGACGCGCCGGGACCGCGGGCGCGCGTCCGTAACTGGGTGGTGTCGGCGATCGTCATCGTGGTCACCGCGCTCGTCCTGGTCGCGGTGCTCGTGCAGATGGCGGCCAAAGATCAGCTCACCGCGGCCAAATGGGAGCCGTTCCTGACGGCCGATCTGTGGCGAACCTACGTTCTGCCCGGCGTGCAAGGCACGTTGACCGCCGCCGGGGTGTCGATCGTGCTGGCGCTGATCCTCGGTCTGCTGCTCGGCGTGGGTCGGCTCTCGACCCACGGCTTCCTTCGCTGGCCGTGCGCGGTGATCGTCGAATTCTTCCGTGCCGTGCCGGTTCTGATCATGATGCTGTTCGCGTTCGCGCTGTACGCGGCCTACGACATGTTTCCGTCGAAGTATCTGGCGCTGGCAGCGGTCATCACCGGGCTGACGCTCTACAACGGCGCTGTCATCGCCGAGATCGTGCGCGCCGGCGTCCACGCCCTGCCCCGCGGACAATCCGAGGCGGCTTATGCCCTCGGCATGACGTGGGGCCAGACGATGCGCTCGATCCTTCTGCCGCAGGCGATCACGTCGATGCTGCCGGTGTTGATCTCGCAGCTCGTCGTGGTGCTCAAGGACACCGCGATCGGCTACATCATCACGTTCCTCGAACTCGTTCGCCAGGGCGTGCAGATGGGTACCGCATACGGCAATCTGCTGCCCGCGCTGATCGTGGTCGCGTTGCTGATCATCGCCGTGAACTTCACGCTGTCGTGGGTGGCGACCCGGGTGGAGGCGCGGATGCGACGTTCGCGTCGCGGTCCCACGCCGCTTGAGACCGAAGCGGTCGAACAGGAAGGCGCACCGGGCGCAAAAGCCGTGTGATCAGGCCAGTTCGGCGCATCTGGCCAGCAATTCATCGTCGGGCGGCTGATAGAAGGACAACACGACATGCTGGCAGCGGAGTCGGTCGTACTCGGTCAGGGACTCCAGCTGGGCGTCGACCTGATCGGGTTGATCCGGATACAGGAACAACTGCACGCCGCGTCGGATCGACGATGGGTCACGGCCTTCCGCCGCGCACGCGTCGTCGAGCCCGCTGCTGGCCGCCGCCCACTCCTGGGGCGAGGTGCTCGGCATGTTCCATTCGTCGGCATGCTTTGCCGCGACGCGCAACATCTTCGGCTGTGAGGCGCCGACCACGATCGGTGGATGCGGACGCTGAAGCGGCTTGGGATCGCAGCGCGCCTGCTGCAGCGTGAAGAAGCGGCCGGTGAAGTCGACCACCTCTTCGGTCCAGAGCCTGCGGATGACCGTGAGCGCCTCATCCACCATCGCGACCCGCTGTCCCGGCGGTGGGAAGTCGATGCCGTATCCGCGGTGCTCGCCCTCGTGCCAGCCGGCCCCGAGGCCGAAATCCAGTCGGCCACCGGAGATGTGGTCGACGGTGACGGCCATCTTCGCCAGCACCGCGGGGTTGCGGTACGTGACACCGGTGACCAGGCAGCCCACCCGGGCGCGCCGCACGACCACGGCCATCGCAGCCAGACTCGTCCACCCCTCGTGGGTCGGTGTCGCATGATCGACCAGACCGTAGAAATGGTCGTAGTTCCACACCGCCGGGAAACCGAGGTCGTCGCCCGTCCGCCAGAACCGTTCGAGGACCGGGTAGTCGAAGGTGGGCGCCAGCTTGACGGATACCTGCATGCAAACTGCTTACGCGGTCGGCTTTTTCATTGCAACCGACCACGCTGTGTGCGCGACGACTCGAGTCGCCGCCCCGGCGTTCCGGTACTAGACCTGACGACGTTCGCGTTCGTTGGCCAACGCGACCTTGACGACATCGAACGCCATCGTCTGGCTGTATCCGCGCCGGGCGAGCATCCCGACCAGGCGGCGCGCCAGCTTGGCATCGTCGCTGTCGGCCAGCTTCTCGCGGCGCAACTTGTCGGCGACGAGTCGCTCGGCGCGGGCGCGTTCGGCACCAGGTTCGTCGTCGGCCAGCGTCGCCTCGATGACCTCGTTGTCGACGCCTTTGGTGCGTAGTTCGGCGATCAATGCGCGTCGCCCCTTGCCTGCGTTCGCTCGCCGGGATCGGACCCACTGTTCGGCGAAGTCGGCGTCATCGACCAGGCCGACCTGTTCGAGCCGGTCGAGCACCTTGTCGCTGACGTCCTCGGAATACCCGCGCTTGGCCAGCTGGCCGGCCAGTTCGGCGCGGGTACGCGCTCGCGCGGTGAGCAGACGCAGACACACGTTCCGCGCCTGCTCCTCGCGCGAGGCCTCAGAAGTCGACCGGGGCGGGCAGTACGTCATCGTTCAAGTCATCGGTCACCACTGCGCCAATGCCGAGCTTCTCTTTGATCTTTTTCTCGATCTCGTTAGCCACCTCGACGTTCTCGAGCAGGAAGTTGCGAGCGTTTTCCTTGCCCTGGCCCAACTGCTCACCTTCGTAGGTGAACCACGAGCCGGACTTGCGGATGAAGCCCTGCTCGACACCCATGTCGATGAGCGAGCCTTCCTTGCTGATGCCCTTGCCGTAGAGGATGTCGAACTCGGCTTGCTTGAACGGCGGCGAGACCTTGTTCTTGACGACCTTCACCCGGGTGCGGTTACCGACCGCGTCGGTGCCGTCCTTGAGGGTCTCGATCCGCCTGACGTCCATTCGGACCGAGGCGTAGAACTTCAAAGCCTTTCCGCCCGTTGTCGTTTCGGGTGAGTTGTGCACCATTACGCCGTCGACGAAGTAGTTGTGGTTGCCCTCGACCTCGATATCGAACCGATTCATCGACCGAGTGTGCGGCTTGACATGGACGTCGAGGATCCTTGCCGGCACCAGTCGTTGGGTGGGTTCGACAAACTGCGGGCTCACTGTGCTCTGGCCACGGAACCGAGGCAACAGCTTGTATTCCATCGAAGGTGCCATATAGGGCGCCACCAATTCCTGGAACTTCGCGCTGGACGCAGTGGAGAACACCAGCACGGTCTTCCCGGCCTTACCGGACTGCCGCAACCGCACCTCCAGGCCATGGGTGTCGTGCAGGTAGTCACGCAGCCGGACACGCGTGCCCGCGCTCATCGCCTCAACGCAGATCTCGATACGTCCGCTACCGCCAGCGGTGCGCTCCTGCAACCCTTTCGAACGGACGGTGAATGCCCCGTCATCCATGTACCAGATGGCCAGCGCCAGCGGAGTGAGCGCTTTGAGGTACTCCTCGGAAAGGAACTTCTTGCCGTCTCCCAGATACACCGCCCGCTGCAACTCAGCCAACTCGGGCATCGGCGTGAAGTCGACAAACGTTGCGCCCTTGTCGTTTACGCGGGTCGAATGCTTGATGTTGCCCAGGAGCTCTGTCTTCCATCGCAGATAGTCGACCTGCTTGGCACCGTGTCCCATCCGGAACCGCATGCCGTTTCGATCCCGCCGGTTGGGCGACAGATTGCCGTCACCCATCAATGAGCCGAGCACCACCTGGAACTGCTGATCGCTGAGACGATGCGGCTCGGTAGCCATCACACGGTCACCGGCGATGAGGTCGCCCGCTTCCGTCCAGCCGCCCGGTGTACGGATCAGGTGATTGGGCGTCGCCGCGAACTGCGACTTACCGTTGCCGTCCGACTTTTCGACCGTGAACTGCAAGAACTGCTCGGCCGGACCGTTGTTGAACCAGTTCACGACCTTGCGTGGCACGACCCGGTCGGTGTCCGGGTCGTAGGACAGCACCTCGACGTCCATCTTCTGGTTGACGATCTTGCCGATCTTCTCGGTGGTTCCGTCGGCCAACTGCACCCGGGTGCTGTAGTTGAAACACCCGAACATCACACCGATCTTTTCGCGGAGCTGGTTGATGAAGATCGCGGTGGTGCCCGAATTGCTCAGTGCGCCGGTCATCTTGCGCAGCGCCTGGCTCATCAGCCGGGCCTGCAGCCCGACGTGGCTGTCTCCCATCTCGCCCTCGATCTCCGCGCGCGGCACGAGTGCGGCCACCGAGTCGATGACCAAGATGTCCAGCGCGCCGGAGCGGATCAGCATGTCGGCGATCTCCAGCGCCTGCTCACCGGTGTCGGGCTGGCTGACCAGCAACGCGTCGGTGTCCACCCCGAGCTTCTTGGCGTACTCGGGGTCCAGCGCGTGCTCGGCGTCGATGAACGCCGCGATCCCGCCGGCGGCCTGCGCGTTGGCGACCGCGTGCAGTGCGACGGTCGTCTTACCCGAGGACTCCGGGCCGTAGATCTCGATGACCCTGCCGCGCGGCAGGCCGCCGATGCCGAGCGCCACGTCCAGGGCGATCGAACCGGTCGGGATCACCGAGATCGGCTGGCGGACCTCTTCGCCCAGCCGCATCACCGAGCCCTTGCCGAAGTTCTTGTCGATCTGTGCGAGGGCCAGCTCGAGGGCTTTCTCGCGGTCGGGTGCCTGCGCCATGGTGGTCTCCGTCCTTGGATATCTAGCTGTTCGGTGATCGGTTTCGATCAGTTGGCCGTGACGCTAGAGGCAGCCACCGACAAGCCCCCGACAAGTCGGGACAGGTCGCCCTGACCAGCAGCATCTAGCCGTCGAACACTGCCCACAGTAGACGAACACCTGTTCGACTCAAGCGAGACACGCCGTGCCATCGGTCATCAGTGTCGAACGGTTCCCCAGTCCACCCCCGACCGACCGCTGCGCGGCATATGGTGAAGACATCCCGGCCGAAACGGGGTCCGCATGCACGAGATGGCGATAACGCAAAGTGTGATCGATGCGGTGTGCGAGCACGCCGCCGGCCGCCGGGTGCACCGCGTCACGCTCGAGGTCGGCGCGCTGTGCGCCGTGGTACCCGATTCGATGCGATTCTGCTTCGAACTCGCCACTGCGGGCACCGTCGCCGACGGGGCGCGCCTGGACCTCGACGTGCAACCCGGTGCCGCGCGCTGCCGCACCTGCGGCGAGAGCTTCGAATTGCGCGACCTGATTCTGTTGTGCCCCTGCGGCAGTGCGGATGTCGAGGTGGTCGCCGGCCGGGATCTGAAGATTCTCTCGATGGAAGTGAGTTAACCATGTGCACAACGTGCGGCTGCGGCGACGACGGCGCGACGGTCACTCTGCCGGGACACGCTCACCCCCATGAGAACGGCCACCACGCCGACCATTCCCATGACCACCCCCATACCCATCCCCACACCGAGACCGTCACGCTCGAGCAGAAGGTGCTCGCCAAGAACGACGAGCTCGCCGAACGGAACCGCGCATGGCTGGCCGCCCGCGACATCCTGGCACTCAACCTCACCAGCTCTCCGGGCGCCGGAAAGACCACCCTTCTCGAGCGCACCATCCGCGATCTCCATTCGGCTCGCCCCGTCTCGGTCATCGAGGGCGATCAGGAGACGCTGCTGGACGCCGAACGCATCACGGCCGCGGGAGCGCGCGCGGTCCAGGTCAACACCGGCGCCGGTTGCCACCTCGACGCCGATATGGTGCATCGCGCACTGCAGGAACTCGACCCGGAGCACGGCTCGGTTCTCTTCATCGAGAACGTCGGAAACCTCGTCTGCCCCGCACTGTTCGATCTCGGCGAGCACAGCAAAGTCGTCATCATCTCGGTGACGGAGGGCGACGACAAACCCTTGAAGTACCCGCACATGTTTGCGGCCGCCGGGCTGGTGATCGTCAACAAGATCGACTTACTGCCGTACGTCAGCTTCGATCTTGAAAAATGTTGCCAATACGTACGATCACTGAATCGCGACGCGCAGATACTGGCGATGTCGGCCGCCACTGGCGATGGTAGCTCGCGGTGGTACGACTGGATCACCGATTGCGCAAAATCGGCTTCTGCCCTGGCAACCGTTGACAAGACATAACCCCCGGAGTAAACCCAGACTCAGCGCCGGAATTCGGCGCCACGGCACAACGTGAGGTGTTGGGAGCCCCAGCCCGGCTCCCGGTCGTGAGGGCCCCAGCCCGGCCCCCAGAAAGCTGTGACCTATGCCAACGGAGGCAGCAGTCAAAGCGGAACAGGCCTTGATCCACGTGCTGTGGATCAACGCCGGATTGAGTTGTGACGGTGATTCGGTGGCGTTGACTGCCGCCACCCAGCCCAGCATCGAGGAGATCGCCCTCGGCGCGCTCCCGGGGTTGCCGAAGATCGCCGTCCATTGGCCCCTGATCGATTTCGAGTGCGGACCGAACGGGGGCGCCGACGATTTCCTCGAATGGTTCTTCAAGGCCGACCGGGGTGAACTGGAACCGTTCGTTCTGGTCGTCGAGGGGTCGATCCCGAACGAGAAGATCAAGGCCGAAGGTTACTGGTGCGGCTTCGGCAACGATCCGGCCACCGGCCAACCGATGACCACAAGCGAGTGGTTGGATCGGCTGGCGCCCAAGGCCACTGCCATCGTCGCGGTCGGAACGTGCGCGACCTACGGCGGCATCCACGCGATGGCGGGCAATCCGACCGGCGCCATGGGCGTGCCCGACTATCTCGGCTGGGATTGGAAGAGCAAGGCCGGCATTCCGATCGTCTGCGTACCGGGATGCCCGATCCAGCCGGACAACCTCGCCGAGACACTGACCTACCTGTTGTACATGGCCACGGATCAGGCCCCGATGATCCCGCTCGACGATGCGTTACGACCGCAGTGGCTGTTCGGTGCGACCGTGCACGAGGGTTGCGACCGGGCCGGCTATTACGAACAGGGCGATTTCGCGACCGAGTACGGATCGCCGAAATGCATTGTGAAGCTGGGCTGTTGGGGCCCGGTCGTCAAGTGCAACGTACCCAAGCGCGGCTGGATCAACGGGATCGGCGGCTGTCCGAACGTGGGCGGTATATGCATCGGCTGCACCATGCCCGGATTCCCCGACAAGTTCATGCCGTTCATGGACGAACCCCCCGGTGGCAAGGTGTCCACAGCGGCGTCAGGGCTGTACGGATCGGTCATCCGAAGCCTGCGCCATGTCACCGGCCGCACCGTCGACAAAGAACCGAAGTGGCGCCATCCCGGCACGCAACTCACGACCGGAGCGACCCGCACCTGGTAGGTGTGGCTTGTTCCGCCGCGCGCAGGCGTGCTTTCGGTTTCGAAACTGCCTGTGACGCTTCTTACCTAAAGAAAGAGAAGAGTTCGATGACAACCATCATCCCCGAGCCGTCACACGTGAAGCGCGACCCCGGCCAACTGGTGGAGATGGCCTGGGATCCCATCACCCGGATCGTCGGCAGCCTCGGCATCTACACCAAGATCGACTTCGACAACCGCGAAGTCGTCGAGTGCCACAGCACCTCGTCGATCTTCCGCGGTTACTCGATCTTCATGAAGGGCAAGGACCCTCGCGACGCGCACTTCATCACCAGCCGCATCTGCGGCATCTGCGGCGACAACCACGCGACGTGCTCGTGTTACTGCCAAAACATGGCCTACGGGGTCAAGCCGCCGCATCTCGGGGAGTGGCTGGTCAACCTGGGTGAGGCCGCCGAGTACATGTTCGACCACAACATCTTCCAGGAGAACCTGGTAGGCGTCGACTACTGCGAGAAGATGGTGTCGGAGACCAATCCGAGTGTGCTGGCCAAGGCCGAGAACGCCCAGGCGCCGCATGCGGATATGCACGGCTACCGCACGATCGCCGAGATCATGCGCGCGCTCAACCCGTTCACCGGCGAGTTTTACCGCGAGGCCCTGCAGGTCAGCCGGTGGACGCGAGAGATGTTCTGCCTCATGGAGGGTCGCCACGTCCATCCGTCGACGCTTTATCCCGGCGGCATCGGCACAACCGCGACGGTCCAGTTGATGACCGACTACATGACGCGGCTGATGCGCTACGTCGAGTTCATGAAGAAGGTCGTGCCGATGCACGACGACCTCTTTGACTTCTTCTACGAAGCGCTCCCCGGCTACGACCAGGTCGGGCTGCGCCGCACACTGCTCGGCTGCTGGGGCTCGTTCCAGGATCCCGAGGTGTGCAACTTCGAGTACAAGGACATGGAGCGCTGGGGCGACGCGATGTTCGTCACGCCCGGTGTGGTGATCGACGGAAAGCTGCACACCCACTCGCTGGTGGACATCAACCTCGGTATCCGGATCCTGTTGGGCCACTCGTATTACGACGACTGGTCGGATCAGGAGATGTTCGTCAAGCAGGACCCGCTCGGCAATCCGATCGACCGCCGGCACCCGTGGAACCAGCACACGAACCCCCGGCCGCAGAAGCGCGACTTCGACGGCAACTACAGCTGGGTGATGTCGCCGCGCTGGTTCGACGGCACGAATCACCTGGCGCTCGACACCGGCGGCGGCCCGCTGGCCAGGCTGTGGTCGACCGCGCTCGCCGGACTGGTCGATATCGGCTATGTCAAGGCGACCGGCCAGAGCGTGCAGATCAACCTGCCCAAGACCGCCCTGAAGGGTCCGGTCGAACTCGAGTGGAAGATCCCGCATCACGGCAGCAACACGCTCGAGCGCAATCGTGCGCGGACGTACTTTCAGGCCTACGCCGCCGCCTGTGCCCTGCACTTCGCGGAGAAGGCGCTGACCGAGATCCGTGCGGGCCGGACCAAGACCTGGGAGAAGTTCGAGGTGCCTGACGAGGGCATCGGTTGCGGGTTCACCGAGGCGGTCCGCGGAGTACTCAGTCACCACATGGTGATTCGCGACGGCAAGATCGCCAATTATCACCCGTATCCGCCGACGCCGTGGAACGCCAACCCCCGCGACAGCTACGGCACACCGGGTCCCTACGAGGACGCGGTCCAAGGTCAGCCGATCTTCGAGGAGAACGACAGGGAGCATTTCAAGGGCATCGACGTCATGCGCACGGTGCGCAGTTTCGACCCGTGTCTGCCGTGCGGCGTGCACATGTACCTGGGCAAGGGGAAGTCGCTCGAGCTGCTTCACTCTCCCACCCAGTCCGTCACCGGGGAATAGGGCATGGCCCCGCCGATCCGAAACGATGCGCAGTGGCGTACGGCGGGCGACCGAATCAAGGCCCTCCTTGACGCGTCCGCCGCGGGTGGCCCCGCCGCGCACGAGCGGGCGGTCCAACTCGTCGGTGAGGTGACCGACCTCTATGGCGCCGCGCTCGAGCAAATCCTGCGGATCGCGGTGAGCGCCGACGCCTCGATAGCCGAACGGCTGGCCGGCGACGACCTCGTCGCGAGCCTGCTGCTCGTACACGGCTTGCACCCGCACGACATCCACCGGCGCGTCGAGGACGCCTTGGACAGGGTGCGGCCCTATCTCGGCTCACACGGCGGTGACGTGACGCTTCTCGAAACCGTCGACGGCTCAGATGGATTCACCGTCCGCCTGCAGTTCGCCGGCAGCTGCAAGAGCTGCCCCTCGTCGGCGGTCACCCTGGAGCTGACTGTTGAGGACGCCATCCGGGCGGCGGCCCCAGAGGTCACTGCGATCGAGGTGGTGCAGCCCGACTCGGGTGCCACCGTGATACCACCGGCGACGCTGTTCAGCCGTGTCCAGCAGCGTGCACAGGCCCAGCCCACGTGGTACCCCGTGCCCGAATTCGCCGACCTGGCGCCCGGTGAGGTCGGTGGGTTCACCGTTGCGGGAACCACCGTGTTGGCATGCCGGATCGACGATGAGGTGTTCGCCTACCGCGACCGCTGCGGCGCCTGCCACAAATCGCTGGCAGGCGCCGCGCTGCACCGCAGCATCGGGTCACCCGCGGGTGACGCGGTGCTGCGCTGCCCGCGCTGCCATGCCCATTTCGATGTCGTGCATGCCGGAGCCTGCGTCGACGAACACGCTGACCCGTTCGCTCACCTGCAACCCGTCCCGCTGCTGGCGCGCGACGGCGTGCTGTCGATCGCGATGGCCGAACCGACCGCGGCGGGTGTGGCATGACCAGCGCGTACGACGTGCTCGCGATGATCCGGGCCAACCGCGGCGTTCCCGCACCCGCGGGCGAACGCTGTGAGATGTGCGCCGAAGCGATCGCCGACGAACACCAGCACGTCGTGAATGTCGAAGCGCGAGCGCTGATGTGCGTATGCCGCGGCTGTTATCTACTGTTCACCGACACCAGCGCCGAGCTCCGCTATCGCGCGGTCCCCGACCGCTGGCTGTCCTTCCCGGAATTCGGGCTGGAACGCACGCATTGGCAGCTTCTTCAGATCCCGGTCGGGCTGGCGTTCTTCTTCCGCAACTCGACGTTGAATCGCATGGTGGCCTTCTATCCCGGGCCGGCGGGCGCGACCGAGTCAGAACTGGACCTCTCCGCGTGGGATGGCGTCCGTGCGGCGGACCCGCGGGTTGACCTGCTCGCCGACGACACCGAGGCCCTGCTGGTGCGGGTGCCCGACGATGTACGTCGGGCCCCGGAATGCTTCCTGGTGCCCATCGACGCCTGCTACGAGTTCGTCGGCAGGCTCCGCCAGCTGTGGCACGGTTTCGACGGCGGTCAGCAGGTGCGCGGATACCTCGACGTCTTCTTCGAGCACGTGCGCGACCGGTCGAAGGTGGTGGCGCCGTGCCAGAGCTGACCTTCGCGGTGCTCGACATCCGCGCCGAACCGTACGCGGTGGCACCGGTGCTGACGGCCCGGATCGGTGTCGCTTCCGACGGTGACGATCCCGTGCATGCCATCGCGCTGCGGTGCCAGGTCCGCATCGAACCGTTGCGCCGCCGGTACTCCGATGACGAGGCGCTCGGACTGCTCGACCTGTTCGGCCCCCGCGAGCGCTGGGACGCCACACAACACAACTTCCTTTGGCAGCATGCCAGCACCATGGTTCCGGGCTTCACCGGAACCACGCAGGTCGACCTGCCGCTCGAGTGCACCTACGACCTCGAGGTGACTGCGGCCAAATACTTCCATGCGCTGCATGACGGTCGGGTTCCGCTGCAATTCCTGTTCAGTGGAACGGTTTTCACTCGCGGTGAAACGAACTTCAGCGTTCAGCAGGTCCCGTGGGATCGCGAGGACCACTACGACCTACCCGTGTCGACGTGGCACGACCTGATGCGCCTGCACTATCCCAACACCGGCTGGCTGCGGCTGGAACACGACACCATCGACGCGCTGTCCGAGTTCAAATCAGCCCGCGGCCTCCTGAACTACGACGATGCGATCGCCTCGCTACTAACCGCTCACACCGCGGAGGAGATTCGATGACCGCAGACTGGGATCACGCCCGGGCCGTCGCGGACGCGGTGCTCTACGAGGGGTACCTGCTGTATCCCTACCGAGCCAGCTCGAGCAAGAACCAGTCCCGTTGGCAGTTCGGCGTTCTGGGACCGAACGGCGCCGCGGAGGCCGCCATCGGAGAAGACGCCTCGCTGTCCACCCAGGTGCTGCTGGACCCGCACGGCGTCCCGATGGTTACCGGTGTGATCCGCTTCCTGCAACTGCAGCGCCGCAGCGTCGAACGCGACGCCGGCGGTGGACGGTTCGAACCGGTCGGCGAGCTGGGTTCGGATGCCGATGCATGGGTCAGCTGGGACGAGGCCGTCGAATGCGAGATCCCGATCGACCCGTTCCCGGTCATGAGCCTGCCTCGCACATTGGACATCTCGGTTCCGTCGGCGAGAGAGATCGAGCCCGTCGCGGGCGGCAGGCTGGTGCGGACGCGCCGCGAGCTGAGCGGCCGACTCGACGTCTCCGCCGAGCAGGACGGCGACTTGCTCCGGCTCACGTTCGATGTGTGCAACACCGCTGCACCGGCCGGCGTCAAGGACGAGGCGATCGCCGTGTCACTGATCGGGACCCACCTCTTGCTGGAGGTGGCCGACGGCGAGTTCATCTCCCTGCTCGAACCGCCGGAGTGGGCCGCCGACGCCGTGGCGCGGTGTCGCCAGCACCGCTGCTTTCCGGTGCTCGCCGGCCAGGCCCCACATCGGGATCTCGTGCTCGCGTCGCCGATCATCCTCTACGACCACCCCGAGATCGCCGAGCAGAGCAAGGGTGCGCTCTACGACTCGACCGAGATCGACGAGATCCTGACGCTGCGCATCATGACCATGACCGACGACGAGAAAGCGCAGGCCCGGGCCACCGATCAACGCGCCGCGGCGATCATCGACCGCTGCGACTCGATGTCGCCCGAGGCGATGCTCGATCTGCACGGCGTGCTGCGGAACCCGCATGCGCCGGGCGGGGAACCGGACCTGATCCCGCAGATCCCGGCCGGCGTCGAGTGGTGGGATCCCATGGCGGACACGGCGGTGCAGCCGGACTCGGATGCGGTGCTCGTCAACGACACTCGCATCGCCCGCGGCAGCCGTGTGCGGTTGCACCCCTCCCGGCGGGCCGACGCGCAGGACGTGTTCTACGCCGACAAGATCGCGCGCGTCACCTCGGTGCATGAGGACGTCGACGGCGAGCACCATATCGGCGTCGTCATCGAGGACGATCCCGGTGCCGAACTGCACGACTGGTACGGCCGCTACTTGTACTTCGCACCCGACGAGGTCGAACCTCTGGTTGAAGGGAGTCCGCAATGGAAGTGATCGGCTGGATCGCGGTAGGAATCGTGGCGGTGGTGGCCCTGGCGGCGGCGGCGGTGGGCATCCGCTCCGTGCCGGATGCGCGGCGCTACATGAGAATGCGCCGGATGTGACGGCGAACGAGGTGTCCTCATCTCCCAGCGTATCTCCCGCATCCTGGTAGCCGGGCTCGGCAACATCTTCCTCGGGGACGACGGCTTCGGCCCCGAGGTGATGCGTCGCGTGCCGCCCGACCTCGCCGGATCACACGTTGCGGTCAGGGATTACGGGGTCGGCGGCATGCACCTCGCCTACGACCTGCTCGACGGCTGCGACGCCCTGGTCCTCGTCGACGCCATCCCGAGTCGCGGCGCGCCCGGCACGCTCCACGTATTCGAGGCCGACCTCACCGACGCCCGGGCGGCAACGGGGCTGGATGCGCACGCGATGGATCCCGCGGCGGTGTTCGCCAGCCTCAACGTGCTCGGCGGCACCCCGCCCATCACCGTGGTGATCGGCTGCGAGGTCGACCGCGTCGACGAGGGGATCGGTCTGTCGGATGCCGTCGCGGCGGCCGTACCGGAGGCGGTGCGGGTGATCGGCGAGGTGGTTGCCGGACTATCGGCCCGCGTCTCGGTGGCGGAGGGCTGACCGATGTGTCTGGGTATTCCGGGGCGGGTCGTGACGATGCTGGAGGGCTACGGCGATCAGCTGGCCCTCGTCGAGGTCGCGGGTGAGCACCGCAAGGTCAACGTCGGCATGCTGCCCGAGCAGACCTTCGCACCGGGCGACTGGGTCATCATCCACATGGGCTTCGTGGTGGAGAAGACCGACAAGGCAGGGGCCGACGCCGCACTCGCGGGTCTGCAATTGTTGGGCAGGGGCGAGCCTGTTCCGGGCCTTGAGGATTCGCCGTGACCACGCGGTGCCGGCTGCGTGTCCGGGTCCGGGGAGTGGTTCAGGGCGTCGGCTTCCGCCCCTTCGTGTACACGACGGCGGCCGCGCTGGCGCTGACTGGAAGCGTCCGCAACGACAGCGCGGGCGCGCTCGTCGACGTCGAGGGCGACGCAGCCGATGTCGAGACGTTCCTGAGCCGGTTGCGCGACCACCCACCGCCGCTGGCGGTGATCGAAGGCCTCGACGCCGAAGCGCTTCCGGTCGCGGGCGGGACGGGTTTCGTCATCGCCGACACCTTGCGGACCGACGGTGGCCGCACGCTCACCTCACCCGATGTCGCCATGTGCGCCGACTGCGCCGCCGAGCAACGCGACCCGCGCAACCGACGTTCCCGTCATGCGTTCATCAACTGCACCAACTGCGGACCGCGCTTCACCATCATCGCCTCGCTGCCCTACGACCGGCACGCCACGACCATGGCGGACTTCGACATGTGCGAGGCCTGCGCACGCGAATACCACGATCCCGCCGACCGCAGGTTCCACGCCCAGCCCGTTTGCTGCCCCGACTGCGGCCCGACGTTGACCTACCGCGACCTCGCAGGAGTCACCATGACGGGCGAGCCCGCGCTGCAGCGTGCGCGCCGGTTGCTGGCCGACGGAGGCATCCTCGCGGTCAAGGGCATCGGCGGCTACCACCTGGCCTGCGACGCCGCCGACGAACGCGCGGTCGCCGAGTTGCGTGCCAGGAAGCGCCGCGGCGACAAACCGTTCGCGGTGATGGCACCCGACCTCGCGACCGCTCGCGGCCTGGTCGAGATCGATGCGCCGTCGGCGCGGTTGCTGGCCGGACCGCAACGCCCCATCGTGTTGATGCCGCAGCGCCACGGCGCCCCCGTCGCCGACGCCGTCGCACCGCACAACCACGACCTGGGCATCCTGCTGGCCTACACCCCGCTGCACGCTCTGCTGTTCGGGCTGCCCGGCGACGCACCCGGACCGACCGCGTTGGTGATGACGTCGGCCAACCTCGCGGGCGAGCCGATCTGCTTCACCGATGCGAGCGCGCTGGAACGGCTTTCACGCATCGTCGACGGTTGGCTGATGCACGACCGCGAAATCCTGGTGCCCTGCGACGACTCCGTGATGCGCATGATCACCCTCGACGGCGGATACGAGCCGGTGGAATTGCCGATTCGGCGATCGCGCGGCTATGCGCCGCTGCCCGTGGCGTTGCCGATGCCGGTGCCGCCCTCGCTGGCGGTCGGCGCCGATCTGAAGAACACCATGGCGGTCGCGGACGGCCGATACGCATGGCTGAGCCAGCACATCGGCGACATGGACGATCTGGCGACGCTGTCGGCCTTCGATTCCGCGCAACGCCACCTGCGGGAATTGACGTCCGTCGCGCCGCAGGTGTTGGTCGCCGACGCGCATCCGCTGTACCGGTCGACCGAGTGGGCCCGGCGCAACGCGGCCGACCGGCCGGTCAAACTAGTTCAGCATCATCACGCGCACATCGCCGCGGTGATGGCCGAACACGGCCTCGACGGGTCCACCCAGGTGCTCGGGTTCGCCTTCGACGGAACGGGTTACGGGCCCGACCGTGCCGTGTGGGGCGGCGAGGTGCTGCTGGCCAACTACAAGGGCTACCAACGGCTCGCGCACCTGAAGTACGTTGCCCTCGCGGGTGGTGACGTCAGCGTCCTTCGCCCGTATCGGATGGCCCTGGCACACCTGCGCTCGGCGGGGATCGCGTGGGATCCCGAACTGCCCTCGGTCTCGGCCTGTCCACCCGACGAGCGTCAAGCGCTTGCCCGGCAACTCGAGACCGGCCTCGGTTGCGTGCCGACCTCCAGCATGGGCCGGCTGTTCGACGCGGTGTCCTCGCTGGCCGGCGTGCGGCACGTCGTCGACTACGAGGCGCAGGCCGCCATCGAGCTGGAGGGTATCTCTCGCGGCATCGACTGCGGCACAGACTCTTACGCATTCACCGTCGGCACAAGCCACTCGACGGTAGTGATCGATCCCGCCCCGGTGCTGCACGCCATCGTCGACGATCTCCGTTCGGGTGTGTCCTCGTCAGTCATCGGCGCCCGGTTCCACCGCGCGGTCGCCGATCTGGTTGTCGACCTCGCATGCACACACGCCGACTCGTCGCGGCCCGTGGCCCTGTCCGGCGGTGTGTTCCAGAACGCCCTGCTCCTCGAGTCGACCCTGAACGGGCTACACGGCAAGGGCATCGACGCGATAACCCATCGCACGGTGCCGCCCAACGACGGCGGTATCGCACTGGGCCAGTTGCTGGCGGGGAACGCATCATGAACGGCAACGGTCCTACGGTGTTCGGCCGCTACGCCTACCCGCCGAACGAGCTCGGCTACTGCGGTCCGGCCGGCGGCGGTGGAACCTCCGGGCTCGCCTCGCACGCACACGAATTCGACGGTGCCTGGCCGTATCTCACCGTCATCGCCGAGACCGTCGGGACATCCGACGCGCTGGACGACGAGGTCGTCCGCAGCTACTGGATCGGCGGGCGGGCGCTGTCCAAGGTGGATCCCGACCACCTGCTGGCACGGTTGCGCGCGTCGTTCACCGGTCAGGTCACCGGGATGCTCGACACGGTTCCCTCCACCCCCGATGTCCTGGCACACCACAGCTTTCACGTCTTCGTCGTTTACCCCTGGGTGAAGTTCCTGGGACGCGACGCCGATACCGCCATGGGCGTCATGCAGGCTTGCCGCATCCGGTGGGGCACCGTCACGTCCGTCACCGGCGACCGGGCGGAGATCACGTCGCGGCCGCTGACATACGGAGACGGTCGCCTGGTGCTGGGTGATCCGCGCGCCGAGCGGATCACATGGAAGCGGGGCGAGCAGTCACTGGCGCCCCGTCCGCAACCTGGGATGATCGTCTCCGCCCACTGGGACTGGATCTGCGGGACGCTGACCGACGAGGAGGCCGCCGACCTCGAGGGGGCCACGCAGGCAACGCTCGACCTTGTGAATTCCATTCTTGGACAGGGAGTATCGCGATGACGACCGCTCAACGCCCGTATGTCGGCGAGGAACTGTCAGCCGACCTCGCCGCCGCCGCGCTGGATCTGGCCCGCCGGTTCAACGATGGAGCGACCTTGTGGGTGATCTCGCCGCAGTGGGAGCCGCACGCTCATCACATCGCCGTCGAGTTCGTGCACCCGGTGATCATGGGCAAGCGGGCACTTCCGTCGGTCGCCCTCGTCGAACCGGACCCCGTCGCGCAGGCGCGGGTGGCAAGCCGGACCGGCGATCTGCTGATCGCGGTGGCGTCGGCGCACGAACCGTCGGTCGTCGACGCGATGCGGCGCGCCCGCGCGTGGGGCGTCCTGACGTTGTGGATCGGGTCCGGACCCCGTCCGGCGGCGGGAGCGGCAAATCACATCCTCTGGATCGACACCGAGGACCCGATGGTGCCCGCCACCGGAGCATTCGTGCTGCTGTATCACCTGCTGTGGGAGCTCACCCACGTCTGCTTCGAGCATCCGGGACTGCTCAAACCCGCAGAGCCCGCCGCCGTCTGCGTGACGTGCAGCGACGAGGGGCGGTTCGGTGAGGTGCTCGTGCCGCCGGTCGACGCGACGAGTTCGGCGCTGGTACGCACTGCCGAGGGTGAGGAGTGGGTCGACGTCACGCTGATCGGCGATGTCGCGGTCGACGACCTTGTTCTGCTGCATGCCGGCGCGGCCATCTCGCGCGTCGAGCCCGAGGAGGTGCGCCGATGACCGACTCCGATGCCACCGGCTTCCTGTACCCGTTCATCGAGTCCGAGGAGTCCGACGCCGCGAGCCTGCTCGACGACCTCGCGGCCTCGGCTCGCGGTAAGGCCGCCGAAAGCGCTCGGCTGCAACGGGAATCGCTCGAGGAGTACGGTGATGCGTTGACCGCGGCCGGAACGCAGATGGCCGAGCGGTTCCGCCGCGGTGGGCGGCTGTACACGTTCGGCAACGGCGGAAGTTCCACCGACGCCGCGACGTTGGCCTCGCTGTTCAGCCGACCGGCACGTGGAAGGCCGGTCGCCGCGTGGTCCCTTGCCGCCGACAACGCCGTGGTGACCGCGCTCGGCAACGACGTCGGGTTCGACCTGATTTTCAAACGCCAGATCATCGCCCACGCCCGCGACCGCGACGTCGCGATCGCGCTGTCCACGTCCGGCAACTCCGACGACCTGATGACCGCGATCACCGAGGCCAAGCACCGCGGCCTGGTGACCGTGGGCTTCTCCGGCCACGACGGCGGGCGGATGGCGGCCGCCGACGACCTCGACTTCTGTTTCACCGTCCACTCGCAGAGCATCCACCGCATCCAGGAGAGCCACGCGATGCTCGGCTACCGACTCTGGTCGGTGGTCCAGGAACAACTGCACAACAACTCGGCCCGCGCACTGAACGGAGCACCTTCCACATGACACGAGCTGCGAGCGCGTCCGAACGCGAAGACCGGGTGCTGGAACGGATCGACAAGTTCCGGCAGCGACGACCGCGGCTGCTCGACGACGTGGTGACGCTCGCGCACGGGGCGGGCGGCAAGTCGTCGGCCGCGCTCGTCGACGCGGTGTTCCTCGAGGCTTTCCGCAACGACGAACTCGAACAACTCGGTGACGCGGCCGCGGTGCGGATGCCGTCGGGCGAGCGGCTCGCCTTCTCCACCGACTCCTACGTGGTGTCGCCGCGGCGCTTCCCGGGCGGTTCCATCGGCCACGTCGCGGTGCACGGCACGATCAACGACCTGGCCGTGTCCGGTGCCCGCCCACAGTGGCTTTCGGCGGCGTTCGTGATCGAAGAGGGCTTTCCGATCGCCGAACTGCGCGAGATCGTCGCGGACATGGGCGAAGCCGCGTTGAATGCGGGCGTGCAGATCGTCACCGGCGACACGAAGGTCGTCGGCAGGGGCGCCGCCGACGGCGTCTACATCTGCACCGCGGGCATGGGTGTGATTCCCGAGGGCCGGCGGCTGTCCCGCGACCGCGTGGAGCCCGGCGACAAGGTCGTGCTGTCAGGCGCGATCGGCGAGCACGGGATGGCCGTCATGCTGGCGCGCGGCGATCTGGCCATCGACGCCGACATCGCCTCGGACACCGCGCCGGTGCACGAACTCGTCGAGCTGCTGATGACCGCGGCGCCGTCGACCCGGTGGATGCGCGATGCGACCCGCGGCGGTGTGGGCACGGTGGCCAACGAACTCGTCAAAGACGCGCAGTTCGCGGTGATCCTCGACGAGGAGAGGCTGCCCGTCCTGCCGCAGGTGCTCGGGGCGTGCGACATGCTCGGCATCGACCCGCTCTACGTGGCGAACGAAGGCAAGTTCGTCGCCGTCGTGCCCGCCGACGAAGCCGATGAGGCGGTGTCCGCGTTGCGCGGCCACCCGCAGGGCGCGCAGGCCGCGGTGGTCGGCGAGATCGTCCCCGAGCCCCACGGAATCGTCGCGCTACGAACGTCATTCGGTGGCAGCCGGATCGTCGACATGCTCGTCGGCGACCCCCTGCCGCGGATATGTTGAGAGGAGAACGACATGTGCCTCGGCATCCCCGGTCAGGTGGTCGACATCGTCGACGCCGAACAATCGCTGGCCAAGGTCGACGTCAACGGCGTTCGCAGAACCATCAGCGTGCGTCTGCTGGCCGACGACAATCTGCAGGTCGGCGACTGGGTCCTGGTTCACGTCGGGTTCGCGATGGCCAAGATCGACGAACGCGAGGCCACGCTCACCCTCGACCAGGTACAGAAGATGGGCGCCGACTACGCCGCCGAGATCGAAGCATTCAACTCGTCCGAAATCGCTTGAGGGGCAAACCATGAGATTCGTCGACGAATTCCGCGACCCGGCCGCGGCACGCGCGCTGGTCAGATCCATCACCGACCTCGCCGGCGACGACGAGTTCAAATTCATGGAGGTGTGCGGCGGCCACACCCACACCATCTACCGCCATGGCATCGAGCATCTGCTGCCGGAGACGGTCGAGCTGGTACACGGGCCCGGATGCCCGGTGTGCGTCATCCCGATGGGACGCGTCGACGACGCGATGTGGCTGGCCGAACAACCGGACGTCATCTTCACGACGTTCGGCGACATGATGCGAGTGCCGGGATCGCGGGGCAACCTCATCGAAGCGAAGGCCCGCGGCGCCGATGTGCGCTTCGTGTACTCGCCGCTGGACGCCCTCAAGATCGCGCTCGACAACCCCGACAAGCGGGTCGTGTTCTTCGCAGTGGGCTTCGAGACCACCGCGCCGTCCACCGCCGTGACGCTGGTGCGCGCGAAAGCTCTGGGCGTAGGTAACTTCAGCGTGTTCTGTAACCACGTCACGATCGTTCCGCCCATCAAGGCGATCCTGGAGTCTCCCGACCTGCGGCTGTCCGGATTCCTCGGGCCCGGACACGTCTCGACGGTGGTGGGGCTGCGCCCGTACCGGTTCGTCCCCGATGTGTACGGAAAGCCCATGGTGGTGGCAGGATTCGAACCGCTCGACATCCTCGCGTCGGTGCACATGCTGCTGCAGCAGATCCGCGACGGCCGTTGCCAGGTCGAGAACCAGTACACGCGGGTGGTGCGTCCCGAAGGCAACACGCAGGCGCTCAAGCTGATGGCACAGACGTTCGAGCTGCGACCGCATTTCGAGTGGCGGGGGCTGGGATTCATCTCACAGAGTGCGCTGCGGCTCCACCCCGACTACGCCGACTTCGACGCCGAACGCACCTTCGCCATGCCGGGTGTGCGGGTGGCCGATCCGAAAGCATGTCAGTGCGGCGAGGTACTCAAAGGTGTCATCAAACCGTGGGAGTGCAAGGTCTTCGGAACCGCGTGCACACCGGAGACGCCGATCGGGACGTGCATGGTGTCCCCGGAGGGCGCCTGCGCGGCGTACTACAACTTCGGCCGGTTGCACCGGGAGACGGCGTTGGTCCTGGGTCAGCGCCCCTGAGGCCGTCGATTCATCGCCGCAGATCCAGCGGCGACAAGTGAGGAGTGATTGTCATGACAGAGTCGGAGGAACGGGGACAGCGCGGAACCGGATCCGATGAACCATCGGGCGGGCCGGTGGACCGCCCGTCGGGCACATATCAAGGTGACGAATCCGTCCCCGAACACGACGACGGTGGAAAGCCGGACTTCGAGACGGGATTCACCAACGAGCCGCCCAAGGACGTCGAACCCGAGGTCCCCCCGTACGCGGGTCGGCAGACGTCGGCCAAGCCGGAAGGCCCGGGAGACGACGGCGGCGAACGAACCGCGGGCGCTGTGAAACCGGCGACGGATGCAGCGAGCAAGGCGCCGTCGCCGAGCGAGACCGGGGGCGGTGCGACGGCCTCTCCCGCTGACGAACAACCGGCTTCACAGATGCCGGAGTCCGACCGCGGCAACGATCGGGTGGGCCCGTCACACACCGTGGGCACCGGTCGCGCCGAAGACAAACGCTAGCGATTCACCACTGATCACGCGGGACGTCGAAGTCCGAGCACAGCGCGCGCCAGACATCCCGCGGTTCCACGCCGTCCTCGATGGCCTGTGCTGCCGTGCGCCCGTCGAACCCGCTGAGCACGTGGTCGACGAGCAGCGACGCGCCACGCACCGATCCGAACTGTTCCTCGACGAGCTGATGAAATTCCGTCAACCGCACGAGCCCAAACTACGCCGACGCGGCCAGCGCTTCATGGCACACCTGTACCGGATCTTCGACGTCGGCGACCGTCGCCCCCGCTCGTCGCGCCGCCTCCCGGTAGCAGGGTGTGTCCAACACCTCCCGCACCGCCTGCGCGAGCAAATCCGCGGCGAGAGGACGCACCAGCTGCGCACTCCCCTGCCGCACAACACGATTCGCGATCTCCCATTGGTCGCCTCCGCCGGGGACCACCACCATCGGAACTCCGGCCAGCAGGGTCTTGGCCACCATGCCGTGGCCGCCTCCGCAGATCACCAGGTCGGCGTGCGACAACAGTTCGTCCTGTCTTCCCAGCCCGACCACCGCCCACGGCGGCACAGCCACCTCCGAGCCGCCCAGTCGCGACACCACGACCCGCGATCCCGGTGGCAACGTCTCCCCCGGCGTCAAGGTCTCCAACGCGACCTCGGCAAGGCCGCGTTCCCCGGTGGTGGCAGTGGAGGGTGCGACGACCACGACGGGTCCGTCACCCGGCGGGATGTCCAGCGTCGCCTTCGTCGGCTCGAAGTGCAGCGGACCCACCACCACGGCTTCGGCGGGCCAGTCCGGCCGCTGCACCTCCAGCGCGGGCAGCGTGGCGATCAACCGTCGGCGCGGGCCGGGATCGTCAGCGGGCAGCCCGATTTGCACACGGACAGCCGCGCGCTGGCGAATGCCCTGCCGCCACGACCGCTCCGAGAGGGCGCGCAGGATCGCGTCGCGCAACCGGCCGCGGACACCGACGCCGGGCGCCAGCCCGCTCCCGATCGGCGGGAGGCCCTTGGACGGCCGGTACAGCGGATGCGGATTCAACTCGACCCACGGCAGCCCGAGCAGTTCAGCGCAGAACCCGCCCGCCGTGGTGATGGCGTCGGAGATCACGAGGTCCGGCGCGAGCTGACGCATCTGCGGCGCGTTGAGCACGGCCATCCGGGCGCCGCGCTGGTGGACCTTCGCGCCGGCGGCGGCGTCGTCGTCGGTGTCCACCGGATCCAGGCCGAGGAGTTCGGCGGCGTTCACCCCGGCGTCGCGGGCCGTGTCCAGCCATTCCGTCCCGGTCAGCAGTGTCGGCGTATCCCCGTTGGCCAGGAAACGAAGGCACAATGCGAGTGCTGGAAAGGCATGTCCCGGATCCGGTCCGGCAACGACCGCGACGCGCATTGGGCTACCCTGCCACACCTGCGCGGCACTAGGCTTGCGCCCATGACCGACCAGGCTTCTGAACTGAAAACCGACGTCGACAACATCCGGGCGGTGGAGACGTTCCTCTACGCCCTGCAGGACGAGGATTTCGACACCGCCGACGGCCTGCTCGCCGACCACGTCGAATGGCACAACGTCGGCTACCCCACGATCCGCGGCCGCCGGCGCATCATCGGCCTGATGCGTCGCGGTCAGGGCCGGTTCGGCTTCGAGGTGAAAATTCACCGCATCGCCGCCGACGGCAGCTCCGTGCTCACCGAACGCACCGACGCGCTGGTGTTCGGACCGGTGCGCCTGCAATTCTGGGTGTGCGGAACGTTCGAGGTGCACGCCGGTCGAATCACGTTGTGGCGCGACTACTTTGACACTCTGGACTTCCTCAAGGCGACGGTGCGCGGTCTGGTCGCGGCGGTGTTCCCGGCGCTGCGCCCCACGATGTGACTACGCCCGTCGCGTCGGACTTTCCCCTACGCTTCGCGTGGGGCCCCACATCGCGGCTCGTACCTCGCCGCTTGATCGTCGTCCGACTACGCCCCGCGGACGTGGCCGAGTTCGTTGAACGCCTCGGCCCAGCCGACCAGCCGATCGGTGGCGTTGGACAGCTCGTCGCGGTAACGCTGTTGCCACATCGGTGAGGTCGACGTCGGACCGGCGTTCGCCGCCGACACCAGTTGCGCTGCGGCGTTGACCATTTCGCCGTACTGCCGTGCCCCGTGATCGAGTTGCGCCGTGAACGCCTGAATAGTGGGCACCAGGTGGGCGCGCGACTGCGGCGTCGCGCGGACCGCCCGTTCCATCGACATCACTTCGTTCGCGGTGGCTGCCATGGTCGTCGCGGTCTGGTTCGCCGCGGCGGCCAGCTCGCGCAGTTCATCCGGCGGCAGCATCCGGCCCCGCTCCAGGACCCCGAGCAGCGAGAAGAATCCACGCTCGGAGGTGGCCAACGCCGCCATCGGCTGGCGGGCTGCCGATCCCCACGGTGGAAGCCTGCGGGTGGCGCGAGACCGCGGAGACGGCAGCGGCTCGCGGCGCAGCCAGCGGTACCGCAAGAACGTCAACGTGGCCAAGAAAGCAGCGCCGACGGCGATCGGCGACGGGATGAGCAGCGCCCATGCGGGAACATCCCATGCGGCCACGACGCCGGTCACGCCGATCCAGAACACGCAGGAAATCGTGAAGAACACGGTGAGCCGCAGCGCCCAGCGCCGCTTGCGGAGCAGCTTGGCGCGCGGGTCGGCGGCGGCGTTCAGCTTGTCGGCCAGGACATCGGACCACTCGGCGGCCGTGTCGATGCCGGTCTGGACACCCCGTTGCACCAGCGAGCGCAACGGCTCGGGTCGACTCCTCTGCGAACTCACTGGTGTCCTCACGAACTATTGAGACAGCGGATTTTCCGGTGTCGCCTGCTGCGGATTGGTCGCCGGGGTCGCGGGCTGCGGCGCGGCGTTACCGCCGGCGGGCAACTGCTCACCGCGCATCGAGGCGCGGATCTGCTCCAGCCGGGAATGCCCGGCCATCTGCACGCTGGCCTGCTCGACCTCCAACATCCGGCCCTGCACCGAGTTCTGCGCCAACTCGGCCTCGCCCATGGCGTTGGCATACCGGCGCTCGATCTTCTGGCGCACCTCGTCGAGGCTGGGCGTGGTGCCCGGGGCGGCCAACTCGCTCATCGAGCGCAGCGACGAGCTGACCTGCTCCTGCATCTTGGCCTGCTCGAGCTGAGACAGCAGCTTGGTGCGTTCGGAGATCTTCTGCTGCAGCATCATCGCGTTCTGCTCGACGGCCTTCTTGGCCTGGCCGGCCGCGTTGAGCGCCTGGTCGTGCAGGGTCTTGAGATCCTCGACGCTCTGCTCTGCGGTCACCAACTGCGCCGCGAACGCTTCGGCGGCGTTGTTGTACTCGGTGGCCTTGGCGGCGTCACCGTTGGCGACGGCCTGATCGGCCAGCGTCAACGCCTGCCGCACGTTGACCTGCAACTTCTCGATGTCGGCGAGCTGGCGGTTGAGGCGCATCTCCAGCTGGCGCTGGTTGCCGATCACCTGGGCGGCCTGCTGGGTCAGGGCCTGGTGCTGGCGCTGGGCTTCCTCGATGGCCTGCTGAATCTGCACTTTCGGGTCGGCGTATTCGTCCACCTTGGAGCTGAACAGCGCCATGAGGTACTTCCACGCCTTGACGAACGGATTGGCCATGTCAGTTCACTCCGCCTTCGTGTCGTTGTGTCGGACTCGCCGGCCCGGCTTCCCGTGCTGCCCAATCTATCGGGTCAGCGCGTATCACCACAGTCGGTCGTGGTCGGCTCAGCGCGTCAGGCGACCGCCATCGACACGACCTGCGGGATGACCACCTTGGTGGTGGCGTCGATGTTGGCGGCACCGGCGAAGGCGGCACTCTCCTCACGCTCCATCTCCTGACCGGCGTCGAAGAGCACCTGGGACAGCGGAACGTCGAGGGCACCGCAGATCGCGCTGAGCAATTCGCTCGAAGCTTCCTTGCGGCCGCGTTCGACCTCGGAGAGGTAGCCCAGGCTGACCCGGGCGGTGTCGGACACTTCGCGCAGGGTGCGTCCCTGGTCGACGCGGGCACGACGCAGCACGTCGCCGATCACCTCGCGCAGCAATGCCGTCATCGTGCTCTCCCTTCGGAGTCAGTGTCTGGGGATCCAATAGGGCAACGCTGAGCGTGGGCCTGTTGGTTCCCGGATGGCGCAGATCACTGTCGAGTGAGGGCCGACCGCAGGTGCACGACGGCCTCCCGGACCGCGGCGCGGCGGATGTCCCAGCGCGATCCGTCCAGCCGCAACTCGACGACGTCGGCCTCGACCGGCCCGGCGATGCCGAGGAACACCGTCCCGACGGGGTGGCCGCCATGGGGCTCGGGTCCGGCGACACCGGTGAGACCCACCCCCCAGGTCGCCTCGCAGCGCTGTCGGGCGCCCGCGGCGAGTGCGCGAGCGGTCGGCGCTGCGACGGGTCCTACCTCGTCGAGCATCTGGCGTGTCACCCCGGCCAGCGAGATCTTGGTGTCCTCTACATAGGTGACCAGGCCGCCGCGTAGCACCGCGCTCGCCCCCGGCACGCCGGCCAGTGTGGCCGCCAGCAGGCCTGCGGTCAGCGATTCGGCGGTCGCGACCGTCTGCCCGCGCACGGTGAGGTCGGCGACAAGCGCGCGGGCGTCGTCACTGACCAGCGGGTCGTCCACGGGAGTCCTTGATGGCCGTCACGACGTAATCGACCCCTGTGACGACCGTCAGGATGACCGCCGCGCACATGACCACCCACGCCGCGGCCAGCCACGCACCCGACAACGGCAGCACGAACAGCCCGATCGCCACCCCTTGGACGAGGGTCTTGAGCTTGCCGCCGCGGCTGGCCGGGATCACGCCGTGACGCAACACCGCGAACCGCAATACCGTGATGCCGATCTCCCGGGTCAGGATCACCACCGTGATCCACCACGGCAGGTCGCCCAATAGCGAAAGCCCGATCAGTGCAGCGCCGATGAGGGCTTTGTCCGCGATGGGGTCGGCCAGTGTCCCGAACTCGGTCACCATGCCGTAGTTGCGCGCCAGTGCCCCGTCGAACCGGTCGGTGATCACCGCGACGGTGAACACGACGAATGCGGCTATCCGCCAGAATGTTTCATGCCCGTCGCCGACGAACAGCACCACCAGGAAAACCGGAACCAACGCCATCCGCACGCCGGTGAGCACATTCGCGATGTTCGCTACACGGGCGCGCGGGACCAGCGGATCAGTATGGGGTTGGCCCGACACCGCAACAGAATATCGGTTGCTCGAACCGATACTCTCCACCTGTGAGCGCAGAATCCGGCGAGGTCGTCGTACGGCGTGCGCGAACCTCGGATGTCCCCGCCATCAAAACCTTGGTCGACATCTACTCCGGCAAGATCCTGCTGGAGAAGAATCTGGTGACGCTCTATGAGGCCGTTCAGGAATTCTGGGTCGCCGAACTGGGCGGCGAGCTGCTCGGCTGCGGCGCGCTACACGTGTTGTGGTCCGACCTCGGAGAGGTGCGCACCGTCGCCGTGCATCCCAAGGTCAGGGGCCAAGGTGTCGGGCACGCGATCGTCGACAGACTGCTCGACGTTGCGCGTGAGTTGCGCCTCGAGCGGATCTTCGTGCTCACCTTCGAAGTCGAGTTCTTCAGCAGGCACGGGTTTCGCGAGATCGACGGCACACCCGTCACCGCCGAGGTCTTCGAAGAGATGTGCCGCTCGTACGACACCGGTGTCGCCGAGTTCCTCGACCTGTCCTACGTCAAGCCGAACATCCTCGGCAACACGCGAATGCTGTTGACCCTTTAGCGATTTGTGCACACTTTGTTGCGCTGAGCGCTCCTAACGGTGCACAAATCACTCGTCGTCTTCTGGGGTGTCGGCGCCGCGGATCGACGCGAGCGTCGCCGCCAATTCGTCGGGTTTGACGAGAACCTCACGGGCCTTGGAACCCTCGCTCGGCCCGACGATGTTGCGGGTCTCCATCAGATCCATCAACCGGCCCGCCTTGGCGAAGCCGACGCGCAGTTTGCGCTGCAACATCGACGTCGACCCGAACTGGCTCGACACCACCAACTCGACCGCCTGCAGGAAGACGTCCATGTCGTCGCCGATGTCGGGGTCGACGTCGGTGCGCTCGCTGTTGGTCTTGGCGTTGGTGACGCCCTCGGTGTACTCCGGTTCGGCCTGCGACTTGGTCGCTTCCACGACGGCGTGGATCTCGTCGTCGGTGATGAACGCGCCCTGCAGACGGATCGGCTTGTTGGCCCCCATCGGCAGGAACAACCCGTCACCCATGCCAATCAGCTTCTCGGCGCCCTGCTGGTCGAGGATGACGCGGCTGTCGGTCAACGACGACGTGGCGAACGCCAACCGTGACGGCACGTTGGTCTTGATCAGGCCGGTGACGACGTCCACCGACGGCCGCTGCGTGGCCAGCACCAGGTGAATGCCTGCCGCGCGAGCCTTCTGGGTGATGCGCACGATCGCATCCTCGACATCGCGCGGGGCGGTCATCATGAGGTCGGCCAACTCGTCGACGATCGCGACGATATACGGGTAGGGCTTGTACTCACGCTGACTGCCGAGCGGCGTGGTGATCTCGCCGGAGCGCACCTTCTTGTTGAAGTCGTCGATATGGCGCACGCGTGAGGCCTGCATGTCCTGATAGCGCTGCTCCATCTCCTCCACCAGCCACGCCAACGCGGCGGCGGCCTTCTTCGGCTGGGTGATGATTGGCGTAACGAGGTGCGGAATGCCCTCGTAGGGAGTCAGTTCCACCATCTTCGGGTCGATCAGGATCATCCTGACCTCTTCCGGCGTGGCCCGCACCAGCAGCGACACCAGCATCGAGTTCACGAAGCTCGACTTACCGGAACCGGTCGAGCCGGCGACCAGCAGATGCGGCATCTTGGCGAGGTTCGCCGAGATGTACTCGCCCTCAATGTCTTTGCCCAAACCGATGACGAGCGGGTGGTGATCACCACGGGTACTCGGATCGGTGAGCACGTCGGCCAGGCGGACCATCTCGCGGTCCACGTTGGGAACCTCGATACCGACCGCACTCTTGCCCGGGATCGGCGCCAGCATCCGGACACTCTCGGTCGCGACCGCATAGGCGATATTGCGTTGCAGCGCAGTGATCTTCTCGACCTTGACGCCCGGACCGAGCTCGACCTCGTACCGGGTGACGGTCGGGCCGCGAGTGCATCCGGTGACCGATGCGTTGACCTTGAACTGGTCGAGCACCTCAGTGATCGCCTCGATCATCCGATCATTGCCCGCGCTCCGCCGTTTCGGAGGATCGCCGGCGATCAGAAGTTCGAGCGACGGTAGCGCGTACGGTCCGTCGACCACGCGGTCCAGCGTCATCGTCGACTGCTTTTGCTTCTTCTTACGCGTCTTGGCGGTCGGTTCGGGAATCGTCGGCGCTTCGTCGGAGAGCGGGTAGTTCTCCATCGGCGTGCCGGTCGGCCAAGCCTGTTCGGCGTCGTAGGCGTTCGGGTCGCCGGGTGGGAATGAATCGTCGTAGTAGCCGTCGGAGAAATCGTCGGACTCGGATATGACGGCGGTGTCCTCGTCGTCGTACTCGTCGTAGTCGTATTCGTCGTAGCCGCGGGCGGAGAACATGGAGCGCACGGTCGAGGGCACTTCGCGAATCGTCGTGCCGGTCACCAGCAATACGCCGAACAACACACCGATGAACAACAGCGGGGCGGCGATCCAGGCGGTCAGCCCATCGGAGAGAGGACCGCCGATCGCGAACCCGAAGAAGCCCGAGGCATGTCGACGTGCCGCCGGATCCTGCGGCGAACCGGCCCACAGATGCCACAACCCGAGCGCGGGCAGCGCGATCATCACCGAACCCAGGATCAGCCTCGGCCTGGCGTCCGGATCCGGTTCAGTGCGCATCAGCGTCACACCGACTGCGGCCAGGGCGATGGGAACGAGTACGACGGCCGCGCCGATCAGCGTCCGCCAGAACGTGTCGAGCCAGTCCCCCACCGGACCGGCGGCGCCGAACCACGAACTCGCCGCGATGATCACCGCCAGGCCCAGCAGCGCCAGGGCGATGCCGTCACGCCGATGACCGGCTTCCAGGTCGCGGGCCCGACCCACCGAACGCGCGGTGGTGCCCGCGCCTTTGGCCACCATCAGCCAACCCGCCCGCACACCGCGGCCCACCGCGGCACCGGCCGACGAAATGGGTGACGACGTCCGACGCGGTGACGTGGTCTTTCGCGGCGCCGGCTTGCGGCGCGGCGCGGCCCGGCCACCGGAGCGCGCACTCTGTTTCGACCTGGTGGAACGGGTTCCAGAGCGCGCGGCGGTCTTACTAGGCATGCCTGTAAGCCTAGTCGCTTCAGCCCCAGAATCACCATCTGCCACACGGGTAACAGGTTCGTATCGATTGACACGCTTTTGCGACTTACCGTGCGGAAATGACCGAAACCAACACGTCGGCGGGCCTGCCGACCACCACCAAAGTGCTGTGCGCTGCGTACGGCAGCATCGCGGTCGTCGCGCTGATCGCCACCTGGAGCCAGAACCTGGCCTACCTCGACCGTGGGGCAGACTTCCTCCGCGTGTTCTGGGAAGAAACCAAGGTCAACCCGGCGTCGCGATCCATCACCGCCGACATCACCCTGTTTCTGCTCGCTGCGGTGATCTTCATGGTGTTCGAGGCACGCAAGCACGGCATCCGCTTCGTCTGGATCTACGTCATCGCCTCGTTCCTCATCGCGATCAGCGTGACGTTCCCGTTGTTCCTCCTGGCGCGGGAGTTGCGCATCCACCGCACCGAGGCCCCGCGGATCGGTATCGGGGACACCGTCGGGCTCGTTCTCGTCGCGGTGCTTGCCGTGGCGTTCACGATCTGGATCGACGTGGTCTGAACGTCGCAGGTGTCGCTGGGTAGGCTGTGCACTCGTCCAGCAGCACTCACCGAGGAGTCACGCCGCAAATGCCTGTCGTAGTCGTCGCCACCATGACCGCCAAACCCGAATCCGTTGACACGGTGCGGGCTGCCTGTAAGAAGGCCATCGAGGCGGTCCACCAGGAGCCCGGCTGCGAGCTCTACGCGCTGCACGAGGCCAACGGCACCTTCGTGTTCGTCGAGCAGTGGGCCGACGAGGATGCCCTCAAGACGCACAGCACCGCTCCGGCCATCGGTGAGCTGTTCGGCGCGGTGGGCGAGCACCTCGACGGGGCGCCGGACATCAAGATGCTGCAGCCGGTTGTCGCCGGCGACCCGAGCAAGGGCGCGCTGCGGTCCTGATGCCCGGGCTCGCAGGCAAAGTCGCGTTCATCACGGGTGCGGCGCGCGGGCAGGGCCGCGCGGAGGCGGTGAAGTTGGCCTCCGAGGGCGCCGACATCATCGCCGTCGACCTCTGCGACCAGATCGCCTCGGTGCCCTACCCATTGGCGACGGCCGACGATCTGGCCGAGACCGTGAAGCTCGTCGAGGACACGGGCGCGCGAATAGTGACGCGGCAGGCCGACGTTCGCGACCAGGATGCTCTGGCGTCGGCGTTGCAGGCCGGTGTCGACGAGTTCGGCCGTCTCGACATCGTCGTCGCCAACGCCGGTATCGCGCCGATGCAATCGGGCGCCGACGGGTGGCGCGATGTGATCGACGTGAACCTCACCGGCGTCCATCACACGGTCGAGGTCTCCAAGGCTGCGCTGATCGCCACCGGCGAGGGCGGCTCGATCGTGCTCACCAGTTCGGTCGTGGGCCTGGTCGGAATGGGCAGCGACGATCCTGGCGCCATTGGCTACGTCGCCGCCAAACACGGCATCGTCGGGTTGATGCGGCTGTATGCCAATCTGCTTGCACCGCACAGTATCCGGGTCAACTCGGTGCATCCTGCCGGCGTGGACACCCCGATGATCAATAACGAAGCGACGCGGCAGTGGCTGGGCAGCATCGCGGAGAAGAGCCCGCAGGACATGGGCAACGCACTTCCGGTGCAGGTGTTGCAACCCGAAGACATCGCCAACGCGGTGGCGTGGCTGGTCTCCGACGCGGCGCGTTACGTCACCGGTGTCGCGCTTCCCGTCGACGCGGGGTCGGTCAACAAGCGTTAGCCTCGCGCCGGTACTTACCCGGCGGATAGGAAATTCTTCCTCACTCGGCGATGGATTCTGGCGGCAGAGCCATTACGGGTCTGCGGTGCATTCGGCAGCCTTTCTTTCAGCAGCACCGCAACTCAGCACCCCCAGCAATCGACCGAAGGAACGAACATGAGATCACTCATCACCACCGCGGCCACGGCCGTCGCGGCCCTTGCCGCGCTCGCTACTGCCACCAATGCGAGCGCGGTGCCCGAATGGGATATCGGCGCATACGACCAGTGCTGGAATTCCGGAATCGGGCAAGGTTTCACTCAAGAGGAGTTCGACGAGCACGTCCACCACTGCTGCGTCAATTCCGGCGGCGTGTGGAACGCCGCCCTGGAGAAGTGCCAGTCTCCGCCCGCGGAGGAGGCCACTATCCGTCCCCAACTTCCGTCGACCGTCTTCACGGCCACATTCGCCCCCGCTCCGCCACCGGTAGTCCGCAATCCCGGGTTGGTCCAAAGCGCTACGCCTGCAATCGTCGGACGGGTGCGCTGAGACGAGTCAGATCTCGATGACCGTCGGCACGATCATCGGCTGGCGCCGGTAGACCTCCCCTACCCATTTACCGACGGCGCGCCGCGACGCTTGGGCGATGCGGTTGATATCGGTGACCCGTTCGGCCACAAGCGCTTCGAGTGCCTCTTCGACTTGGCGGGTGGCCGGCTCGAGAGCCTTCGGGTCCTCGGAGAAGCCGCGGGAGTGCAGGTGCGGCGCCGCCGCGGGCTTACCGGTGCCGCGCTGGACGACGACGGTGATGCCGATGAACCCTGAAGAGAGCGTGAGCCGTTGACCGACCACGGCGTCCCCCACATCGCCGGTGACCAGCCCGTCCACGAACATCTTGCCTGTGGGCACCGCGCCCGCGATCGACGCCCGTCCGGCCACCAGGTCGACGCTCACGCCGTTCTCGGCCAGCACGATGTTGTCCTCGGGAACCCCTGTGCGGGCGGCCAAACCGGCGTTGGCACGCAACATCCGCCAGGTGCCGTGCACGGGCATCACGTTGCGCGGGCGCACGCCGTTGTAGAGAAACAGCAGTTCACCGGCGTAGGCGTGCCCGGTAACATGCACCCGCACTTGCGCATTCGTGACGACACGCGCGCCGATCTTCGCCAGCGCGTCCAGCACCCCGAAGATCGCTTCCTCGTTGCCCGGTATCTGCGACGACGACATGATGATGAGGTCGCCCGCGGTCAAGGTGATGCTGCGGTGTTCACCGCGCGACATCCGCGACAGCGCCGCCATCGGCTCCCCCTGTGTGCCGGTGGTGACGAGTACGACGCGTTCAGGCGCCATCATCTCCGCGGCGCCGATGTCGATGATGTCGTCATCGTTTTCCAGCGTGAGGTATCCGAGTTCCTTGGCGATGCCCATATTGCGGACCATCGACCGGCCGACGAACGCCACCTTGCGGCCAAGCGCCACCGAGGCGTCGATGATCTGCTGTACGCGACCGACATTGGAGGCGAAGCAGGCCACGATGACCCGGCCCTGGGCGCTGCGGATCAGCCGGTGCATGTTCGGGCCGATCTCGCTCTCTGACGGCCCCACCCCGGGAATCTCGGCATTGGTTGAATCGCACAGGAACAGGTCCACCCCGGCATCGCCGAGCCGCGACATACCGGGCAGGTCGGTGGGCTTCCCGTCGGGCGGAGACTGATCGAGCTTGATGTCGCCGGTGTGCAGCACCGTGCCGGCGCCGGTGTGGATCGCGATGGCCAGGCAGCCGGGTATCGAGTGGTTGACCCCGAAGTATTCGCACTCGAACACGCCGTGTCTGGAACTCTGGCCCTCGTCGACTTCGACGAAGACGGGTTTGATCCGGTGTTCGCGGCACTTCTCGGCCACCAGGGCGAGCGTGAACTTCGAACCGACCACCGGGATGTCGCGGCGAAGCTTGAGCAGGAAGGGGATCGCGCCGATGTGGTCCTCGTGCGCGTGGGTCAGTACCAGCGCCTCCACCTCGTCGAGGCGGTTCTCGATAAGGCGCAGGTCGGGCAGGATCAGGTCGACGCCGGGCTCGTCGTGGGTGGGGAACAAGACCCCGCAGTCGACGATCAGCAACCGGCCCAGATGCTCGAATATGGTCATGTTGCGGCCGATTTCGCTGATCCCGCCCAGCGCAGTGACCCGAAGTCCGCCTGGGGCCAGTGGCCCCGGTGGGTTGAGTTCTTCGTTCACTACCGCAGCACCGCGGCCGCCCGCATATCTGCGGCCAGCGCGTCGAGTTGTGCGGGGGTGGCCGGTACTTGCGGCAGCCGGGGGTCACCGGCGTCGAAGCCCTGAAGTCGCAGCCCCGCCTTCGACAGCGTCACGCCACCGAGCCGGGCCTGCGCGTCGACCAGCGGGCCCAGCGTGACGTTGATCTTGCGGGCCGTCGCGATATCGCCGGATTGGAAGGCCGAGAGCATATCTCGCAGCTGGCTGGCGGCCAGGTGGCCCCAGACGCTGACGAATCCGACGGCGCCCATGGCCAACCAGGGCAGGTTGAGCGCGTCGTCCCCGGAGTAGTACGCCAGCCCGGTCTCGGCGATGATCTGCCCGCCGCCGTGCAGATCGCCCTTGGCGTCCTTGACGGCCACGATGTTGGGGTGCTCGGCGAGCATGCGCAGCGTCTCCCACTGGATGGGCACCACCGACCGCGGCGGGATGTCGTAGAGCACCACCGGGAGCGGCGTCGCATCGGCCACCGCGGTGAAGTGGGCCAGCAACCCAGCCTGCGGCGGGCGCGAGTAGTACGGCGTCACCACCAGGAGCCCGTGTGCGCCCTCGGCCGCACACGCTTTGGCCAGATGCACGCTGTGCGCGGTGTCATAAGTGCCCGCACCGGCGATGATGCGCGCCCGGTCACCCACGGCGTCGAGCACCGCCCGCAGCAGTGCGATCTTCTCGGCATCGGTCGTGGTAGGCGACTCGCCGGTGGTGCCGGACAGCACCAGGCCGTCACAGCCGGCGTCGACGAGTCGTGTCGCCAGCTGGGCCGCGGCTTGGGTGTCGAGCATGCCGTCGGGCTTGAATGGAGTCACCATCGCGGTCAGCACGGTGCCCAACCGGGCCCTCACATCGATTCCGCTGGTGCTCACGGGGCTCAGATTACTCGTTGATGGTCACGCTTCCGTGGCCAGAGGGGATGTGGCGACCTCCGTGCCGTCGGACAGCGTGGAGATCTCGAAGTCGCTGAACACCTGGGGTGCGACGTCGACCAGGTGGCGCAGGCACTCGATAGCCAGCCGACGAATCTCGACATCGGCGTGCTCGCTGGCCCGCATCGCGATGAAATGCCGCCACGCGCGGTAGTTGCCGGTCACGACGATGCGGGTCTCGGTGGCGTTGGGCAGCACCGCACGGGCGGCCTGTCGCGCCTGCTTGCGGCGCAGCACCCCGAGCTTCTCGCCGGGCTCGTCGCCCCTGAACTTGGCTTCGAGGCGTTCGAGCAGCTCGGTGTAGGCGGCGCGGCTGGCGTCGGCGGCGGCGGCGAACATCTCGGTCAACTCGGGGTCGTCCTCGATGCCCGGCGGCACCACCACCTGCGCGTCGTGCTCGGGAACGTACCGCTGCGAGAGCTGCGAATACGAGAAGTGGCGGTGACGGATCAGCTCGTGTGTGCACGACCGCGAAATGCCGGTGATGTAGAACGACACGGAGGCGTGCTCGAGCACCGAGAAATGCCCGACGTCGATGATGTGCCGAATGTAGGCCGCGTTGGTGGCGGTGCGCGGATTGGGCTTCGACCAGCTCTGATAGCACGCGCGGCCGGCGAACTCGACGAGCGCGGGTCCGCCGTCGGCGTCGGTTTCCCATGGCACTTCCGGCGGCGCGGTGAACTCCGTCTTGGCGATCAGCTGGACGCGCAGCGGCGAGGTCTCGGCCACGGCTCACCCTAACGCGGGCCGTCGGTGATGCCCGTGAGCGCCGAGATTGCGCCGAGCCGACCACCGAGTGTGCGGTTTCATCCGCGACTCGCCGGTCGCAGCGGATCAGATCGCACATTCGGCGGCGAACCAAGCGAAGAATCCAGGTTTCGACCGCGCGCGGGCCGGGAACAAATCCGTTCTCAATCGGTGTTACCCAAACGCCGATCTAGAGAGGGAGGGTGACCAATGGCCACCGATTACGACGCACCCCGTGTGAAGGAAACCGACGAAGCTGTCGATGAGTCACTCGAGGCGATCGCCGCCCGGCGCGGTCAGGCTGACATCGCAGTTCTCGACGTCGATGACGGCGACGCGGTCGACCCGATCATCCTGCCCGATATGGACCTGTCCGGTGAGGAGCTCACGGTCCGGGTGATCCCGAAGCAGGCCGACGAGTTCACCTGCTCGAGTTGCTTCCTGGTGCAGCACCACAGCCGGCTCGCACTGCAGTCAGGCGACCGCACGATCTGCGCGGACTGCGTCTGAGCGTCGTTTCCGGCCGGGTGTCGGGTTGTGTCAACCCGACTCTCGGCGCAAGTCGTCGACCAGGTCCCCGTTCGCGCCGACCATGATGTCTGACAACCCGAGCCACGACGCCATGGTCCGCAGTTCGTCCGCCAACACCGGAGCTACCCGCGACCGCTCTGCGCCCTCCTCCGCGAACGCACCCACAACGTGCAGGACGCCCGCGGCCCGATCGGCCTTCAAGTCCACCCTTCCGACCAGTTCACCGTCGACCAGAAACGGCCACACGTAGTAGCCGTACTGCCGCTTCGGCGCCGGGGTGTAGATCTCGATGCGGTACCTGAAGCCGCCGAACAAGCGCTCCACCCGCGGCCGGAAGAAGATCAGCGGGTCGAAGGGGCACAGCAGCGCCGTTCCGCGGTCGCGTCGCGGAATGATCTGTCCCGCCCGCAGATACGCCGGTCCCTTCCAACCGTCGACCTCCACCGGTTCCAGCTCGCCGTCGGCGACCAGTTTCGCGATCGCAGGCTTCACCTGCGTCGGCGACAACCGGAAATAGTCGCGGATGTCCTGCTCGGTGCCCACCCCGAGAGCGCCCGACGCCCTCAGCACCAACTCCCTGACGGCGTCCGCCTCATCGACCTCACGGGTGAACACCTCCGGCGGCAGCACCCGCTCCGACAGGTCGTAGTGCCGGGCGAATCCGACCCGAGTGGCCGTCGTCAGCACCCCCGAGGCGAACAACGCCTCGGTCACCCACTTCGTGTCGCTGCGGTCCCACCACGGACCCTTCCGGCCGCGTTGTTCGGCGCCCAGATACGCCTCGATCTCGCCTGCGGTCGACGGGCCCAACTCCGTCACGGCGCTGACCACGTCGTCAACCAGCTTGGCGTTCTTCTTGACGATCTCCTTGCCCCACCGGCCGTGCGTGTACTCGCGCATCCGCCACCGCATCAGCGGCCAGTCGTCGACGGCCATCAGCGCTGCCTCGTGCGCCCAGTACTCGACCAGTATCCGAGGAGCGCGCACCGAATGACTCCACGCCGCCCGATCGAGCACATCGCGGTCGTACGGGCCGAGCCGGCTGAACACCGGCGCGTAGTGGGCGCGCACCGACACCGACACCGAGTCCAGCTGCAGGACCTGGATCCGAGAGATCAGCCTGCGCAGGTGTGCACGCGTGACCGGGCCCCGCGGACGCGGCTCGGCGAAGCCCTGCGCGGCGACGGCGACACGGCGGGCCTGATCGGCCGTGAGTCTGGTCGGCACGACTTCATCGTGCCGGACGCCACCGACAGTGCGTCAGCGCCGCCGGTAGCTGTAGAAGCGGTAGCGCAATCCCGAGGTGCTGGTCAGCCAATCCCCCGCCGCACCGATCCACGACTCGTCGAGCACCGGGGCCATCACGTCGGAGTCCTGACGCGGCAGGTCGATCTCGACCTCGGTCACCTCGCAGCGGGTGGCGACCTGCAGGGCTGCCAGGTAGATCTGCGCGCCGCCGATCACCCAGACCGGGTCATCGGTCAACGCCTCGTCCAGCGACGCCACCACCTCTGCCCCCTCGGCCGCATAGTCGCGCCGGTGGGTGAGCACCACGTTACGACGCCCGGGCAACGGACGGACCCTGGCGGGCAGCGACTCCCACGTCAACCTGCCCATCACGACGGTGTGGCCCATCGTCAGTTCCTTGAATCGGGCCTGGTCCTCGGGCAGGCGCCACGGGATACCACCGCCGCGGCCGATGACACCAGAGCTCGACTGCGCCCAGATGAGCCCGACGTTAGACCGCAACCGGGGCCTTGATCGCCGGATGCGGGTCGTAATTGAGGATGGCCACGTCGTCGTAGGTGTAGTCGAAGATCGAATCGCGCGGCGCGAGAACGAGTTCAGGGTACGGCCGGGGATCGCGGCTGAGCTGCAACTGCACCTGCTCGACGTGATTGTCGTAGATGTGGCAGTCGCCGCCCGTCCAAATGAACTCGCCGACCTCCAACCCGGTCTGCGCCGCCATCATGTGGGTCAGCAGCGCGTAGCTGGCGATGTTGAACGGCACCCCGAGGAACAGATCGGCGCTGCGCTGATACAGCTGGCACGACAGTTTGCCGTCGGCGACGTAGAACTGGAAGAACGCGTGGCACGGCGGCAACGCCATCTGCGGAATCTCCCCGACGTTCCAGGCCGAGACGATGTTGCGGCGCGAGTCGGGATCGGACTTCAGCAGCTCCAGCGCGGCGCTGATCTGGTCGATGTGCTCGCCCGACGGCGTCGGCCACGATCGCCACTGCACCCCGTACACGGGGCCCAGATCCCCTGTCGGAGAGGCCCATTCGTCCCAGATGGTGACGCCGCGCTCCTGCAGCCAGCGTACGTTCGAGTCGCCGCGCAGGAACCACAGCAGCTCGTAGACGATCGACTTGGTGTGCACCTTCTTGGTGGTGATCAGGGGAAAGCCGGCCGCGAGGTCGTAGCGCATCTGGTGGCCGAACACGCTGCGGGTTCCGGTACCGGTGCGGTCCGACTTGGGGGTCCCGCGCTCCATCACCAGCCGCAGAAGATCCTCGTACGGGGTGGCGATCGGCACGTCGGTCAGCTTACTTCCAGACCCGGCGAGTAGAACGGAGGCCATGCCGAGCATCTCCGCGACCGTCACGACTCCTGACGGCACCTGCCCCGTGACCCTGCACACCCCGAACGGCCCCGGACCGTGGACCGGTGTCGTGATGTACGTCGACGCCGGCGGGGTCCGCGACACCTTTCAGGAGATGGCCGCGCGGCTGGCGGGCTTCGGCCACGCCGTGCTGCTCCCCGACGTGTACTACCGCCACGGCGACTGGGAGCCGTTCGACATGCAAACCGCGTTCACCGACCCGAAGCAGCGCAAACGCCTGTTCGGAATGATCTCCTCGATCACCCCGGACATGATGGCCTCCGACGCCGCGGCGTTCTTCGACTTCCTGCAGTCGCGGCCGGAGGTCAAGGGCGACGCATTCGGCGTCTGCGGCTACTGCATGGGCGGGCGGACCTCGGTCATCGTGGCCGGTCGTGTACCCGACCGGGTCGCGGCGGCGGGATCGTTCCACGCCAGTGGCCTGGTCACCGACGAACCCACCAGCCCGCACCTGCTCGCCGACCGGATGAAGGCCACCGTCTATGTCGCAGGCGCAAAGAAGGACCAGGGCTTCACGAACGCGCACGCCGAGACCCTCGACAAGGCTCTGACCGCAGCGAACGTCACCCATACGGTGGAGTTCTATCCAGCCGGCCACGGCTTCGCGGTGCCCGACAACGCCCCGTATGACGAAGAGGCCGCCCAACGGCACTGGATCGCTCTGCAGGAGCTGTTCGAATCCGCTCTGCCCAATTGAGGCGCATTCCACCGGGTCCGATCACAACCTTCCGGGGCGATACGCGACGATAATCCGATGGACGTTCAGGATCACGGCGCTCACGCGGACCACGAGGACGTCGGCTCGCGTATCGACCCGGTGCTGGCCCGCAGTTGGCTGCTGGTGAACGGCGCACAGTACGACCGGTTCGCCCCTGCCGTGCGGTCCCGAGCCGACATCGTCGTGCTGGACATCGAGGACGCGGTCGCGCCGAAGGACAAGACCGTCGCCCGCGACAACGTCATCCGCTGGCTGACCGAGGGCAACACCGACTGGGTGCGCGTCAACGGCTTCGGAACGCCGTGGTGGGCCGACGACCTCGACGCGCTCGCGAGAACGTCGGTCGGTGGGGTGATGCTGGCGATGGTCGAATCCGTCGACCACGTCACCGAAACGGCCACTCGGCTACCGGGGGTGCCGATCGTCGCGCTGGTCGAGACGGCCCGGGGGCTCGAACGCATCACCGCGATCGCCGCGGCCAAGGGCACGTTCCGGCTGGCCTTCGGCATCGGCGACTTCCGGCGCGACACCGGCTTCGGCGAGAGTCCGACCACCCTTGCTTACGCGCGGTCGCGGTTCACGATCGCTGCCAAGGCCGCCCACCTCCCGAGCGCGATCGACGGCCCGACGGTCGGTTCGAGTGCGCTCAAGCTCAGCGAGGCCACGGCGGTGTCGGTCGAATTCGGTATGACGGGCAAGATCTGCCTGACACCCGAGCAGTGCACCACGGTCAACGAGGGGCTTTCCCCGTCGCCCGAGGAAATCGCCTGGGCCAAAGAGTTTTTCGTCGAGTTCGAACGCGACGGCGGTGAGATCCGCAACGGGTCCGATCTGCCCCGTATCGCCAGGGCGAACAAGATCCTCGATCTGGCCCGCGCGTACGGCATCGAGGTCTCGGAGTTCGACGACGTCGACGATCCGGCGCACATCCCGGCTCCGTCGGACACCTACCACTACTGAGGTCTACGACGTCCGCGCAGCACCATCTGCAGCGACCGCAGCAGACCGCGTGCGGCGTAGATCCCGGCGACAATCGTCGCGAGGATCATCACGATGAACATCAGCAGCCAGTTCGTCCGGTCGTGGTCGACGTTCCACTAGACGATGGTGAATAGAATCGCGCAGAGAAACACCACGATGTCGCGCCAGCTGCCGCGATAGGACATCGCCGCCAGCCGCAGGTCGCGGCTGCGCTCAGCGGCGCTGATCATGTCTTCGATGCGATGGTCGATGCTGGCTTTCAGCCGCGCCTTGAGTTCGGGTTGGTCGTCGGGTATGCGCTCGAGCAGGTCCATGTCTTTGGCGATCATTCCGCGGAAGTCAGGTCCGCGCAGGTTGCCCGCGGCGATCCCGAGCAGGGCCCCGCCGGCGAGTGGCGCTGCGCCCAAGGCGAGTTCGGCGATTCCCGGCATGGCTAGTCCTCCATCAACGTCGCGGCCAGTGTGCCACCGAGTTCGTAGGCGCGTTCGCGTACACCGGCGTCGACGCCACCGATGACCTCGAGCGCATCGGCGGCCTTGGTCAGGGCGAGCCCGGCCGCGAGCTTGTCCACCGCGTTGACCGCGCCGACGGTGTCGTTGTTGCCGTGCACCCACACGCCGTACGGCCGGCCGCCGACGTGATCGAGGCTCGGGTAGTAGACGGTGTCGAAGAAGTGCTTGAGCGCCCCGCTCATGTACCCGAAGTTGGCCGTGGTCCCGAACAGGTAGCCGTCCGCGTCGAGCATGTCGGGCAGGGTGGCGGCCAGCGCCGGACGAACCACGGTCTCGACGCCCTCGATGTCGGGATCCCCGGCGCCGGCGAGGACGGCCTCGAGCAGTTCGCGGGTTCCCGGCGACGGGGTGTGGTGCACGACCAACAGAGTCCTACTCATCGGTCCCGCTCCTCCATCTCGACAGCCCTCTTCATCGCTTCGCGCGCCCGGCTGCGGTCACCGGCGTAGTCGTAGGCACGCGCCAGGCGATACCACCGTCGCCAGTTCTGCGGGTCGTTGTCCAGTTCCGCACGCACGGTGACGAACAACGCGTCGGCGGCGTCGCGCTGGATTCGCCCGGACGGCATCCGCGGCAGCGCGCTGACGTCGAGTTCCATCCCCTCGTCATGGCAGATCCGCGCGAGCCGCTGATGGGCCAGGCCGGCGCGCAGCGTGCTGAGCATGGCCCACAGCCCGATCAGCGGAAGCACCATCAGCGCCAGCCCCAACCCGACTGCGGCGGGCTCCCCGGTCGTGACGAATGCCATCGCCAGGCGGCCGAGCAGCACGAAGTACACGACCAGCGCCACACACATGAAGCCGATCAGCAGTTGGATGCGCAGGACGCGCCCGCCTTCGGCCATCAGAGGTCGAGGAGCGGCTCGATACCCACGGTGAGCCCCGGCCGTTCGGCCACCCGCCGCACCGCGAGCAGGACTCCGGGCACAAAGGAGGTCCGGTCCAGACTGTCGTGCCGGATCGTCAGCGTCTCCCCCTGCGTGCCGAACAGCACCTCCTGATGAGCGACCAGCCCCGCCAGGCGCACCGAATGCACCGGAACCCCGTCGACGTCAGCACCCCGCGCACCGTCAAGACCGGTGCTGGTGGCGTCGGGGTTGGGCGGCATGTCTTTTCGCGCCTCGGCGATGAGCCGCGCGGTGCGCGCCGCGGTGCCGGACGGGGCGTCGGCCTTGTACGGATGATGCAGCTCGATGACTTCGACCGATTCGAAGTGCCGCGCGGCCTGCTGCGCGAAATGCATGGACAGCACCGCGCCGATCGCGAAGTTCGGCGCGATCAGGACCGCTGCCTCCGGTTTGGCGCCCAGCCAATCCCGGACGGTGGCCAACCGCTCGTCGGTGAACCCGGTGGTGCCGACGACGGCGTGTATCCCATTGCCGATGAGGAACTCGAGGTTGTCCATCACGACATCGGGGTGGGTGAAGTCGATGACGACCTCGGTCTGGCTGTCGGTCAGCAGGCTCAATGGGTCGCCCGCGTCGACTCCCGCGGTGAAAGTCAGGTCTTCGGCGGCTTGCACGGCCTCCACCATCGTCGCGCCGACCTTGCCCTTTGCCCCCAGCACTCCGACTCGCATGGCGTCACCTTATCCACCCGGGGCCCTGCTTGATCGACGCGACCGGATCGGCGCATTCGGTGGCGGCACCCCCTGAAAGCGGGTAACCATGCATGACGACACCGGAACGACAGCAGATGGAGTTCGAAGTGACGGATATCAGTGGACGGCCCGAGCAGCAGGTGGGCGATCAGCGGCCCGCACGCCAGGTCATCGCGACGTTCGACAACTACCCCGACGCGCAACGGCTGGTGGACCGCATGTCCGACGGCGGCTTCCCCGTCGAGCACGTGCGCATCATCGGCGACGATCTGCGCACGGTCGAACGCGTCACCGGACGTATGACCAAGGGGCGGGCGGCGTTCGCCGGCGCAGCGAGCGGCGCCTGGTTCGGGTTGTTCATCGGGCTGCTGTTCGCGATTTTCACGGTGGGTCCGGTGTGGATCGTGACCATGCTGATCGCGCTGGCGATCGGCGCGTTCTGGGGCGCGGTGTTCGGGTTCGTCGCGCATGTGGCGACCAGAGGCGAGCGGGACTTCTCCAGCGTCGAGACACTCGAAGCCCGGCGCTACGAGGTGTGCGTGCCGCCGCAGTACGCCGCCGACGCGGCGCGTTACATCCAAATGCCCTGAGCGACAATGCCTCCCGCCGCTAGAGCGGCGACGCCCCTCGCAGGTGTTCGAAGATCAGCGACGTCTGCGTACCGGCCACGTCGGCGTCGGCGTTGAGGTTCTCCACCACGAACGACCGTAGGTCGTCGGTGTCACGCGCGGCGACGTGGAGGATGAAGTCGTCGGCACCCGCGAGGAAGTACACGTCCATCACCTGCGGCCTGCGCCGGATCTGCTGGATGAAGCTGTGGATCCGCCCGCGAGCGCTGGACTGCAGGCTCACCGAGATCATCGCCTGTAGCGGCAGACCGATCGCGGCCGGATCGATGTCGGTGTAGAAACCGCGTATCACCCCCGACTCCTGCAGTCGGCGGACCCGGCCGTGGCACGTCGACGGCGCAATCCCGACCGCCTCGGCCAGTGCGTTGTTCGACATTCGCGCGTCACGGTGCAGCGCGGTGAGAATCCGGCGGTCGACGTCGTCGAGGGGAACCGGGCGAACATCCTTCGGGCCGACGCCCCCCGAGACCCGTGAGAATAAAGATATTTCGCTCATACCGCGACCTTACAGAATTTCAAGCGCAGGAATCGCTGATCAAATGAAGCTTCTTCACACTGGAGGCAGAAACCAGCAGAGGAGCGATCATGCGTGTCGGCGTCCCGACCGAGATCACGAACAACGAATACCGGGTTGCGATCACCCCGGCCGGAGTCGCCGAGTTGGTGCACCGCGGCCACGAGGTGATCATCGAAGCCGGTGCCGGCGACGGTTCGGCAATCTCGGACGCCGATTTCAAACGCGCAGGCGCGCAGCTCATCACCAGCGCCGACCAGGTGTGGGCCGAGGCCGAACTCCTGCTCAAGGTCAAGGAGCCGATCGAAGCCGAATACCACCGGATGCGTCGGGGCCAGACGCTGTTCACCTACCTGCACCTCGCCGCGTCGCGGACGTGCACCGAAGCGCTGCTGGCTTCGGGGACGACGTCGATCGCCTACGAAACCGTCCAGACCGCCGACGGCGCCCTTCCGCTGCTGGCCCCGATGAGCGAGGTTGCCGGACGGTTGGCGGCCCAGGTCGGGGCCTACCACTTGATGCGCAGCCACGGTGGCCGCGGCGTCCTGATGGGCGGCGTGCCGGGCGTGGCTCCCGCCGACGTCGTCGTGATCGGCGGCGGCGCCGCCGGCCGCAATGCCGCGCGGGTGGCCGCGGGCATGGGCGCGCACGTCACCGTGTTCGACGTCAGCCTCGACAAGCTGCGCGACGTGGATGCGGAGTTCGGCGGGCGCGTCGGAACCCGGTACTCGTCGGTCCTGGAGCTCGAGGACGCGGTGAAGGACGCCGACCTCGTCGTCGGCGCGGTCCTGGTGCCGGGCGCCAAAGCGCCGAAATTGGTGACGAATTCGACTGTCGCCCACATGAGGCCGGGCGCGGTGCTGGTCGACATCGCCATCGACCAGGGCGGGTGCTTCGGGGATTCGCATCCGACCACGCACGACGACCCGACGTATGCCGTGCACGACACGCTCTTCTACTGCGTCGCCAATATGCCCGGCGCGGTGCCCCGCAGCTCGACCTTCGCCCTGACCAACGCGACCATGCCGTACGTGCTCAAGCTGGCCGAGGCGGGCTGGCGGGCGGCGTGCCGGGCCGATGCCTCGCTCGCGAGGGGTCTGTCCTCCCACGACGGCGCCCTGCTGTCCGCACGGGTCGCCGCCGACCTCGACCTGCCGTACACGGATCCGTCGATGCTGCTCTGAGCCCACGCTCACCGTGTTTGCCGGGCACCCTTAAACGTGCCGGTGCAAAAAGATAGGGATTCGCCCGATTCCTCCGTCGCGCTCCATGCCATACCGTTTAGTCCAGCGGCTGGCGCTCGGTGCAGGGGGGCGAAGAGCGTGGGGGGACAGCCGCTGACAAGCCAGCTTGACCCGGTCCCGAGGGGTGACCGGGCAAAGCTGGCGCCTTCGTCCGATATCAGGTCAGAAGGCCGGCGACCAGCACAGACGCCACTTCACCGACCAGCTGCCGGTCGTTCGGGACGTCGGGGTCGTTTGCCGCGGTCCTGGTCATGATCGCCAGCAGCAATCGCTCACCGGCCGGGCCGAACGCGATACCGACGTCGTTGGTGCTCGCGAAGTCACCGCTGCCGGTCTTGTCGGCCGTCGCCCAGCCCGGCGGCAGCACCGGTCGCACGCTCGATGTCTGATTGGCCCGCATCCAGTCCTCGAGGTGCCGGCGTTGCGGCTCGGCGAGCGCGTTGCCGGTGAGTATCGCCCGGTAACCGTTTCCGATGGCCTCGGGTGTGGTGGTGTCGCGCGGATCTCCGGGGACCGCCGCGTTCAGCTCGATCTCCCAGCGGTCGAGTCGGGACCGTTCGTCGCCGATGCTGCGGGCGAAGTCGGTCACGCCGGACGGACCACCGATCACCCGTAGCAGCCAGTTGCCCGCGGCGTTGTCGCTTCGCTGCAGGGCGGCCTGACACAGCTGCGCCAGCGTCATCGTCTGCCCGACGTGCGCCTCGGTCACCGGCGAGTTGGGCACGATATCGCCCGGCTCGATGGTGATGCGATCGGTGAGCGCGAGCTCACCGCGCTCGGCCTTCTGCAGCACCCGCGCGGCGGCGTAGGTCTTGAACGTCGAGCACATCGCGAACGGGTCCTGCGCGCGATGCGCGATGGTGCGCCCGGTGCCGAGATTGGTTGCGAACACCCCGATCAACGCGTTCTGCCGACGCTCCATCTCGCCGAGCCGGTCCTCGATCGGCTGTAAGGGACGGCTGGGGTCGGCCATGACGGCCTTGTGCGGTGATGCGGCGAGCGCCGCGAGTGTCAATCCACCGATCAGAACGTGACGACGCGGTAACCCAGTCATGGGGCTCCAGCGTAGGTGATCAGCCGGCGATGGCCCGAAGCGGCTGAGGCAGTGACCGTTTCGATTGAAGCGGACCCAACACGGCGCCACCGTAGGGCCGCCGCAGAAGCCGGCGCGCGACGGCGTTGACCTCGTCGAGCGTGACCGCGTCGATCTTCGCCAACGTCTCGTCGATGGTGCGGTGTTCACCGAAATGCAGTTCGCTGCGGCCGATGCGGTTCATTCGCGAGCCCGAATCCTCCAGGCCGAGCACCAGTCCGCCGCGCAGTGAACCCTTCGCGATCCGGCACTCGTCTTCGGTGATCCCGTCGCTTGCGACAGCCTCGAGCACATCGGTGGTCACACGGGCAACCTCGTCGAAGCGGTCCGGCAGGCAACCCGCGTACACCGACAGCGCGCCGCTGTCGGAGAAGGTGTCGATCGTCGAGTACACCGAGTACGCCAACCCGCGGGCCTCCCGAATCTCCTGGAACAGCCGCGAACTCAGGCCCCCGCCGAGCGCGGTGTTCAGCACCGACAGCGCCCAGCGGTGCTCCCAGTGCCGTCCCGGGGTGCGCACACCGAGCGAAAGGTGCGTCTGTTCGGAGTCCCGGTTGACCAGTTCCAGGCTCGGGCGTCCACCCACCCGGCCGGCGCCCTTGCGGGGCGGCACCGGTGTGCGGCCACGCATCAGACGCGCGCCGAAGTACTCGCGCGCCAGCGACACCACGTCGTCGTGATCGACGTTGCCCGCCACCGCGAGCACCATCCGCTCGGGGGTGTAGCGGCGGACGTGGAAGGAGTGCAGTTGGGCGCGTGTCATCGAGGAGATCGAGTCCACGCTGCCGATCACCGGGCGTCCAACCGGATGCGAGCCGAACATCGCGGCGAGGAACTCGTCGCCGAGGGTGTCCTCGGGATCGTCGTCGCGCATCGCGATCTCCTCGAGCACCACGTCGCGTTCGACCTCGACGTCCTCGGCCGCGCACTGTCCGCGCAAGACGACGTCGGCGACGAGGTCGACGGCCAACTCCAGATCGGAGTCGAGCACGTGCGCGTAGTAGCAGGTGTGCTCGCGGGCGGTGAAGGCGTTCAGCTCACCGCCGACCGCGTCGACGGCCTGCGCGATGCTCACCGCCGACCGGGTCGGCGTCGACTTGAACAGCAAGTGCTCGAGGAAGTGGGCCGCGCCCGCGACACTCGGGCCCTCGTCGCGCGAACCGACGTTGACCCATAGCCCGACCGACGCCGAATGCACCGACGGGAGGTACTCGGTGACCACACGCAGGCCACCGGGTAACACCGTGCGACGCACTGCCTCCGCTGATCTGTCGCCACGTTCGGTGTGGCGCAACGCCCTAACTGCTGGCCGCTGCGGCATCTGCCGGCGCGGCGTCGGAATTGGACGCGGCTCCATCTTCCTGTTCGTCGACCAGGATCAGCGAGATCTTCCCGCGGTTGTCGATGTCGGCGATCTCCACACGCAACTTGTCGCCGACCTTGACAACGTCCTCGACCTTGGCGATCCGCTTGCCACGTCCCAGCTTCGAGATGTGGACAAGCCCGTCGCGACCCGGAAGCAGCGACACGAAGGCGCCGAAATCCGTTGTCTTGACGACGGTTCCGAGGAACCGCTCGCCGACCTTGGGCAGCTGCGGATTGGCGATCGCGTTGATCTTGTCGATCGCCGCCTGCGCCGAGGGTCCGTCGGTCGCGCCGACGAACACCGTGCCGTCGTCCTCGATGGAGATCGACGCGCCGGTCTCTTCGGTGATCTGGTTGATGATCTTGCCTTTGGGCCCGATCACCTCGCCGATCTTGTCGACGGGCACCTTGATGGTGGTGATCCGCGGGGCGTACGGGCTCATCTCGTCGGGCCCGTCGATGGCCTCGGCCATCACCTCGAGGATCGTCAGCCGGGCGTCCTTGGCCTGCGACAGCGCACCGGCCAGCACCTGCGACGGAATGCCGTCGAGCTTCGTGTCCAACTGCAGCGCGGTGACGAACTCCTTGGTGCCCGCGACCTTGAAGTCCATGTCGCCGAACGCATCCTCGGCACCGAGGATGTCGGTGAGCGCGACGAACCGGCGCTCGGTCTTGCCATCAACCTCGATGTCGTCGGACACCAGGCCCATCGCGATGCCCGCGACCGGAGCCTTGAGCGGCACACCGGCGTTGAGCAGCGCGAGCGTCGATGCGCACACCGAGCCCATCGACGTCGAACCGTTGGAGCTCAACGCCTCCGACACCTGGCGGATCGCGTACGGGAACTCCTCGACGCTGGGCAGCACGGGCACCAGCGCCCGCTCCGCCAGCGCACCGTGGCCAATCTCGCGGCGCTTCGGCGAACCGACACGGCCGGTCTCACCGGTCGAGTAGGGCGGGAAGTTGTAGTGGTGCATGTAGCGCTTGGAGGTTTCGGGCCCCAGCGAGTCGATCTGTTGGGCCAGCTTCATCATGTCCAGCGTGGTGACGCCCAGGATCTGGGTCTCGCCGCGCTCGAACAGCGCGCTGCCGTGCGCCCGCGGGACGACGGCGACCTCGGCGCTCAGCGCGCGGATGTCGGTGATGCCGCGCCCGTCGATGCGGAAGTGGTCAGTCAGGATGCGTTGGCGCACAAGCTTTTTGGTCAGCGAGCGGAACGCGGCGCCGACCTCCTTCTCGCGGCCCGCGTACTGCTCGGCCAGCCGTTCGAGCACCTCGGCCTTGATCTCGTCGGTGCGGCCGTTGCGCTCGGCCTTACCGGCGATGGTCAACGCCTCCGACAACGCGTCGGTGGCCACCGAGGCGACAGCGTAGTAGACGTCTTCGCCGTACTCGGGGAACACCGGGTAGTCGGCGGTCGGCTTGGCGGCGCGCTGCGCCAGCTCCTGCTGGGCTGCGCACAGGCTCGCGATGAACGGTTTGGCGGCCTCCAGGCCCTCGGCCACGACGCTCTCGGTGGGCGCCTGCGCACCGCCGGCGATCAACTCGACGACGTTGTCGGTGGCCTCGGCCTCGACCATCATGATCGCCACGTCGCCGCCCTCGATGGCACGACCGGCGACGACCATGTCGAACACCGCCCGCTCGAGCTGCTCGACGGTCGGGAAGGCGACCCAGGTCCCGTCGATCAGCGCGACACGCACGCCGCCGACCGGCCCGGAGAACGGCAGGCCCGCGATCTGCGTGGACGCTGACGCGGCGTTGATCGCGACCACGTCGTACAAATCCTTGGGATCCAGACTCATCACGGTGACCACGACCTGGATCTCGTTGCGCAGGCCGGCGACGAACGTCGGCCGCAGCGGGCGGTCGATCAGCCGGCAGGTCAGGATCGCGTCGGTCGATGGGCGGCCCTCGCGGCGGAAGAACGAACCGGGGATGCGACCCGCGGCATACATGCGCTCTTCGACGTCGATGGTCAACGGGAAGAAGTCGAAATGGTCTTTAGGGGTCTTGCTGGCCGACGTCGCCGAGAGCAACATCGTCTCGTCGTCGAGGTAGGCGACGACGGCGCCGGCGGCCTGCTGGGCCAGCCGGCCGGTCTCGAAACGGATGGTGCGGGTGCCGAAGCTCCCGTTGTCGATCACGGCGGTCGCTTCGTACACGCCGTCTTCAATTTCAACTACAGACATAGGTGTCCGTATGGCCTCTCTGGTTCAGTGTCTCCACTGTTTAGCTGTTTTCGCGTCGTCACAGCGCTTGAACCACCGGCCTCGATGCGGCTACGGCCATCGATCGAAGCTGCCGGCAGTTCTTCCGGCAGCCACTACCGAAGACCGCGCGATCGAGCAGGTCCTGGTTATGACACGCGGGAACGGTGCTCGCGGAGCTGCGAAAACCGCACCCAGGTCGTTCGCGCCTCAATGGCAGTCGAACGAGGCCATCGTACTCTGCGAGGAGTACCCGGCCGAATCCCGTCGCGCGTTCGGGCGCCGGTACAAGGTCAGCGACGCAGGCCGAGTCGTTCGATCAGCGTGCGGTACCGCTGGACGTCGACCTGGGCCACGTACTTGAGTAGCCGGCGCCTGCGGCCGACGAGCAGCAGCAGACCACGCCGAGAGTGGTGATCGTGCTTGTGCACCTTCAGGTGCTCGGTGAGGTCGATGATTCGCTTGGTCAGCAGCGCGACCTGAGCCTCCGGCGAGCCGGTATCGGTGTCATGCAGGCCGTAGTCGCTCAGGATCGACTTTTTCTCTTCGGCGGTAAGCGCCACGAAACAACTCCATCTTTTTCAGTCCGCGGGAAGGGAGGGGTGGGCCCCGGGAAGGCGCGGCCGCCGCGAACTGCAGCGCACGCCCGGTCGGCAGGCAGTCTAGCAGCGGCCGAGGTGAGCGGCGAAATCGCAGCTCACCGGTGCCGGTGTCACCGAGCCAGGACTGTGCGGGCGTGTTCGGTGTCGCGGCCCATCTGCTCGACCAGGTCGTCGACGTTGGCGAACTTCTCCTGGCCGCGCAACCGGGCCACGAAATCGACGGCGACGTGCTGACCGTACAGGTCGGCGGTGGTGTCGAGCACGAATGCCTCGACGGTGCGGGTGCGTCCGGAGAACGTCGGATTGGTCCCCACCGAGACCGCGGCCTGGTACCGCTCGCCGGGGATGACGCTGCCCGCGACCGGACCGTGGCCGAGCACGGTGAACCACGCCGCGTAGACGCCGTCGGCGGGAATCGCCGAGTACATGGGCGGCGCCACGTTGGCGGTCGGAAAGCCCAGCACCTTGCCCCGTCCGTCGCCGCGCACCACGACCCCCTCGACGCGGTGCGGGCGCCCCAACGCCTCGGCCGCGGCGACGACGTCGCCCGCGTCGACGCAGGACCGGATGTAGGTCGAGGAGAACGTGACGGCCCGGTCGGTGTCGGCCACCTCGGAGACCAGGGTCATACTCTCCACGGCGAAGCCGAACCGCTCGCCGGCCTGGCGCAGCAACTCGACGTTGCCCGCCGCCTTCTTGCCGAACGTGAAGTTCTCCCCCACAACGACCTCGACCACGTGCAGGCGTTCGACCAGGAGTTCGTGGATGTAGCGGTCCGGGGTCAGCTTCATGAAGTCGGCGGTGAACGGCATGACCAGGAAGACGTCGACGCCGAGTTCCTCGACCAGTTCGGCGCGCCGGGTCAGCGTGGTCAGCTGGGCGGGATGACTGCCCGGGAAGACAACCTCCATCGGGTGCGGGTCGAAGGTCATCAGCACCGTGGGCACGCCGCGGGACCGGCCGGCCTTGACAGCGTGGTTGATCAGCTCCTGGTGTCCGCGATGCACACCGTCGAAAACCCCGATGGTGACCACACATCGGCCCCAGTCCGTCGGGATCTCGTCTTGTCCCCGCCAGCGCTGCACGAGGGCAAGCCTACGGCGCGACAGGGGCCCTCCGCGTCGCCGGATCCCCCAGATGAGGTGAGTATTGCCTAAACTTTGTCATTGTGAATCCTGCCGGCGATGCGCGTGACCTGACGACGGTTGCCCAGGACTACCTGAAAGTCATCTGGACCGTCCAGGAGTGGTCGCAGGAGAAGGTGAGCACCAAGTTGCTGGCCGAGCGTCTCGGCGTGTCGGCCAGCACCGCCTCGGAGTCGATCCGCAAGCTCGCCGACCAGGGCCTGGTCGACCACGAGAAGTACGGCGCGGTGACGCTGACCGAGGCCGGCCGGGCCGCCGCCCTGGCGATGGTGCGCAGGCACCGGCTGATGGAGACGTTCCTCGTGCGCGAGCTGGGCTACAGCTGGGACGAGGTGCACGACGAAGCCGAGGTCCTCGAGCACGCGGTGTCGGACCGGATGCTCGACCGCATCGACGCCAAGCTCGGGCACCCGACGCGCGATCCACACGGCGATCCGATTCCGGCCGCCGACGGACGCGTGCCCGCCCCGGACGCGCGCCAGTTGTCCGCCTGCAACGACGGCGACCGCGGCACGATAGCGCGCATCTCGGACGCCGATCCGGAGATGCTGCGGTACTTCGACAGTGTCGGCATCAGCCTGGACTCGCGCCTTCGCGTGGTGGCCCGGCGCGACTTCGCCGGCATGATCTCGGTGGCCATCGAGTCGACAGACGGCGACGACACCACCGTCGAGCTGGGAAGCCCTGCCGCAGAAGCGATCTGGGTGGTCGCGAGCTAGCGCGATGGCGGTTACGGCGGGCTGCCGACCACTGCGACGAGTGCCCGCCCAGAGCGAGTTATTCGCTGCCAGCGAATTTTTCGCTGCAAGGCGGGCGCCTTCCCGAATGGTCGGTTGCGATAACCGGCCACCGGATTTTCGCCAGGGCTCCACATTCGCGGGGTGTCCCCTCAGCTTCGTTCGACGGCGGCCGGCTGTTCCTCGGACATCGTGAGGCCGGAAGCCCGCACGAGCACCGCCAGCACGATCGCGACCAACAGCAGTGCGGGCACATCGCCCACCAGATGCCCGGTCTGGTGCTCACCGCGCACCGACTGCACCGCCATGATGACGGCGTGCACGACGCTGGACCACACCGCGAACCAGATCAGGCTCAGATGAGCGCGCGGATTACGCGCCGCCCACACCAGAAAGACCCCGAGGGTCGCATACAGCCCGACGATCATCATGAAGTAGTCGGAGTGATGCGGCGGTCCCGGATGCCACGCCCAACCTGACGGCCACACCGCGGCAAGCGGATACAGGCAGAGGGCGACCACGCCGAACACGCCCAATGCGATCTGAAGTGCCTTGTACGGAGACGCCATTTTCGGCTCCTATCTCTAGGACGGCGTCAGTATGCGCCCGGATGCGCCGGGCTACAAGGTCGCCGGACGCAGCACGACGACCGACTTCGTACGATCCGACCGGTCTTCCAGCAGCGCGATGACCTGGCCGTCCTGAGCCGTTGCGGCGTAAATCCCTTTGAGGCCCCCCGGTTTGAGCGGCCGGCCGTGCCGCACGTCCTCGGCCTCGTTCGCGGTCAGGTCCCGCCGCGGGAAGGCCAAAAGACATGCGGTGTCGAGGCTGTACGACAGTCGTGGGGTTTCGGCGAGCTCGTCGAGCGTGCGCGCGTCGCTCAACCCGAAACCGCCGACTCTGGTGCGACGCAACGCGGTGAGATGTCCACCGACTCCCAGCGCGGCGCCGACGTCGCGGGCCAGTGCACGAATGTAGGTGCCGCTGGAGCACTCCACCTCGACGTCGAGGTCGACGACGCCGGGTTCGCGGCGGACGTCTAGCACCGTGAACCGCTCGATACGCACCCGGCGTGGTGCCAACTCGACGGCCTGCCCTTCGCGCGCGAGTTTGTAGGCGCGCTGTCCGCCGATTTTGATCGCGCTCACCGCCGACGGGACCTGGTCGATCTCGCCGCGAAGGTCCGCGACCGCGCGCTCGATGCACTCGTCGGTAACGGCGTCGGCCGAAACCTGCTGCAGCATCGCGCCTTCGGCGTCGTCGGTCGAGGTGGTTTGCCCGAGCCGGATGGTCGCGGAGTACGCCTTGTCCGTCGCCGTCAGCAGTCCAAGTATCTTGGTGGCGCGCTCGATCCCGACGACGAGAACGCCGGTGGCCATCGGGTCAAGGGTCCCGGCGTGGCCGACCTTGCGGGTGCCGAAGAAGCGACGGCAGCGGCCGACGACGTCATGGCTCGTCATGCCCACGGGTTTGTCGACGATGACCAGACCCGCCTGTGTCATAGCACGATCGCGGTCAGCGCCAGACCGTCGCGGACCGACCACTGGCCGGCCAGGGTTTCCAGCGGGGTGCCGTGCATCGCCGCCGGGTCGATCAGGATTCGCGAGACGAAACTGCCGGAGGTGCCGCTGTCGTCGACGTCGAAGACGATGTGCGCGTCCTCGAAGCCCAGCCACCGGCGGGTCACCGGGAACCACGCCTTGTAGGTCGCTTCTTTGGCGCAGAACAGGATTCGGTCCCAGTGCAGTTCGCCCGGCAGCTGTTTCAGTTCGATTCGCTCGGCGGGCAGGCTGATCGCGTCGAGCACACCGTCGGGCAGCACACCGTGCGGTTCTGCGTCGATGCCCACCGACCGCACCTCGGCCTGCCGGCCGACCACAGCCCCGCGATAGCCCTCACAGTGCGTCAGCGAGCCGACGATGCCGTCGGGCCACCGGGGTTCACCCTTCTCCCCCTTCAGAATCGGGACCGGTCCGACACCGATCTCGGAGAGTGCCTGTCGCGCGCAATACCGCACCGTGACGAACTCGTTGCGCCGCTTGGCGACCGACCGCGCGACCAGAGGCTCCTCCTCGGGCAGCGGCGCCAGGCCCGGCGGGTCCCGGTAGACCTCGGCGGCTGCCAAGCCCGGCGTCGTTGCCGGCAGCACACCGGACAGCAGCGACGCGGCGACCGTCATCGCGAAACCTGCCTGTCGCGGATCCGCTGCTGCACCTTCTGCGCGTTCTCCCGCATCTCCTGGGTGATCTGGAAGTGGCCGCCGAACTCGTTGAGGTACCCGGGCGGATACTGCGGGTCAGGCAGGATCTGGCGCATCCAACGATATGGCTTGCGGCGGCGCCACTCTCGCGGATATCCGACGGACACCTCCTCGAACCGCACACCGTCATACCACGTCGTGCGCGGAATGTGCAGGTGCCCGTAGACCGAGCACACTGCGTTGTAGCGGGTGTGCCAGTCGGCGGTGGCGGTGGTGCCGCACCACAGCGAGAACTCGGGGTAGAACATCGCGTCGCAGGGTTCGCGAACCATTGGGAAGTGGTTGACGAGCACCGTCGGCGTCATCCAGTCGAGGTCTTCGAGTCGCTTGCGGGTGTAGGACACCCGGTCGCGGCACCACGCGTCGCGGGTGGCGTAGGGCTCGGCCGACAGCAGGAACTCGTCGGTGCCGACGACGTTGCGCTCGCGCGCAATGGCCAGTCCCTCGGCCTTGGTGGCGGCGCCTTCGGGCAGGAAGGTGTAGTCGTATAGCAGGAACATCGGCACGATCGTGGCCGGACCGCCCTCCTCGGTCCACACCGGGAAGGGGTGCTCGGGGGTGATGATGCCCATCTCGTCGCACATGTTGACCAGGTAGTCGTAGCGGGCCTTGCCGAAGATCTGCATCGGGTCGCGGTTGGTGGTCCACAGCTCGTGGTTGCCCGGAATCCAGATCACCTTGGCGAACCGTTTGCGCAACAGGTCCAGGGCCCAGCGGATCTCGTCGGTGCGTTCGGCGACGTCGCCGGCGACGATGAGCCAGTCGTCGGGCGAGGCCGGATGCAGCGACTCGGTCACGGGTTTGTTGCCTGTGTGACCCGTGTGCAAGTCGCTGATCGCCCAGAGGGTGGGTCGTCGGCCGTCGCGTGTCACAACTGACCAGGGTACTTAACCGGAAGTGCGTGACTCGTCCGGCAACTAGAACAGGTTCTTGTTTCCTCTTCGGGTGCTGGCAGCGGCCCGCTAGACTCCCCGCAGGGTCGGACCGACGAACAAAGGGGTGACATGCTCGCCAAGCTGCGCTTGGTCTCGGCACTGTGCGCACTGATCGCTGCGGTGATGGTGGTGTGGCAGGCCAACCCGGCGGGCGCCCCGCGGGTGGACGCCGTCGACATTCCGATGACGAATGTCACGACGTCGATCAAGTGGCCCGTCATCGAGACCACCGACCCGTCGCCGTTCAACCCGTGCAAGCAGATTCCGCTCGAGGCGGTGCAGGCGATCGGTCTGGCGTTCACCCCGCCGACACCGGAGGATCAGCTGCGGTGCAGGTACGACGCGGGCAACTATCAAATGGCCGTGGAGGCCATCGTCTGGCGCAGCTACGAGCAGACGTTGCCCGCCGATGCGGTCCAACTCGACATCGACGGACACCGCGCGGCGCAGTACTGGGTCATGAAACCGACGGACTGGAACAACCGCTGGTGGATCACCTGCATGATCGCCTTCGACACCAGCTACGGCGTGCTGCAGCAGTCGCTGTTCTACTCGCCGATCTACTCCGAGCCCGACCCCGACTGCATGCAGACCAACCTGCAGCGCGCGCACGAGCTGATTCCGCATTACGTGTTCTGAGTCTTCTGATCGGCCCGCCCGTTCAGCTGTCGTGTTCGATGCGGTCCATCGGGCTGGACCGCTCCAACATCCCGATCGTCTCCTCGCCGTCCCAGCGGTAGCGCACACCGGCCTGCTGCAGGGCCGGGAACGTCCAATTGGCCATCTTCTCCAGTTGTTCGGCGGGAAGGTCGGCGGGATCGGTGATGTCGTGGGTGGACAGCACCGTCTCCCCCTCGATGTGCACGGTTCCGCGGGCCGTTTCGAGCACCAGTGACACATCCTCGCCGCCCGGCCGCAGCCGGCGCAGCCACGGGGCCTCGACGACGCGGGCGGGGATCAGGCCGGCCGGGTCTCCGAGGTACAGGTAACCCTCGTTGTAGTTCGGCTGCCCGTCGGGCCGCGGCGGGTAGGCGATGTAGCCGAACGCCCGTCCGCTTCCGAACAGCGCGGACTGCCAGCAGTGCCCCCAGAACCCCTCCAGTCGGCGCACGCCTTGGCGACGGATGCGCAGCCCGCTTCCCGACAACGGGTGCCGGCGTCCGGCCACCTCCACGATCCCGTCGGCGCGGAACAACTGTTCGTAACGGGCGCCGCCCATCAACTCCCCGACCACCGTCGTCTTCAGTTGGTCGGCGGCATCATCGCCCATCGCCCCCTGAATCCACGGTGGCACCGCCATTCTCGCCTCGACCTCGAATCGCACGTCGACAAGCGGGCCGCTCTTGTCGCCGGTGGTGAGCGCCTCCGAGGACGTCTGGACGGCCTGACCGTCGAACGTCACCGTCCACGTGTCGAACGGCGCCACGCACTCGAACGCCAGCGGCCCCGCTCCGAGCACTGTCGGCTCGCCGTTGCGGCCCTCGACCGGCGCGCTCTGCCCGTCCGCGCGCAAGCGGTAGACGCGTCCGTCGGCGAACGCCAGGTTGACCTGCAGTGCGTGAGCGTCCCAGTTGGACGCGACCGCCTCGATGCCGATCCTGGGCAGGCCGACCTCGCCGCGGTCGTCGAACACCCAGAAGCTCACCGAATCCCGCATCTCGGGGTCCTGCGGCCGCTCGGCGAACATGTGCTCGCGGGCCGGGTCGATGCCGCCCGTTATGTCGACGGTCATGGGGTGCTTTCCTCCTGCCGGTCGTAACGCCCAGAGCCGCCGGCGTAGGCGTCCACGTAGGCCGCGAACAACGGCCGAATTACGTTGTCGTCCAATCCGAATGCCACCGGGTCCGCCTTGGGGTGCGGCTCGCGCTTCTCGGCGTTCTCGGTCCACCACGCCCGCATACCGGCCTCGAACCGTTCGGTCACCGTCTCGCCGAGCCAGCTGTACAACCGCTTGATTTCGCCGATCGGATCGTTCTGCATGACCCGAAAGTCGATGTCGTAGAACCGCTCTGCAGCCTTAGCGCGGAACGCCATCGCCCGCGTGATCCCCGTCGACCACTGGGTGACGTTCAGTTCACCGAGATAGCGCCGGTCGAGGTGATCGGTGAAGCCGCCGACGATGTCGGCGTAGACGTCGACGACCGACAGCAGCACGTCGGTCGGATCGCGGTGCGTCATGACGAAGCGGGCATCGGGGAACACGCGGTCGAGGTAGTCCAGCGAAAGCACATGTGCCGGCGACTTGAGCCGCCATGGGCGCGTCGGTTCCCCCCACTGCAGCAATCTGAGGACCCGTCGTTCATAGCGGTACGTCGACGTGAAATCGGCTCGGTCGCAGAGCCATTGCGAGTAGGTCGGAATCTGTGCGTAGGCCTGGAAGATCTGGGACTTGAAGTCGAGCGCCATCAGGTCCAGGCATTCCATCGGTCCGCGGATGTCGGTGGGCACGTGGTGGCGGGTGCCCACGAGGACGGGCCGCTGATCCGGCGGGATGCGCGGGTCGTCGCCGCGCACGGTCGACGGTGGCGGGCACGGCTGCGCGGACTCCCAGCTGCGCACGTAACGAACGTCGGGATCCTGCGCGAGCAGGAAGGACAGCGCGGTCGACCCCGTCCGCGGCAGGCCCAACCCGAACAGCGGCGCGGCGATCTGCTCGTCGTCGATGTCGGGGTGGCGGCGGTACCAATCCTCTACCTGGAGCCGCTGCGACAGGTGCAGCCCGATGCGGTTGTAGACGAAGTCCGCGCCGCGCGCGTTGAGCCGGGCTTCTTCGCTCAGCGCACGGACGAGGATCTCGAGGCCCTCGCGGAACGAGTCCTCGCCGAAGTCCTCGAGTCCGGTGCGCTCGACGGCCGCGGCCATCAAATCCTCGACGGATGCCACACTGCACCTCCCACCGAATTGGTGACAGTACACTGCCACTACTATGGCCGGCTCGTCAACGCGCTCGTACGACAACAGCGTCCGCAGGCGCAAGGCAGCACACACCCGCGAGCGCATCGTCGCCGCGGGCAGTGCGCTGGTGCATGAGTTCGAGACGTGGGACTGGCGCGAGCTGACGTTCAAGGCCGTCGCCGCGCGGGCCGGGGTCGGCGAGCGGACGGCGTACCGGTATTTCCCGACCGAACGCCATCTGCACGACGCGGTGATGCAACGGCTTGAGAACGAAGCCGGGGTGTCCTATGAGGACGTCACGCTGGCGAACCTGAGTGAGGTGACGGGGCGGGTTTTCGCGTCGCTGCAACGCTTCTCGGTCAAACACAGCACACCGTCGCCGGTTGATTCCGCGTTCGTCAGCTCCGACGTCCGCCGCCGCGATGCACTGTTGCGCGCAGTGAACGAGGCCTCACCGCAGCTCCCCGACGAACAGCGGCGCGCGATCGCGGGCCTGCTCGACGTGCTGTGGAGCCCGCCCACCTACGAGCGCCTGGTCGCGGTGTGGGGCCTGGACGGCGACGCGGCCACCGGTGCGATCGAATGGTTGATGGCCCAGGTGACACAGGCGATCGAACGCGGCGGCATCGAGTCTGCGTAGCCTCGTGACGTGACCGCATCCTCCGTCGCCGCACCGCCGGCATCCCGTTCGAAGGTCAAGCAGCTCACCGGACGCACCGTGTCACGCCTGCTGCGGCTGCCGCCGCACACCACCGACTTCACGGTCCACAAGGTCCGTGTACCGATGCGCGACGGTGTCGAGCTGCGCGCCGACCACTATGCGCCCAGCACATTGGACCCGGCCGGCACGCTGCTGGTCCGCTGCCCCTATGGCCGCGACTTCCCCTTCGCCGCCATCTACGGACGCGTCTACGCCGCACGCGGCTATCACGTCGTCCTGCAGAGCGTGCGCGGAACCTACGGCTCTGGCGGCGACTTCGACCCGATGGTCAACGAGATCGCCGACGGCGCCGACACCGTCGAGTGGCTGCGCAACCAGGAGTGGTTCACCGGCTCGTTCGCCACGATCGGGCTGTCGTATCTCGGTTTCACCCAGTGGGCGCTGCTCACCGACCCGCCACCGGAGATGAGGGCCGCGGTGATCACCGTCGGTCCGCACGACGTCAGCGGGCCGCGGTGGGGTCCCGGTTCGTTCGCGCTGAGCGACTTCCTCGGCTGGAGCCACCTGGTGGCCCATCAGGAGGATCCGAACCGGGCGCGGGCGCTGGTGCGACAGTTGCGGTCGCGGCGCCGGCTGGCCCGTGCGGTGAGCAGGCTGCCCGCCGGCGAGGCGGGCCGCGCGCTGCTGGGCGAGGGTGCGCCGTGGTGGGAGTCCTGGCTCGATCATCCCGATGCCGACGATCCCTTCTGGACCGCGCTGAACCTGCGTCAGGCCTTGGACACCGCCGACGTGCCGGTGCTGCTGATCACCGGCTGGCAGGACCTGTTCCTGGAGCAGACGATGGCCCAGTATCGGCGGTTGCGTGAGCGCGGAGTCGAGGTCGGACTGACCGTCGGCCCGTGGATCCACACCCAGCTGATGACCAAGGCCGCGCCGACCGCCATCCGCGAGACGCTGGACTGGTTGGGCGCCCACCTCACCGGCGCGGAGAGCAAGCGGCGCCAGCCGGTGCGGATCTTCGTCAACGGGAGCGGCTGGATCGACCTGCCCGAGTGGCCGCCGGCCATGCCCGAAGTGGTGCGCTACCTGCAGCCGGGCGGTCGCCTCGGCGATGCCGTCCCGCCGGAGACCGCGGCTCCGTCGACGTTCACCTACAACCCGGCGAATCCGACGCCGACGGTGGGCGGCCGGCTGCTGTCGCCGGAGGGCGGATATCGCAAGGACACCCGCCTGGCGCAGCGTGCCGACGTGTTGAGCTTCACCGGCGACCGCCTGCCCGCCGACAAGTACGTGGTGGGGGTGCCGGCCGTGGAGCTCTCGCATTCGTGCGACAACCCGTACAACGATGTGTTCGTGCGCCTGAGCGAGGTCGACGCCAAGGGACGCTCACACAACGTGAGCGACGGCTACGTGAGCGCCGCACCGGATTCCGGACCGGTACGCATCGAACTCGACCCGATCGCGCATCGCTTCCGTGCGGGTTCACGGATCCGGGTGCTCGTGGCGGGCGGGTCACACCCCAGGTTTGCCCGCAACCTCGGTACCGGCGAACCGCTCGGGACGGGTAAGAGCCTCGCGCCGGCCACCCACACCGTGCATCTCGGCGATGGCGCGTCGCGGCTGGTGCTGCCAGCCGCGCCGCAGCCGCCCGCCGGCTGAGGCGCGGGTCAGCCCACCGAACGGCGTACCCGCTCGGCGATCTCGTGCAGCGCGGCGTCGTCGTGCACTGGGGCCGCCCACTCGGGGTCGATCGGCAGCTGCACCCAGCTGATGCAGCCGGCGTACTCGGGTGTGCGTTCGAGTCGCAGCGGGGCCAAGAGCGGGCAGGCCTGGACGACGAGCGCGGTGAGCCGATGCTTGGGCCGAAAATCGAGCCGGTCGGCGCGCACCGATGCGTCGGTCCAAATATGCAGGGGCGCAATCTCTTCGAGGGCTTCGGGGCGGTTCACCTCCACTGCGGCGACGATGCGGGCGCCGGCGCGGACCACCACCGCGTCCTCTGTGCTGTCGGCGGTCGCCACATCGAGCAGATCGCGGTGCTCGGGGCGCACCCGCTCGGCGTGGCCGTGCGCGACCGTCGGAAACAGCAGAAAGTGCGACGCGGCGACCGCGAACCGCTTCTCGTGAATACCGCCCTTGCGCAGCAGAACGGTCTGCCTGCCGTCCAGCAGCGCGTGGATCGCAGCACTCCACTCCTTGAGCGCGGGCCGGGTCAGCGTCGTCGTCATCGTGCTACGTCGCGGCCGCAGCTTTGCTGTTCATGCGGGCCCGAACCTCGGGCCGGCGCAACGGCGGCACCGTCTTCGGCGGCTGGCGCCGGGCCGGCAGAGACTCCAGCAGCCGGTGGGTGGTGGCGGTGACCTCCGCGACGGCGGCCTCAAAGGCGTCGGCGTTGGCCGCGGTCGGCCGGGTGATTCCGCTGACCTTGCGAATGTACTGCCGCGCGGCGGCCTCGATCTCCTCGTCGGTCGCCGCCGGTTCGAGTCCGCGTAGCTCGGTGATGTTTCGGCACATGGCTCCACGATAGGTTCGTCGGGTGACTGACGACATCCTGCTCATCGACACCCGCGATCGGGTGCGCACCCTGACCCTCAACCGGCCGCAGGCGCGCAACGCGCTGTCGTCCGAGCTGCGCAGGCGGTTCTACCGGGCCCTCGGTGAGGCTCAGGCCGATGACGACGTCGACGTCGTGATCGTCACCGGCGCCGATCCGGTGTTCTGCGCGGGTCTGGACCTCAAGGAGCTGGGCGACACCACCGAACTGCCCGACATCTCGCCGAAGTGGCCGCCGATGACCAAGCCGGTGATCGGCGCGATCAACGGCGCGGCCGTCACCGGTGGCCTCGAGATCGCCCTGTACTGCGATGTGCTGATCGCGTCCGAACAGGCGCGCTTCGCCGATACGCACGCCCGGGTGGGGCTGTTGCCGACGTGGGGGCTGTCGGTGCGGTTGCCGCAGAAGGTCGGCGTCGGGATGGCCCGCCGGATGAGCCTGACCGGCGACTACCTGTCGGCCGAGGAGGCCCTGCGGACGGGGTTGGTCACTCAGGTGGTGCCGCACGCAGAGCTCATGTCGACCGCCCGGCAGGTCGCGGCGTCGATCGTCGGCAACAACCAGCAGGCCGTACGCGCGTTGCTGGCGTCGTATCACCGCATCGACGAGGCGCAGACCAACGAGGGGTTGTGGATCGAGGCGGCGTCGGCGCGCGAGTGGATGCGCACGACCAGCGGTGACGACATCGCCGCCAACCGCGACGCCGTCCTGCAGCGGGGCCGCTCCCAGGTCCGCTGATTCCCAGCTTGTCCGAGCCGCCAGCGCGCCACCTAGCGCGAGCGCGCCACCTTGCGCGAGCGACCGCGTCTGATCACGACACGCCGCGGATTTACAGCAGTTAGCGGTCGCTCGTACGCTGCGAGCGTGAACGAAGCGCATGAGTACTGCGGCAGCGAGGAATGGCGACAGCTGATCCGCGAGGTGATTCTTCCGTGGGCGTTGGGTGAGGTCGACCTCGGCGACGACGTGCTCGAGGTCGGCCCAGGCTACGGCGCCACCACCGACGTGCTGAGCGAGTCGGTGGGCCGGCTGACGTCAGTCGAGATCGACGACGAACTCGCGGCGATGCTGACGGCTCGCTTCGCCGAAGTTCCGACCGTCGAGATCGTGCGCGGCGACGCGACCGCACTGACCTATGACGACGACCGCTTCTCCGGCGCGGCGTGTTTCACGATGCTGCATCACGTCCCCACCGCCGAACTTCAGGACCGGCTCTTCGCCGAGGTCGCCCGGGTGCTGCGGCCCGGGGCCGCGCTGGTGGCCAGCGACAGCCTCGGCAGCGACGAGTTGGCCGTCGCGCACGAAGGCGACACTTACAACCCCGTCGACCCCGCGACACTGCCGGATCGGTTGGCGGCAGCGGGATTCGGCGATGTCCGGGTCAAGACGACAGAGTTCGGTTGGGCCGCAGTAGCCCGGACCCGCGCATAGCGCGGCCGCTGGCGGTCCGCGAGCGTCCACATTTGGTCTAGTTTCAGTGGCGTGTCGTGCGCAAACGCGGTCACTCGCGCCGATTACAGATCAACCCGTGCCCGGCACCAGCCAACGGCCAGAGAACGCGCGCCAGCCGACGAACAGCAACCGCAGCACCATGAACGTCGACAACCCCGCCCAGATACCCAGCAGCCCCCAGCCGAACGCCAACGACAGCCAGATCAACGGCAGGAAGCCCACCAGCGCGCTGGCCAGCGTCGCGTTGCGCATGAACTTCGCGTCACCGGCGCCCAACAGGACCCCGTCGAGCGCGAAAACGATTCCGGCGACCGGCAATTGGGCCACCATGAACCACCACGGCACCCCGATCGCGTCGAGCACCGAGCGGTCGTCGGTGAACACGCTCGGAAACACCGACGCACCGGCCGCGAACACCACGGCAAGCACCGCCGAGGCCAACGCCGAGAAGATCGTCACCCGCCACGCCACCGATTTGGCGTGCGTGAGCTGACCCGCGCCCAGCGCCGCACCGACCAGCGACTGCGCGGCGATCGCCAGCGAATCCAACACCAGCGCAAGGAAATTCCACAGCTGCAACACGACCTGGTGCGCGGCGACGGCGGCCGCGCCGAACCGGGCCGCGACAGCTCCCGCCGACACGAAACACGCTTGGAACGCCAGCGTGCGCAACACCAGGTCGCGGCCCATCACCACCTGCGCGCGCAACACCCCGGGGTGCAGCCGCAGCGGCACCCGTTCGATCAGCAGTGCACGACAGAACAACGCGGCGGCCACCCACTGCCCCACCGCGTTCGCGACGGCCGAGCCGGGTAACCCGAGCCGGGGCATACCGAGCAAGCCGTAGACCAGCAGCGGGCACAGCACCGCTGAGACCCCGAACCCGAACACCACGAACTTGAGCGGCCGCACGATGTCCTGCACCCCGCGCATCCACCCGTTGCCCGCCGCCGACACCAGGATCGCGGGTACGCCGATGATCGCGATGCGCACCCACGACAGCGCTTCGTCGGCGATCTCTCCCCCGTCGGACGACCCCGCCAGCGCCGACACCAACGGAACCGCGAACACCTGCACCGCGGCGACGATGACCGCACCCAACCCCAACGCCAGCCAGGTGGCCTGCACGCCTTCCCCGACGGCGGCCGCCCGATTGCCTGCGCCGTAGAAGCGGGCCGACCGGGCGGTGGTCCCGTACGCCAGAAACGTCATCTGCGAGCTCAGCGTGGTCAGTATCAGCCCGCCGATCGCCAGACCCGCCAGTGCCAGTGCGCCCAACCGGCCCACGACCGCGAGATCGAACAACAGGTAGATGGGTTCGGCCGCCAGCACTCCGAGTGCCGGAACTGCCAGCCCGGCGATCCGGCGGCCGGTCACCGGAGCGTTCGGCGGCTCCAGCTCGGGCTCAGCCAAGGGCCGCGTACAACGCCTCTACCACGTCCTCGGCGGACCCGGTGGCCGAATATCCCGCGGCCAGGCGGTGACCGCCGCCGCCGAACCCGCTCGCGACAGGCGACAGGTCGTAGGACTTGGCCCGCATCGACACCGACCAGTGCCCCGGCTCGATCTCCTTGAACACCGCGGCCACCTCGGCCTCGTCGGTGGTCCGCACGATGTCGACGATGCTTTCGACTTCCTCAGGTCGGGCGTCGACCCACTCGTCGTGTGACACCACCGCGTACACCAGGCCCCGGCCACCGGCGGCATCTTTCAGCAGCTGCGCCGAGGACAGCACCCGAGACAGCATCGGCAGCCAGGCGTAGGGATGGGTGTCGAGCAGGGTCCGGCTGATGCCGGCGTTGTCGACGCCGAGATCGACGAGGCGCGCCGCCAGCCGGTGCGCGCGCGGGCTGGCCCACCGGAACGAACCGGTGTCGGTGGTCAGGCCCGCGTACAGGCAGTGTGCGACGCCGATGTCGATCGGCTTGTCCCACGCGTCGAGCAGGTCGGCCACCAACATCGTGGTGGAGTCCGCCGAGGCGTCGACGTAGTTGGCGGTGCCGAACAGCTGGTTGGAGGCGTGGTGGTCGATGACCAGGACCTCGCGACCGTCGTCGACGACGCCGCGCAGCGCACCGAGGCGGTTGATGCTGGGGATGTCGACGGTGACGATCAGGTCGGGGTCGCGGCGCATCGCGTCGGGGCGGACGAGCAGATGCCCGCCGGGCAGCGACTGCAGCGATTCGGGCAGCTTCTCGGGCGCCGCGAAACTCACCTCGACGCTCTTGCCGACCTGGTCGAGCACCAGCGCCAGCGCCAGACCGGCGCCGATGGTGTCGGCGTCGGGATAGACGTGGCAGACCACTCCGACCGAGGCGGCCGCTGACAACCGTTCGGCTGCGCCGTGGGCGTCAACCCGATCGCCCACTTCCAGGGCGTCAGTCGTCTTGTCGATCGCGGTCACCGCTGTCCTCGGAGTCGTCGGGCCCCCCGGCTACTGCCTCGCCCTCCACCTCACTGACACGGTACGGGTCCGCATCGCCGGCGTGCTTGGCACCTTGCCGAACTCTCGCCAAATCCTCATCTGCGGCGCGAGCGCGGGCCAGCAGTTCCTCCATCTTGACCGCGGCGTCGGGAACGGTGTCGCGCTCGAACGCGAGCGTGGGCGTGAAACGCACACCCAGGCTCGCGCCCACCTTGGACCGCAGCACACCTTTGGCCTTCTCGAGCGCCGCCGCTGCCCCGCCGTAATCCGGCTCCTCGGACAGCGACGCGCCGAGCACCGTGTAGTACAGCGTCGCGTCGTGCAGATCGTTGGTGACCTTGGCGTCGGTGATCGTCACACCCGACAGCCGCGGATCCTTGATCTCGTACTCGATCGCCGAGGCGACGATGGTGGAAATGCGTTTGGCCAGTCGCTTCGCCCGTGCGGGGTCAGCCATCTACACCCGTTCCTTCTCGACCAACTCGTAGGTCTCGATGACGTCGCCTTCCTTGATGTCGGAGTAGGTCAGCGTCAGACCGCATTCGTAACCCTCGCGGACCTCGGTGACGTCGTCCTTCTCGCGGCGCAGCGACGACACGGTGAGGTTCTCGGCCACCACGACGTTGTCGCGCAGTAGCCGGGCCTTGGCGTTGCGTCGCATGATCCCCGACTGCACGAGGCAGCCGGCGATGTTGCCGACCTTCGACGACCGGAAGATCGCGCGGATCTCGGCGCGGCCGAGTTCGCGCTCCTCGTAGATCGGCTTGAGCATGCCCTTGAGCGCCGCTTCGATCTCGTCGATCGCCTGGTAGATGATCGAGTAGTAGCGGATCTCGACACCCTCGCGGTTGGCCAGCTCGGTGGCCTTGCCCTCCGCGCGGACGTTGAAGCCGATGATGATCGCGTCCGAGGCCGACGCCAGGTTGACGTTGGTCTCGGTGACACCACCGACGCCGCGGTCGATGACGCGCAGTTCGACTTCGTCGTCGATCTGGATGCCCAGCAGGGCCTCCTCGAGCGCCTCGACCGTACCGGCGTTGTCGCCCTTGAGGATCAGGTTCAGCTGGCTGGTTTCCTTCAGCGCCGAATCCAGGTCCTCGAGGCTGATCCGCTTGCGGCTGCGCGCGGCCAGGGCGTTGCGCTTGCGGGCGCTGCGCCGGTCGGCGATCTGACGCGCGATGCGGTCCTCGTCGACGACGAGCAGGTTGTCACCTGCACCCGGCACCGACGTGAAACCGATGACCTGCACGGGCCGCGACGGCAACGCCTCCTCGACATCCTCGCCGTGCTCGTCGACCATGCGGCGGACGCGACCGTAGGCGTCGCCCGACACGATGGAGTCGCCGACCCGCAGCGTGCCGCGCTGCACCAGCACCGTGGCCACCGGGCCGCGGCCGCGGTCCAGGTGCGCCTCGATCGCCACACCCTGGGCCTCCATGTCCGGGTTGGCCCGCAGGTCCAGGGCCGCATCGGCGGTCAGCACGACCGCTTCCAGCAGCGCGTCGATGTTGGTGCCCTGTTTGGCGGAGATGTCGACGAACATCGTGTCGCCGCCGTAGTCCTCGGGAATCAGCCCGTATTCGGTGAGCTGGCCGCGGATCTTGGCCGGATCGGCGCCTTCCTTGTCGATCTTGTTGACCGCCACCACGATCGGCACCTCGGCCGCCTGCGCATGGTTGATGGCCTCGACCGTCTGCGGCATCACGCCGTCGTCGGCGGCGACCACCAGGATCGCGATGTCGGTGGCCTTCGCGCCGCGGGCACGCATGGCGGTGAACGCCTCGTGACCCGGGGTGTCGATGAACGTGATCGGGCGGACGTTGCCGTCGAGGTCGACCTCGACCTGGTAAGCGCCGATGTGCTGGGTGATGCCGCCGGCCTCGCCCTCGCGGACGTTGGCCTGACGGATGGTGTCCAGCAGTCGGGTCTTGCCGTGGTCGACGTGACCCATGACGGTGACGACCGGCGGACGCTGTTCGAGGTCCTCCTCGCCGCCTTCGTCCTCGCCGTAGGTGAGGTCGAACGACTGGAGCAGTTCGCGGTCCTCGTCCTCCGGGGAGACGACCTGAACCTTGTAGTTCATCTCGCTGCCGAGCAGTTCGAGGGTGTCGTCGCCGACGGACTGCGTCGCGGTGACCATCTCGCCGAGGTTGAACAGTGCCTGCACCAGCGCGGCCGGGTTGGCGTCGATCTTCTCGGCGAAGTCGCTCAGCGAAGCGCCGCGGGCCAACCGGATCGTTTCACCGTTGCCGTGCGGCAGGCGGACGCCACCGACGACCGGCGCCTGCATGTTCTCGTATTCGGCGCGTTTCGCCCTCTTCGACTTCCGTCCGCGCTTGGGCGCGCCGCCGGGACGACCGAACGCACCGGCCGCACCCCCGCGCTGGCCGGGGCGGCCGCCACCACCGGGACGGCCCCGGAAACCTCCGCCGGCGGGTGCGCCGCCGCCACCGCCGCGGTAGTTACCGCCACCGCCACCACCGCCGGGACCACCGGGACGACCACCGCCGCCACCGGGTCCGCGGCCACCGGGGCCGGGACGCGGACCACCGGGGCGACCCATCGCACCGGGCCGCGCGCCGGGAGGACGCGGCGGCATGTTGCCGGGCGTCGCACCGCCTGGACGTGGGGCACCGGGACGCGGACCACCCGGTCCGGGCCGGGGCCCTTGGGGGCGGGGCATCGGCCGGTCGACCGGCTGTTGAGAGGAGAACGGGTTGTTGCCGACGCGGGGAACGCGGGGCGCCGGCTTCGGCGCGCCCGGCGTGGGACCCGGCCGGGGGCCGGGTGTGGGCCCCGGGCGGGTGGGCGGCGCAGCCGGTGTGGCCGGCGGGGCGGCGGCCGCCGCGGGCGGCGCGGCGGACGGAGCCTCGGCGGCAGGTGCCGCAGGCTTGGGCGCGGGCGCCTTCGCGGGCTCCGCCGGAGCGGCGCTCTTGGCAGGCGCAGCGGTCGACGAGGCGGCCGCCGAACCATTGCCCTCGGATTTGGCCTTCTCGGCGGCCTTCTTGCCGCCGCCGAAGGATTCGCGCAACCGGCGCGCGACCGGGGCCTCCACGGTGGAGGACGCGGATTTGACGAATTCGCCCTGTTCGCTCAGACGAGCAAGAACTTCCTTACTGGTGACACCGAGTTCCTTGGCCAACTCGTGTACACGGGCCTTACCTGCCACTACATCTCCATCTCTAGAGGCGTCAGCGGTGGTAGGCGCCGCGCCTCGGGTTAGCTATGACGCATGGTCATCGGGACTTCACGGTGTGCTCATGTTCTTCGCTACCTGTTCTGTTGCCGAGGGCTCGGGCGGGTCTTCACTGCTGGCAGTGCCGACATACTCGATCACCGCGGATAGGTCCGGTGAACCGGTGATGCGCAACGCTCGACCGAACGCTCGCCGCCGAATCGCTGCCTCGAGGCACTGTGGAGTGGAATGCAGCCACGCACCCCGCCCCGGCAGCTTTCTCGCCGGGTCAACAGTGACGGTGCTGAGAGAATTCCCAGCCCCATCGACGTTGCCGACAGCGACCACCCGAAGCAGTTCGACGGCCAGCTCTCGTTTTCGGCAACCAACGCAGGTCCGCACCGGTCCGACAGGATCGTCGGGGCTGCGTCGTTGCGCCGAAGCCGAAGTCTCGCGCTGGATCACCGGTGAGTCTACCGTCACGTCCGCTGGTATTTGAAATGGCTGCGCTGCCCGGCGTGGACGCGTGCGCCGGCCGGCGCTTACCGGTCCCCCACGGCACCGCGTGCGGCGTCCTGGTCGGACTCGCCGGCGCCCGCAGGAGGCGCGTCGCTGCGGATGTCGATGCGCCACCCGGTGAGCCGGGCCGCCAGCCGGGCGTTCTGCCCCTCCTTGCCGATGGCCAGCGACAGCTGGAAGTCCGGTACGACGACGCGGGCCGCGCGGGCGACCTCGTCGATGACCGTCACCGAGACGACCTTGGCCGGTGAGAGCGCGTTGGCGACGAACTTCGCCGGGTCGGGGTCGTAGTCGATGATGTCGATCTTCTCGCCCGACAGTTCGCTCATCACGTTGCGCACCCGCTGACCCATCGGCCCGATGCAGGCGCCTTTGGCGTTCAGTCCCGGTACCCGCGAGGCCACCGCGATCTTCGAGCGATGACCGGCCTCCCTGGCGACCGCCACGATCTCGACCGAGCCCTCGGCGATCTCGGGCACCTCCAGCGAGAACAGTTTGCGAACCAGGTTCGGGTGCGTGCGCGACAGTGTGATCAGCGGTTCCCGCGCGCCGCGGCTGACGCCCACGACGTAACAGCGCAACCGGTCGCCGTGTTCGTAGCGCTCACCGGGCACCTGCTCGGCGGCGGGTATGACGCCTTCGGAACCCTTGGTCTCGCTGCCCATCCGGACGACGACGAGGCCGCGGGCGTTGGCCCGCGCATCGCGCTGGATCACCCCGCCGACGATGTCGCCCTCGCGGGCGGAGAATTCGCCGTACGTCTTCTCGTTCTCGGCGTCGCGGAACCGCTGCAGCATCACCTGGCGCGCCGTCGTCGCCGCGACGCGACCGAATCCCTCTGGGGTGTCTTCCCATTCGGTGATCGTGTTGCCGTCCTCGTCGACCTCGGACGCGATGACCTTGACCTCGCCGGTCTTGCGGTCGATCTCGATGCGCGCCTCGGCGGCGTGGCCCTCGGTGTGTCGATAGGCGGTCATCAGTGCGGATTTGATGGTTTCGACGAGCTCGCCCACCGGAATTCCGCGGTCGACCTCGATGGCGTGTAGCGCGGCCATGTCGATGTTCACGCCGACGCCTCCTTCCCAGATTGGCCGACCAGCTCCAGCTCTCGCGGATTGGGGGGCGAGAATTCAACTTGCACAACAGCTTTCGCGATACCGTCGAGCGGCAACTCGCGGACGGAGAAGGTGGCCTGCCGGCCGGTCCGCACCACCAAACGCACCACGCCGTCGCGGATTTCGCCGAGCCTGCCGGTGAGCTGCGAGCCGTCGGACAGTGTCAGCTCGACCTTGCGGCCGCGGGCCCGGCGGTAGTGCTTCTCGGCGGTCAGCGGCCGGTCCACACCCGGTGAGGTGACCTCGAGAACATAGGGGGCGGACCACGCGTCGACCTCGTCGAGCAGCGCAGAAGCAGTACGGGACAGTTGGGCGATCGAAGCGAGGTCGAGGCCGTCGTCCCCGTCGGCCACCACCGTGATGCGCGGCGGACGCGCGGCCGGGTCGACGATCACGTCCTCGATTTCGTAACCCGCACGCGCGAACTCGCCGTCGAGTAGCTCGATCACCTCGTTCTGCGACGGCAATCCCGCAGAATGCTCCGTCACGGCGAGCTCCTCGTCTTGAGTTGTCCGGACTCGATCCTTCGGCGACACACCTTGGAACCGACACTCCACGATACGCCAGCCTCGCCGCGGTAAACGCCAAACGAACACCGATGCGAACGAAGCGCAATGGCAAGATGTTGTCCGTGCCGAGCCCCCCGCCGACCGTCAGCAGAAGACGCGTGTTGGCCTCGGCGGCGGCATTGGCGCTGCTGGGGGCGACCGCGGCGGCCTGCGGCACACCGCCGCCGCCGCCCGAGGTCGATGAACTCGCTGCTCAACTCGACCGGGCCCGCGCCGACAGTCAGCTGGCCACCGATGCGGCGGCCAATGAGCGCGGACCCGTCGTGGAGGCGTTGACGGCGGTGGCCGCCGAACGCGCCGCCCATGCCCAGGCGCTGTCCGACGAGTTGGTCCGGCTGCGCGGCGAGCAGGCACCCACGTCCACTCCGACCAGCACGACCGCGGAGCCGGCCAAGCCGCGCACCGCCAAGGACGCCGCCAACGCCTTGCGGGTCTCGGCGTCGAGTGCCGCCGAACTCGCGGCCAAGCTCTCCGGCTACCGCGCCGGACTGCTCGCATCGATCGCCGCGGCGTGCACGGCCGCGTACACGGTCGCCCTCGCCGAACCGGAGAAGCCGCGATGACATCGGCGGAGCCCACCCCGACGCGGCCGTCGGAGCCCGCGGACGGCGCGCTCTACGACGCGATCGCCACCGAACACGCGACCATCTACGGATACGGCATCGTGTCTGCGCGCTCGGCGACCGAGGACAACTGGCTGGTGTCGAAGGCCATGGGCGAGCACCGCGAACGCCGCGAGGCCGGGCTGCAGATGCTGGAGGACCGGTCGGTCGCCGGCCCGCTGCCCGCCGCGGGTTACCAGCTGCCGATGGAGGTCAAGACGCCCGCCGACGCCGCCAAACTCGCGGTGCGGATGGAAGAGGACGCGGCCGCCGCGTGGCGCGCGGTCGTCGAGCAGGCCGGCACCGAACAGGAGCGAGCCTTCGGCGTCGAGGCGCTGACGCAGTGCGCGGTGATGGCGGCGCGATGGAGTCAACTGCTCGGCACGACGCCGGTCACGGTCGCCTTCCCCGGCGGAAACGAGTAAACGCCGCAGCGCCGAGAGTGGGCTCGCGTCACGCTCCACCCGCTGTTGGCGTGCGGGTAACCCACGTTCGGCCTACGGCGAGGTGAGCGCGCCCGCGATCTCCGCCGCCGCACCGCCGTCCCGGCCGCTCACCCAGATCTCGCGCGTCTCGCCGGTGAACCGGTTGCGCAGCTCGACCACGCCGTCGGCCCAACCACGGCCGACCACGACGAGCCACGGCACGCCGAGCAGTTCCGCGTCCTTGAACTTCACCCCTGGCGAGGCGGTGCGGTCGTCGAGCAGCACGTCGATCCCGCGCCGATCCAGCTCGCTCGCCAGTTCCTCGGCCCCTTCGCGCGCGGCGGCGTCCTTGTTGGCGATGACGAGGTGGACGTCGAACGGCGACACCTCCGCCGGCCAGCGCAGGCCGAGCTCGTCGTGGTGTTGTTCGGCGATGACGGCGACCAGTCGCGACACCCCGATGCCATAGGAGCCCATGGTCAACCGGACCGGCTTGCCGTTCTCGCCGAGCACGTCGACCTCGAACGCGTCGGTGTACTTACGGCCCAGCTGGAAGATATGGCCGATCTCGATACCGCGCGCGCTCACCAGCGGCCCCGCCCCGTCCGGCGACGGATCGCCGTCGCGCACCTCGGCGGCCTCGATCGTGCCGTCGGCGACGAAGTCGCGGCCCGCCACCAGGCCCACGACGTGCTTACCGGGTTCGTCGGCGCCGGTGATCCACGACGTGCCCTCGACCACACGCGGATCGACGAGGTAACGAATCCCGTTGGCCAGCAAGGCTTTCGGACCGATATACCCTTTTGCGAGGAACGGATACCTGGCGAAGTCGGCGTCGTCGAGCAGCGCGTACTCGGCCGGTTCTAGCGCAGCGCCCAGGCGTTTGTCGTCGACCTCGCGGTCGCCGGGCACGCCGATGCCCAGCAGCTCCCACTCGCCGCCGGGCACGCGGGTCTTGAGCATCACGTTCTTCAGGGTGTCGGCGGCGGTGACGGTGCGATCGAGCGCCGCGTTGGCCCAGTCGACCAGCGTCGCGATCGTCGGGGTGTCGAGGGTGTCGTGGACCTTGGCCTCAGGCTGGCCGTCGACGGGCAGCGGCGCCGGGGCGGCCGTGGTCACCGCTTCGACGTTGGCGGCATAACCGGACTCCAGGCACCGCACGAACGTGTCCTCGCCGATCTCGCTTTCGGCCAGGAACTCCTCGGATGCGCTGCCGCCCATCGCCCCGGAGACGGCCGAGACGATCACGTAGCGCACGCCCAGTCGATCGAAGATGCGCCGGTAGGCGTCGCGGTGGGCCAGGTACTGCGCGCGCAGCCCGTCGTCGTCGACGTCGAACGAGTACGAGTCCTTCATGACGAACTCGCGGCCGCGCAAGATTCCCGCCCGCGGGCGTGCCTCGTCGCGGTACTTGGTCTGGATCTGGAACAGCAGCAGCGGAAAGTCCTTGTAGCTGCTGTACTCCCCCTTCACCGTCATGGTGAAGAACTCTTCGTGCGTCGGGCCGAGCATGTAGTCGTTGCGCCTGCGGTCCTGCAGCCGGAACACGCCGTCGCCGTACTCGGTCCAGCGGTTGGTGGTCTCGTAGGGCGCGCGGGGCAGGAGCGCCGGGAACAGGATCTCCTGGCCGCCGATCGCCGTCATCTCGTCGCGGACGACCCGTTCGATGTTGCGCAGCACCCGCAGCCCCAGCGGCAGCCAGCTGTAGAGCCCGGGCCCGATCGGTCGGATGTAGCCGGCGCGGATCAGCAGTTTGTGGCTGGGCACTTCGGCGTCGGCTGGGTCGTCGCGCAGGGTGCGCAGGAACAGCTCCGACATGCGGGTAATCACAGCCGACAACCTTACTGACTGTGTTGATCCCCCGATCGCCACGCTCTGACCCCGCCGGAGCCCGAGCTACAGCTCGCCGGCCTCCACGGCCTCCTTGGTGTGCTGCGCCGAGGCGATCTGGCGCGATGAGAAACCGATGAAGAATGCGGCGATACCGACCATCACCGCGACACCGGCGACCCACAGCAGCGAGTACGTGTAGCCGTAGCCGAGCGCGTCGAGCTGGGCAGGCGTCATGTCCTTGACCGGTCCGGTGGTACCGCCCAGGTACAGCGTGCGCGACGTCTGCACCGCCTGGATGACGACGAGCACCACCGGGCCGCCGAGGTTCTGCACCATCAGCGTGATCGACGAGACCGGGCCGATCTCGCCGGGGCCCACTCCCGCGATCGCGCACAGCGGCAGGATCACCGCGATGGCTCCGATGCCGAAGCCGCCGATCACGATTGGCGCGAACAGGTCCGGGAAGTAGGGGATGCTGCGGTCCAGCGTCGACCCGTACAGCATCGCGCCGAGGACGAAGATGCCGCCGCCGAGGATCAGCCAGCGCGGGGCGACGTGCGGCGCGAGCCGGGCGGCCACCGCGGTGCCCACCCCGAAGGCCAGCGCGAACGGGATGAAGCAGATGCCCGCCTCCAGGGCCGAGTAGCCCAGGACGTCCTGCACCAGCAGACCGATCATCACCGTCAGCGTCAGCAGCACGCCGCCGGCCAGGAACAGCGCGATGAACGTCATGACCCGGTTGCGGTTGTCGAACACCGAGAACGGCACGATCGGGTGCTGCGCGGTGCGTTCGACGAGCAGGAAGCTGATGAAGAAGACCGCCGACGCGACCGCGGCGCCGATGACCAGCGGGTCGATCCAGCCGCGCGGCGGGCCCTGGGTGAAGACGAGCACCGCCGACGAGCAGCCCAGCGTCGCCAGCAGCGCACCGGTGATGTCGAGTTTGAGTCGCTCGTGGTGTGTTTCGGCGAGCTTGAGGACCGCGATGGTGATGATCGCGATGCCGATCGGCACGTTGATCAGAAACGCCAGCCGCCAGGAGATCACCGTCAACGCGCCGCCGAGCACCAGGCCGAGCACCGAGCCGATGCCCTGCATGGCCGCCGATATGGCCAATGCCCGGTTGCGCGCCTGGCCGACCGCGTACGTCGTCGCGATCAGGGCCAGCCCGGTGGGCGCTGCCACCGCCGCCCCGGTGCCCTGTACCGCGCGCGCGACGATCAGCGTGGCGGGGTCGGTGGCCAGGCCGCAGACCAGCGAGGCGATGGTGAACACCCCGACGCCGGACAGGAATGCGCGCTTGTGGCCGATCGCGTCGCCGACGCGCCCGCCGAGCAGCAGCAGACCGCCGAACGCCAAGACGTAGGCGGTGATCACCCAGCTCTTGCTGGCGTCGGTGAGGCCGAGGTCGGCCTGCATCCTGGGCAGCGCGACGATCACGATCGTGCCGTCGAGGGTCGACATCAGCTGCATGCCGGTGATCGCGATGATCGCCGGGCCCAGAACGGACTTCGCGAGCGGCAACGCCGCCGGCGGCACGGGACGGTCCGTCGACTCGGAGGAACCACCGACGGCAGACATGGTCAGCCACCCTACCGAGTGCGATTTCGGTGTATTCGGTCGCGCCGGGCGCGACGGACTACACCGAAGTCAGAGCTAAAGCTCTCCGGAGTCGATCGCGTCCTTGACTTCCTGCGCATGCGCAACCTGCGACGCGCTGTAGCCGATGAACAGCGAGGCGAGCCCGACCATCACGGCGACCGCGGCCACCCACAGCAGGCCGTAGGTGTAGCCCTGGTCGAGGGCGTTCAGCTGCGCGGCGCTCATGTCGTTGACGGGGCCGGTGGTGCCGCCCAGATACAGCGTGCGCGACGTGATCACGGCCTGAATGATGGCCAGCACGACGGGCCCGCCGAGGTTCTGCAGCATCAGCGCGATGGCCGACACCGGGCCGATCTGGTCGAAGCCGACGCCGGCGATCGCCGACAGCATCAGCGGCACGACGATCATTCCGATGCCCAGTCCGCCGACCGTGATCGGCAGCACCAGGTTCGGGAAGTACGGGATGTTCGCGTCGAGCGTCGAGCCGTAGATCATGGCACCCAGCACCAGCACGCCGCCGGCGATGACCAGCAGTCGCGGCGGGAACATCTGCACCAGCTGCGACGAGAGCCCGAGCCCGATCCCGAGCGCGATCACGAACGGAATGAACCCGATGCCTGCGCGCAGCGGGCTGTAGCCCATGATGTCCTGCACGTACAGGCCGATCAGCACGGTCAGCGTGAACATCACGCCGCCGGCCAGGAACACCGCGGCGAAGGTCGCGACACGGTTGCGGTCCTTGAACAGGTCGAACGGCAGGACCGGATTGGCCGCGGTGCGCTCGACGTAGAGGAACGCCAGGAAAGCAGCGCACGCAGTGAGACCGGAACCCAGCGTGATCGGCGACAGCCAGCCCTGTTCGGGCCCCATCGAGAACCCGAACACCGCTGCGGTACAGGCGAGCGTGGCCAGGAGGGCGCCCGCAGCGTCCAGCTTGAGCCGCTCGCGGTTGGTCTCCCGCAGGGTCTTGCGGGCCAGGTGGATCATCACCAGGCCGATCGGCACGTTGATCAGGAACGCCCAGCGCCACGACACCTCGGTCAGCGCACCACCGACGATCAGGCCCATCACGGAGCCGATACCGGTCATCGCGGCGAAGATCGCGGTGGCCGCGTTACGGGCCGGGCCCTTCGGGAACGTCGTCGCGATCAGCGCCAGCGCGGTCGGTGAGGCGATCGCAGCGCCGACGCCCTGCAGCAGCCGGGCGACCACAAGCGTCGCCTCGTTCCACGCGAGACCACACAGGATCGAAGCGATGGTGAACAGCGCCACGCCGACGATGAAGGTGCGCTTGCGGCCGATCGTGTCGCCGAGTCGCCCGCCCAGCAGCATCAAGCCGCCGAAGGTCAGCACGTAGGCGGTGATCACCCAGCTACGGCCGGCGTCGGAGAGGCTCAGCTCGTCCTGGATCTTAGGAAGCGCGACGATCGCGATCGTGCTGTCCATGGTCGCGAGCAGCTGCATACCGCCGATCGCGATGACCGCAGCGATGAACCTCGGTGATGGCAGCCACGCCGAGGACCTGCCGGTTTGCCCGCGCGCAGACCCGATAGCGGTCTTCTGGGAGTGCGGTGGGAATGCTCGATTTGCCCCACCCTCGGCGTCACGGCGCATGGCAGCACGCTCTGCGTCATTGAGAGCCGTCATGGGGGTTACCTTACAGTAATCTTAAGATCCCTTTAACCGGCGAAGGCGGCCACGGGCCCGATAACGATGATCGCAGGAGGCCGAATTCCGTCCTCCCGGATGCGTTCTGCGACATCGGCGAGCGTCGCGCGCAAAGTGCGCTGTGCGGCGGTGGTGCCGTGCTGAACCACCAGAACCGGCGTATCCGCAGGTCGTCCGCCTTCCAGCAGAGCCTCGGCGAACAGTTCGATGCGTTCGACCGCCATCAGCAACACGATGGTGCCCGAGAGCGCGGCCAAGGCATTCCAATTCACTAACGATTCGGGATGCCCGGGCGCGACATGCCCGCTGACCACCACGAATTCGTGCGTGACGTGGCGGTGGGTGACGGGCACACCCGCGAGCGCGGGAACCCCTATGGCACTGGTCACACCGGGTACGACGGTGACGGGGATACCGGCCTCGGCGCACGCCAGCACCTCTTCGTATCCGCGCGCGAACACGAACGGGTCGCCGCCCTTGAGCCGCACAACGAACTTGCCCTCTTTCGCGCGGTCGATCAGCAGGCCGTTGATCGCGTCCTGTGCCATGGCCCGGCCGTACGGAATCTTCGACGCGTCGATGACCTCGACATGTGGCGGCATCTCGGCCAACAGTTCCTGCGGTGCGAGCCGATCGGCGACGACGACGTCGGCGTGCGCCAACAGCCGACGCCCGCGAACGGTGATCAACTCGGGGTCACCCGGTCCCCCGCCCACGAGCGCCACGCCGCCGTGTACGACGTCGGCGGTCGCCGAACTGTCCGGTGCGATGAGCCCGCGCTGCATGGCCTCGTGGATCGCCGACCTGATCGCCGCCGACCGGCGGTGCTCACCGCCGGCGAGCACACCGACCGAGAGCCCTTCGTACTCGAACGATGCCGGTGTGACGGCCGTGCCCTCGACGGCCACGTCCGCGCGCACACAGAAGATGTGGCGATCCTCGGCCTCGGCGACGACGGCCGCGTTGACGGCCGGGTCGTCGGTGGCCGCGATCGCGTACCAGGCGCCCTCGAGGTCGCCCGGTTCAAACTCGCGCAGCTGCAGCGCGATTCCACTCATCGCCTCGACCGCGGGCGTGGCCTCGCGCGCGATCACGACCACGTCGGCGCCGTTGGCCACCAGAAGCGGCAAGCGGCGCTGCGCCACACTGCCGCCGCCGACGACGACGACCTTCCTGCCGGTCAGGCGCAGACCGACCAGATAGGCGTTCTCGGTCACTGATCCGGATCCTGTTCGCGCGAGCTCATCGGCGCGAGCTTAGAGGTTGCGGCCACCGCCACGAAGCGGCTGATCGCCCGCGGGTGCGCGGCGGGGTGGGTGTGCAGGTAGCCGGCATGCACGGCCCCGTCCACCACGCCGTCCCTCCTGCGGCCGACGGCGTGGCCGGTGAAGATCCAGGCGGGGGCGTAGTCGTTTTTGAAAGTGACTGCGGTGCGGTGAAACTCGTGTCCCATCATCCGGGCACCGATCGAGTGCAACGGCGAGTCGGTCACCACGACGGCTTCGCGGTAGCCGAGCGTGAGGCGGTCGGTGAACGTCGCCGAACCGGAGATCACCCCACACATCGGGTGACCGTCGAGGTCGTCGACGAGATAGGTCAGGCCCGCGCATTCGGCGTGCACGGGGGCTCCCGACGCCGCCAGTTGTCTGATCTGCGTGCGGGCGACGTCGTTGGCGGAGAGTTCGGCGACGAACTCCTCGGGGAAACCGCCGGGCACGACGAGGGCATCGGCACCCGACGGCAGCGCGTCGGTCAGCGGGTCGAACTCGACGACCTCGGCGCCTGCGGCGGTGAGCACTTCGCGGTGTTCGGCGTAGCCGAAGCTGAACGCCCTGCCCGATGCCAGCGCCACCGTGGCGTTTCCGCCGACGGGGGTTACCTCCTCGGCGTCCCAGGGGTCGTCGAGGACCCTGCTGTCGGCCAGCGCGGCGATCCCCACCAGGTCGACGTGGCGACCGACGAGCGCCGTCATCGCCTCCACCGCCTCGCGCGCCCTGTTCCCGTGTTCGACCGCGGTGACCAGGCCCAGATGCCGTGAGGGGACAGACATTTCGTCGCAGCGGGGAATCGCACCCAAGACCGGGATGCCGGCGTGTTCGCAGGCTTGGCGCAGTACCTCCTCGTGGCGCGGCGAGCCGACGCGGTTGAGGATCACCCCGGCAACGCGAACCGAGGAGTCGAACGTCGAAAAGCCGTGCAGCAGTGCGGCGATGCTGTGACTCTGTCCGCGGGCATCGACGACCATGACGACCGGCGCGCCCAGCAGAGCGGCGACATGTGCGGTGGATCCGAACGCATTGCCGCGCGACTCCTCGGTGATGCGGCCGTCGAACAGGCCCATCACGCCTTCGATCACCGCGATGTCGGCTCGGGCGCTGCCGTGCCGGTAGAGCGGCCCGATCAGGTGCTCCCCCGTCAGGACGGGGTCGAGGTTGCGGCCGGGCCGTAGCGAGGCCAGCGCGTGATAGCCGGGGTCGATGTAGTCGGGGCCGACCTTGAACGGCGCGACCGCGCGCCCTGCCCGCCGCAGCGCCCCCATCAAACCCGTTGCCACGGTGGTCTTTCCGCTACCCGAGGTGGGCGCGGCGATCACCACCGCAGGCGTCGCCCTGCTCACCCCACCTCCCGCCTGGACCCACCCACCAGTGGCGAGCGACCGTGTTTGCACGCCGACACACCGCAAATGGTGTCATTTCGCGGTCGCTCGCGCCGATCGAGCGTCACCACTCGATGCCCTTCTGACCCTTGCGCCCGACATCCATCGGGTGCTTGACCTTGGTCATCTCGGTGACCAGATCCGCGGCATCGAGCAACTGCTGCGGGGCGTCGCGACCGGTGATGACGACGTGCTGCATCCCGGGTCGCGAGCGGAGAGTCTCGACGACCTCGTCCGCGTCGATCCAGCCCCACTTCAGCGGATAGGTGAACTCGTCGAGCACATAGAAATCGTGGCATTCGTCGGCGATCCGCCGCGCGATCTCGGCCCAGCCGTCGGCCGCCGCCGCGGCGTGGTCGACCTCGTCGCCGTGTTTGCGCGACCAGGACCACCCCGAACCCATCTTGTGCCACTGCACCGGTCCCCCGACGCCGTGCTCGTCGTGCAGTTTTCCGAGTTCGCGGAAGGCCGCTTCCTCCCCCACCTTCCACTTGGCGCTCTTGACGAACTGGAACACCGCGATGTCAAAGCCCTGATTCCATGCGCGCAGCGCCATGCCGAACGCGGCGGTCGACTTGCCCTTACCCGCACCGGTGTGCACGGCGAACAGCGGGGCGTTGCGGCGTGCGCGGGTGGTCAACCCGTCGTCGGGAACCGTCAGCGGCTGACCCTGAGGCATACCTACCTCTCCCTACTCCTTGTGGCCTATTCCTTGTGGCCCGTATCAGGCGGCGGTGCGGATCACGTCGGTGAGGCTGTCCGCCCGCAGCTGGGCCAACCGCACCGCGGGGGCGCCCAGTTGTTCGGCGAGCTCTGCGGCCAGACCCAACCGCACATACGACGTTTCGCAGTCGACAACGACCGCGGCGGCGCCCTCGGCCACCAACCGCGCGGCGGCCGAGCGCGTGCGCCCCAACGGGTCGGCACCGCCGGTGGCGCGGCCGTCGGTCAGCACCACCACGAGGCTGCGCCGGGCGCGGTCGCGGGCCTTCTCCCTCACGACCAGGTCGCGCGCCGCCAACAAGCCTTCCGCCAGAGGCGTCTTGCCGCCGGTGTCGAAGCGGGCCAGACGCCGGCTGGCGATATGCACCGACGACGTCGGAGGCAGCAGGACTCTCGCGTCGCTTTGGCGGAAGGTGATCACGGCGACCTTGTCCCGGCGCTGGTAGGCGTCGCGCAACAGCGACAGCGCCGCACCCCCGACCGCGGACATCCGGTCGCGCGCGGCCATCGAACCCGACGCGTCGACCACGAAGATCACCAGATTCCCCTCGCGGCCCTCCCGGATCGCGCGCCGCACATCGCCCGGTTGGGGCCGGGGCGCTCCGGGCCTGCGTTGACTCTCCACGGCGGCCAGCAGGGTGCCGAACACGTGCACACCGTGACCGGTCCGGCCGTCGGGCGTGGCCGAGATCGTCTTGCCGGTGCGGTTACGCGCCCGCGACCGGCGGCCCGGCGCTCCCTCCCCCACACCGGGCACCACCAGCGAGCGGGTGCGAAACACCGCCGAGGGTGCGGCGCTGGGACGCGAAGTACTCCCCGAATTCCGTTGTGACGATTGCCCATCGCGGCCGTCACCCTCCGGCGACGACGACGCGCCACCGCCTGGTGGCTCGGGATCTGGTTCGGGGTCGGGATTCTCGTCGGTGGCCTCGTCGGCCTGCGCCATCGCGTCGTCGAGTTGGCCGGGATCCAGGCCCGGGTCGTCGAACGGGTCGCGGCGTCGGCGGTGCGGTAGCGCGAGTTCAGCGGCCACCCGGATGTCCTCTTCGGACACCACCTCGGCTCCGCGCCACGCGGCGTGTGCGACAGCGGTCCTGGCGACGACCAGGTCGGCACGCATGCCGTCGACGTCGAACGCCGCGCACAGCGCCGCGATCCGACGTAATTCGCTGTCGGGCAACGAAACCGAGTCGACCGAAGCGCGGGCCGCCGCCACACGGCGCGCGAGCTCGTCGTCCTCTTCGGCGTAGCGTTGGGCGAATCCGGCGGGATCGGCCTCATACGCCATGCGTTGTCGGATCACCTCGACGCGCACGTCGACGTCGCGCGACGCCCGCACGTCGACGGTGAGCCCGAACCGGTCGAGCAGCTGCGGACGCAGTTCGCCCTCTTCGGGATTCATCGTGCCGATCAGCACGAAGCGTGCCTCATGGCTGTGCGACACCCCGTCGCGCTCCACGTGCACCCGGCCCATCGCCGCGGCGTCGAGCAGCACGTCGACCAGATGGTCGTGCAGCAGGTTCACCTCGTCGACGTAGAGCACACCGCCGTGCGCGCGGGCGAGCAGTCCCGGCGAGAACGCGTGCTCACCGTCGCGCAGCACCTTCTGCAAATCCAGCGAGCCGACCACCCGATCCTCGGTGGCGCCTATCGGCAGTTCGACCAGCTGCCCAGTGGCGCCCGTCGCCCCGTCCGCCGCCGCGGCCGCTTCCAGCACCTTGGCCAACCCGCGCACCGCCGTCGACTTCGCGGTGCCTTTCTCCCCGCGGATCAGCACCCCTCCGATGTCGGGGCGGATCGCGCACAGCAGCAGCGCCAGCCGCAGACGGTCATGCCCGACGATCGCGCTGAAGGGATAGGTCACGGCTTCAGCATAGGGACGTGCGGAATGCCGTCCTGCATGAACTCCTCTCCGTCGCGGACGAAGCCGAGGCCGGCATACATATCGGCCAGGTAGGTCTGGGAGTCGATGCGGCAGGGATAGTCGCCCACCTCGGCCAGCGCGGCCTGCAGCAGTCGCGTACTGTGCCCCTGCCCGCGCGCCTCACGCTTGGTGCACACCCGGCCGATGCGGAAGCCCTTCTGCCCGCCGGGATGCTCCTCCATCAGACGCAGCGTCGAAATCACCTCACCGGTGGACGTTTCCAGCCAGAAGTGCCGCGTCTCGGCGAGAAGATCCCGGCCGTCGAGTTCTGGATACGGAATGGCCTGCTCCACGACGAAGACCTCGACCCGCAGCTTGAGCAGTTCGTAGAGCGTTGCGGCGTCGAGGTCTCGAGACCAACTGCGGCGCAGCGCAACCGTCATCCCGTGGCCACCGCCGAGGACTCGTCGAGACGCAGGACCCGCGTTCCGTGCGACCACACCTCGTCGAACAGTGCGGGCTCGGAAGACAACTCGTGTCCCAGCGACGGCACCATCTTTTTGATCTCGGACTCCCACGCCGGATAGCGCTTGGCGAAGCAGCGCTGCAGCACGTCGATCATCGCGGGCACCGCGGTCGAGGCTCCCGGGGAAGCGCCGAGCAGCCCGGCGATGGTGCCGTCACCGGAGGTGAGCACGGTGGTGCCGAAGTCGAGCACACCCTTGCCGCTCTTACCGCAGATGACCTGGACCCGTTGCCCCGCCACGTTGAGCTCCCAGTCGGATTCCTTTGCGCTGGGCGCGAATTCGCGGAGTGCTTCGATTCGCTCGGCGTCCGACAACATCAGCTGGCCCACCAGGTACTTGAGCAGTCCGAACTGGGTGAGCGCGACGTTGACCATCGACGCGACGTTGTTGAGCGTGATGGATTCGGGCAGGTCCAAGACGTCGCCCTGTTTGAGGAATTTCGGTGACCAGCCGGCGAACGGCCCGAACAGCAACCAGGACCGGCCGTTGATCACGCGCGTGTCCAGGTGCGGAACCGACATCGGCGGCGCACCCACCGGTGGCTGGCCGTACACCTTGGCCTGATGCGCATCAGTCAGGCGCGGGACGTCGGTGCGCAGGAACTTGCCGCTGACCGGGAAGCCGCCGAAGTTCTTGGCCTCCTTCATGCCTGCCTTCTGCAACAGGTTCAACGCCCCGCCGCCCGCGCCGACGAACACGAAGCCGGCCTTGAGCTTGCTGGTGCGCCCGGTGCGCAGATTGACCAGCTTCAGGGTCCACGAACCGTCGGACTCCTGGTTCAGATCGCGCACCTCGTGCCCAAAGTATGTGGTCATACCGCGCTGGGCGACGTAGCCGAGCAGCTGGCGGGACAGGGCGCCGAAGTCGACGTCGGTGCCCTGCTCGGTCCAGTTGAGCGCGACCGGTTCGGAGAAGTCGCGCTTCTCGGCCATCAGCGGCAGCCGCCGGGTGAACTCGTCCTCGTCGTCGATGTACTCCATGCGCGCGAACAGCGGGTTGGTCACCAACGCGTCGTAGCGGCGCCGCAGATACTTCACGTTTTCGGCGCCGTGCACGAAACTCACATGCGGGATCGGGTTGAGGAAACTGCGCGGATCGCTGATCAACCCGTTTTCGACCGCGTACGCCCAGAACTGGCGCGTCACCTGGAACTGCTCGTTGACGCGCACGGCCTTGGAGATGTCGATCGACCCGTCGGGCTGCTGCGGGGTGTAGTTCAGCTCGCACAGCGCCGAGTGGCCGGTACCGGCGTTGTTCCACGCGTCGCTGCTCTCGGCGGCCGCCGCGTCAAGGCGCTCGATCAGTGTGATGTCCCAGTCCGGCTCCAGCTGTCGCAGCAGCGCGCCCAACGTTCCGCTCATGATGCCGGCCCCGATGAGCACGACGTCTGTCTTCCTCGGTTCGTCAGACACTCTCAGTTCCCCCGACTGGACTCGGTTTTCCCGCGCGGCGGCGGCCATGGTCGATCATCAGGTTAGCCCGCGAAGCGCGTTCTCAATCCCCGCGCGATCGCCGCGCGCAGAACGCCATAGCGCCGCTTCGGCCAGCGGTACCGGCTGTCGCGGCTATCGTTGCTGTCGTGCCCGACTGGAAGGCAGACGTGCTGCCGGGCTACTGGCAACACACGATGGCCCTCGGCGCGGACCCGGACGGGGAGGGCGAGCTCGTCGCCACCCTGGTTCGGCGCGGTGAACCGGATCGGTCGGCCTCGCGCGCGGTGCTGTTGGTGCACGGGTTCACCGACTACTTCTTCAACACCGAGCTCGCCGACCACTTCGCCGGTCGCGGATTCGCGTTCTACGCCATCGACCTGCACAAATGCGGGCGTTCGTGGCGCGAGGGCCAGACCCCTCACTTCACCACCGACCTGGCCCGCTACGACGTCGAACTCGAACGTGCACTCGACATCATCGGCTCGGTGTCCCCGGCCGAGGTCCTGGTGTACGGGCACTCGGCCGGTGGGCTGATCGTGTCGCTGTGGCTGGACCGGATGCGTCGGCGCGGGCGGACCGGGCGCAAGCGCATCGGCGGCCTCGTGCTGAACAGCCCGTGGCTTGACCTGCAGGGGCCGTCGATCCTTCGGGCCGCACCGACGCGCGCCGCACTGGGGGCCGTCTCGCGGGTGAAAAAGCGGCTGGTGGTGCGCCCGCCGAGCGAGGGTGGCTACGGTTCGTCGCTGCACCGCGACTACCACGGCGACTTCGACTACGACCTGAAGTGGAAGCCCGTCGGCGGCTTTCCCGTCACGACGGGCTGGATCGCCGCCATCCGCCGCGGCCACGCGAGACTGCACCGCGGTCTCGATGTCGGCGTACCGAACCTCGTTCTGCGCTCGGACCGCAGCGTGCGCGAGGTGAAGGATCCGGACGCGATTCAGAAGGGCGATGCGGTGCTCGACGTCAGACAGATCGCCCGGTGGGCCGGATGCATCGGCAACAGGACCACGATCGTGCCGATCGCCGACGCCAAGCACGACGTGTTCCTGTCGGTACCCGAGGCACGACGGGCCGCCTACGGCGAACTGGACCGGTGGCTGGACTGGTACCTCGATCCGGCCGCCCGCGGCTCTGCCGTCACCCGATCCCCAGGAGGCTGGTCATGACGCACTTCGACATCGCGATCATCGGAGCGGGCTCGGGCAACTCGATCCTCGACGAGCGCTACATCGACAAGAAGATCGCGATCTGCGAGCAGAGTGTGTTCGGCGGAACGTGTCTCAATGTCGGTTGCATCCCGACGAAGATGTTCGTCTACGCGGCGGGCGTCGCCGACACCGTCAGGGACGCGGCGCGATACGGTGTCGACGCGCACATCGACGCGGTGCGGTGGCCCGACATCGTCTCGAGGGTGTTCGGACGGATCGACCCGTTGGCCGTAGCGGGAGAGAACTACCGTCGCTCCTCACCGAATGTGCAGGTGTTCTCCAGCCACACCAGGTTTGCGCCCACGAGACCCGACGGCCGGTATGCGCTGCGCACCGACGACGGCGACGAGTTCACCGCCGACCAGGTGGTGATCGCGGCCGGTTCTCGCGCTGTCGTGCCCGACGCGGTCAGCGAATGCGGTGCGCCGTACCACACCAGCGACACGATCATGCGGATCACCGATCTGCCCGAACACCTCATCATCGTCGGCGGCGGTTATGTCGCTTGCGAATTCGCCCACATCTTCTCGTCGCTCGGCAGCAGGATCACGCTGCTGATCCGCGGCAGTACCCTGCTGCGCGGCCACGACGACGACATCGCGATGCGCTTCACCGACCTCGCCGCCAAGAAGTGGGAGGTGCGCAACCATCACGAGCTGGCCGATGCCCGCGAGGTCGACGGCGGCGTCGAAGTCACCTGTCACGACGGCTCGACACTGCGCGGCGACGTCCTGCTGGTGGCGACCGGCCGCGTCCCCAACGGTGACCTGCTCGACGCAGTGCATGCCGGTGTGAAGGTGGCCGCGAGCGGACAGGTCGTGGTGGACGAATACCAACGCACCACCGCCCGCGGCATTTTCGCGCTCGGCGACGTGTCGTCGGACTTCCAGCTCAAGCATGTGGCCAACCACGAAGCGCGCGTCGTCAAACACAATCTTCTGCAGGACTGGGACGACACGGACGCGCTCATGCCTGCCAACCACCGCCATGTCCCGTCGGCGGTGTTCACCGACCCGCAGATCGCCAGCGTCGGGTTGACCGAAAACGAGGCGCGCGCACAGGGTTTCCGGATCCGGGTGAAGATCCAGGATTACGCCGACGTCGCCTACGGGTGGGCGATGGAGGACACCTCCGGTATCGCCAAAGTCATCGTCGATGACGACACCGGGCTGCTCCTCGGCGCGCACATCATGGGCCATCAGGCGTCATCGCTGATCCAGCCGGTCATCCAGGGCATGGCGTTCGACCTGCCCGCGCAGGAGATGGCGCGCGGGCAGTACTGGATTCATCCCGCCCTGCCGGAGGTCGTCGAGAACGCATTGCTGGCGCTGTGCGGCGAGCCGCCGTGGCCGCCGTCCCGACGACACTGACTTGCCGGCGGTTTGTGCACGTTTGGGAGCGCTCAACGCTCCTCGATGTGCACAAGTCAGGGCCGGGTGGGCACCTCGAAGCCCCAGGGCAGCTCGAGGCGATGCGTGGCGAGCAGCTCGGTGTCGGCGAGGATCTCCCGGATGGGCCCGTCGGCGACGATCACGCCGCGATCCATCACGACCGCCCGCTCGCACAGCTGAGCGGCATAGGGCAGGTCGTGCGTGACGATCAACATCGTGGAGTCCAGCGCGGACAACGTCTCGGCCAGTTCCCGGCGAGCGACCGGATCCAGGTTCGCCGACGGTTCATCGAGCACAAGGATGTCGGGCCGGCATGCCAGTACGGTCGCCAACGCCGCACGGCGACGCTGGCCCGCCGACAGGTGGGTGGGGCTGCGGTCGGCCTCCTCGGTCAGAGACACCGTCTGGAGCGCTTCTCGGACCCGGTCGGCCAGCGCGTCACCGCGCAACCCGAAGTTCGCGGGACCGAACGCCACATCCTGGGCGACGGTCGGCATGAACAACTGGTCGTCGGGGTCCTGGAAGACCAGGCCCACACGTCTGCGCACGTCGTGAAGCGTCTTGCGGGTCAGCGCGACATCGCCGATGCGCACCGAACCCGACGTCGCGGTCAGCACACCGTTGAGGTGCAACATCAGCGTGGTCTTGCCCGCGCCATTGGGGCCGAGCACGGCGATGCGTTCGCCGCCGCGCACGGTCAGGTCGACACCGTCGAGGGCGATGTGGCCGTCAGGGTAGACGTGGCGCAGACCCTCTATCGTGATCGCGTTCATCGCAGCACCCACGCCGACGCGGAAACCGCGACCGCGGCCGCGGCGGGAGCCATCACGATCACCCACTGCGACGCGACGGCGCGCGGTGGCGCACCGATCACGGCCAGATCCGGTGCGTTGCCGTCGAACCCGCGCGACAGCATCGCGACGTAGACCCGCTCACCGCGTTCGTAGGACCGCAGGAACAGCGCGCCGATACCCTTGGCGATCGCACCGGCCTGATGCAGGACGCGCGGTGAATCGCCACGCGATATGCGCGCCATGCGCATCCGGCCGGCCTCGGCGGTCAGCAAATCGACGTAGCGGATCATCAGCACCAGCACCGACGTCGCAATCGCGGGCACACCGAGCCGGCCCAGCGCGGTGGGCAGCTCCGTAGTCGACGTGGTGGCGGCCACGGTCAGTGCCGCCGCGACCCCGAGCGTGCCCTTGATGACGATGCCCCATGCCGCCCACAACCCGCTGACCGAAAGCGCCAGTCCTGCAACGTCGATACGTTCGCCGCCCTCGGCGAAGGGCAGCAGCACAGCCAGGACGAGGAACGGCGCTTCGATCAGCATCCGGGGCAGGACCCACCGCAGCGGGATGCGGGCGAGACGCCAGATGCCGACGACGATCAGCGCGTAGACGGCGAAGGGCCAGAACATCTCCCGCGGGGTCGCAACGACCGCGAGCACGAAGACCAGTAGGCAGACGACCTTCACCTCGGCGGGGGCGCGGTGCACGGCGGAGTCGTCGTGCCGGTAGAGGGGGTGAGCGCCCGCGCCCATGGTCAGCCCGATCCGCTGCGGTCGGTCGCTCTGCGGCTCCGCGCGATCAGCCAGAACACCGATCCTGCGACGAAGAGCGTCGCGAGCACGCCGATGATCCCGGCGAGGCCGCCGGAGCCGTCGCGTCCGCCGATGGCGTAGTCGGCGAGCGGGGAGGCCGCCAGGCTGTGCTCCTCGGCGTGCTGGGCGATGCACTCGCCGGTGAGTTCCTCGCCGTCGGCGGTCTCGACGACCTCGCACCCGCGCAGCGTCGTCGAGTCGAGCCCGTCCGGGTTCGAGCTGGCGAAGTAGGACACCACCCCGGCGATCAGCAGCGTGACGGCCGCGAAAATCGCCAAGAACTGCCAGCGCGACCTCACGCCGCAACCTCCCGCCGGGTGCGGCGCAACAGGTAGACGAGGTCGGGGCGCGAACGCGCGACGGCCATCACGGTCACGGCGGTGATGATGCCTTCTCCCACGCCGATCAGGGCATGGGTTCCGAGCATGTAGCCCGTCACCGCGCCGAGCGACGTGGTGGCCGCTCCACCGATCGCGTATTCGACGACGAAGCCCATTGCCGCACAGATGGTTCCGATCAGCGCGGCTACGAAGGCGATCACGCCCAAGCCGGCCACTGGTACTTCGGCGCGCTTCCTGACCGAGGTGTAGAGCAGGACGGCGGTCAGATAGCCGGCCGCGACACCGATCACCGCCATGTTGACGATGTTGGTGCCCAGCGCGGTGACCCCGCCGTCGGCGAACAGCAGCGCCTGTACGACCAACACGATGGCGATGCACAGCGCCCCGGTGTAGGGGCCGACCAGGATCGCGGCGAGCGCGCCGCCGAGCAGGTGCCCGCTGACCCCCGGGAGGATCGGGAAGTTGATCATCTGGACGGCGAAGATGAACGCGGCGACGAGGCCTGCCAGGGGCACCGTGCGCTCGTCGAGTTCGTTTCTGGCCTTGGCCGTGCACAGTGCGACAACAGCGACGGCGATGAGGCCGAAGACGACGGAGGTCGGGGCGTTGACGATGCCGTCGCTCATATGCATCGCGACGTACGAGTAGGTCACCCCGCGAGCCTAGAGCTCCAGATGAACACATGTCTAGCTGAACAGATGTTCAGACGGAGTCCGCGCCGGGCGTTACGGCTTGGTCGCTGTCACCAGGAGGTACTCGGCCTCCCAAAACCCCTCTTCGGCGACGCCTTGATTGGACCGCTCGAGGAAGGCGAGAAAATCCTCGTTCAGCGCTTCGACGCGCTCGGGGTCGTTCTCGTTGAACTTGTACGCGGCGATCGTGGGACCGTAGTTGCGTTTCCAGTACTCACGGAACTCAAGCGGTGTGGCGCACTGGTCCATCCGCACCGTCTGGCGGCGCATCGTCAGGTCTGTGACCCGATCACCGAACAGCGCGCGCACGTGCTCCTCACTGCCCCACAGCGGCGGCGGGGCCGACCCCGCCGGCGGCGGGGGCGCGTAGGGCTTCATGGTCGCGAACAACTTCCCGATGAAACCTTCGGGCGTCCAGTTGATCATCCCGATCCTTCCGCCGGGACGGGCCACCCTGATCAGTTCGCTGGCGGTTTCCTGATGATGCGGTGCGAACATCGCACCGACACAAGACATCACGACGTCGAAGCCGTTGTCGGCGAACGGCAGTGCCTCCGCGTCGGCCTCCGCCCACTCCAGACTCACACCGCGCTGCGCGGCGATCCGACGCCCGGCGTCGAAGAGCTCCGGGGTGAGGTCGCTCGCCGTGACCACGGCGCCGAGCTCCGCCGCCGGAATCGCCGCGTTGCCCGAGCCGGCCGCGACGTCGAGCACGCGATCGCCGGGACGCACCCCGCAGGCTCGGACCAACTCAGGACCGAGTGCGGGGATCAGTTCGGATGCGACGGTGGGGTAATCACCCGAGGCCCATAACGCGCGATGTTTGGCCTTGAGCTGGCGATCGCCGTCACCCGTCGTCGTGTTCTGTCCGGTAGTTGCCATGTCTTGTCCTCGTCAAGTGTTCCGCCGTCGCCAATGCGGTGGCGTTCAACCTCAGGCCGGTCGCGGGGCCGGTCGTCCACCGCCACGGCATACAGCCTCCACCAGAACAGCGTGTGTAGGGCGGAAACGGCGTCAACCGTGCCGAGCGCCGATCCAGTGCAGCAGGTCGTGCACGATCTCGTCGTCGAGGCGGTAGCTGACGGCCCGTCCCACCCGAGTGGCGCTGACCCAGCCCTGCTGGCGCAGCACGCGAAGCGCTTGGGAGACGGCGTTTTCCGAGCGGCCCAGCGCTGCTGCGAGGTCTCCCACACGAATCCCCGGCACCCGGTGCAGCGTGAGCAGGATCTCCAGCCGATGCGGGTCCGACAGCAGGTCGAATCGCTGCGTCCAGCTGGCGGTGTCGACGTCGGCCAGCGCGGATGCCGCGCGTTCGACGTCCACCTGGCCGACGGGCTCGTTCACGGGACTCAATGTAGCGCCGATGCGCACGCTCGCGGGCGCATGACCGTGCGCGAATGTCGAGAAATCGGTGGCGTGTTGTCGCCAAACACGCACGCTCGCGCGAAAAAAGGTGAGGCCTAGTCGAGGAAGCCGTGCAGCAGCGCGGCCGACCCCCCGACGTGAGTCCGCATCGCTGATGCCGCTCGGTCGCCGTCGCCTGCGAGGATCGCGAGCACGATCGCCTCGTGCTGCTCGTCGGAATGGGCGATGTTGCGTGGCAGCAGCGGGATCTGGTCGAGCAGGGCGTTGAGCCGCATCCTGTTCTCGGCCAGCAGCGGGACCAGCGACGGCGATCCGGCGGCTTCGGCGATCGCCAGGTGCAGGCGCGAGTCGAGCCGGCGGTAGTCGTCGGCGGCAGCGGCGCGGACGTCGGTCATCCGGGCCCACAGTTGTTCGCGCTCCGATGCGCTCAGCGTGCGGCTGGCCGCCATGTGCGCGGCGCCGACTTCGAGGATCTCCCGCAGGCGCAGTGCGTCGTCGATCTCCGCGCGCGTCACCGCGTCGGTTCGCGCAATAGGTCGCGGCAGTTCGTCGGCGAGAAACGTCCCTCCGTACCGTCCGCGCCGGGATACCAGATAACCCGCATCGGACAGCGACTTGATCGCCTCGCGCACGGTGTCGCGGCTGACGCCGAGACGTGAGGCGAGTTCGCGTTCGGGCGGCAGGCATTCGCCGGGTGCCAGCACACCGAGCCGGATGGTCTGCAGGAGCCGGGCGACGGTGTCCTCGAAGGCGTTACCCCCACGTACCGGACGCAGCAGCGCTTCGGCGGCCGCCAATGCGGTGAACCCCGCGTGCGCCATTGGTGCGTCCGAGTCGGCCGACATGACTACAGCGGGGTGACGTAGTGGCCGCCGATACCGCCGTCGACCAGGAAGCTCGACGCGGTGACAAACGACGCGTCATCGCTGGCCAAAAAGGCGACCGCGGCGGCGAGTTCCTCCGGTTCGGCGAACCGGCCCACCGGCACATGCACCAACCGTCGTGCCGCGCGCTCCGGATCCTTGGCGAACAACTCCTGCAGCAGCGGCGTGTTGACGGGCCCGGGGCACAGCGCGTTGACGCGAATCCCCTGCCGCGCGTACTGCACACCGAGTTCACGCGACATGGTCAGCACACCGCCCTTCGATGCGGTGTAGGAAATCTGCGACGTCGCCGAGCCGACCACCGCGACGAACGACGCGGTGTTGATGATCGACCCCTTCTGCTGCGGAACCATGTGCCGCAGCGCCGCCTTACAGCAGAAGAACACCGATTTGAGGTTGACATCCTGCACCCGCTGCCAGGCGTCGACGCCGGTGTCCTCGATGAGACCGTCCTCGGGTGGGCTGATGCCCGCGTTGTTGAACGCGATGTCGACCGATCCGTGTGTCTCGGCGGCGGTGTCGAACAGCTTGTCCACCGCGACCTGATCGGAGACGTCGACCTGGACGAAGGTGCCGTTCAGATCGTCGGCGACGGTCTTTCCGGCCGCCGGGTCGATGTCGCCGATGACGACGGTCGCGCCCTCGGCCTTCATCCGCTTGGCGCTCGCCAGGCCGATGCCGCTGGCGCCACCGGTGATGACGGCGACCTTGCCCGCCAGTCGTTGCGTCAGATCCATCTAGGGTGCCTCCTGCACGGCGATGAACACGTTCTTGGTTTCGGTGAACGACAGCGGCGCATCAGGGCCGAGTTCGCGTCCGAGGCCGGACTGTTTGAAGCCACCGAACGGCGTGTTGTACCGCACCGACGAATGCGAGTTGACGGACAGGTTGCCCGCCTCCACCGCCCGCGACACCCGCACCGCACGCGACAGGTTCTCTGTCCAGATCGACCCGGACAACCCGTAGGGGGTGTCGTTGGCCAGTGCGATCGCGTCGGGCTCGTCGTCGAACGGCAGCACGGTGACCACCGGGCCGAAGATCTCCTCGCGCACCGTGCGGTCGGTGCGCTGCGGCGTCAGCACCGTCGGCGGGAACCAGTACCCCGGGCCTGAGGGAGCCGAGCCGCGGAACGCGACGGGCGCATCGTCGGGCACGAACGAGGCGACGGTGCTCCAGTGCCCCTTCGACACCAGCGGACCCATCTCGGTGTCCTTGGCGCGCGGGTCACCGACCACCACACCCTTGACCGCGGGCTCGAACAGTTCCATGAAGCGGTCATAGACGTTGCGCTGCACCAATATTCGGCTACGCGCACAGCAGTCCTGGCCCGCATTGTCGAACACCCCGTAGGGCGCGGTGGCCGCCGCCTGCTCCAGATCACAGTCGTCGAAGACGATGTTGGCGCTTTTGCCACCTAATTCGAGGGTGACGCGTTTGACCTGTTTGGCCGCGCCCGCCATGACGCGGGTGCCGACCTCGGTGGAACCGGTGAACACCACCTTGCGCACGTCGGGGTGCGAGACGAATCGTTCCCCCACCACCGAACCCTTACCGGGCAGCACACAGAACAGGTCGGCAGGGATCCCCGCCTCGACGGCCAACTCCCCCAGCCGGATCGTGGTGAGCGGCGTCCACTCAGCGGGTTTGATGAGCACCGCGTTGCCCGCGGCGAGCGCAGGCGCGAAACCCCACGAGGCGATCGTCATCGGGAAGTTCCAGGGCGTGATGAGACCGACCACGCCGAGTGGCTCGTTGAACGTCACATCGATACCGCCCGCGACCGGAATCTGCTTGCCGGACAAGCGTTCCGGTGTGGCGGCATAGAACTGCAGCACGTCGCGGACGTGGCCGGCCTCCCACTCGGCGTTACCGATGGGGTGCCCGGAGTTGGCGACTTCGAGCGCCGCCAGCTCGTCGACGTGCGCGTCGACCGTCGCCGCGAATGCGCGCAACGCGGCCGCCCGTTCGGCGGGCGCCTGCCGCGCCCAATCCCGTTGCGCCGCTTTCGCCCGGGCCACCGCATCGTCGACCGCGGCCTCGTCGGTCTGCGCGACGGTACGCAGCAGCTCCTCGGTCGCCGGGTTGATCACGTCGGATGTGCTCAAGCGTTCGCCCTTTCTGTTGCGTATGCGTCCGCCGCTTCGACGACGGCGGCGAACAGCCGCAGGTCGTCGAGGCGCTCTTCGGGATGCCACTGCACGGCCAGCACGAAGTCGTCCGGGCGCGTGGCCCTGTCGACTTCGACCGCCTCGATGACACCGTCGTCGTCCTGCGCGCTGATCACCAGGCCGTCGCCGAGTCGGTCGATCGCCTGGTGGTGGTAGCACTGCGCGTCCGACGACTCGCCGATGAGCTCGGCCAACCGGGTGCCCGCAACGGTGCGGATGGTCGACGTCGCGAACACGGCGTTGCCTTGCTGATGGCGGTTGTGCCCGATGACGTCGGGCAGGTGCTGGTGCAGTGTGCCGCCCAGCGCGACGTTGAGCACCTGGGCGCCGCGGCAGATGCCCAGCACCGGCATGCCGCGCCGCAGCGCGCCGCGCACCAGCGCGAACTCGAACTGGTCACGGCGCCGGTTGTCTTCGACGTCGGCGTCGGTGGCCGGGTGCGGTTCCTGGCCGTAGTGCGCGGGCACGACATCGCGGCCACCGGTGATGATGACGCCGTCGAGCCCGTCGAGCACCCGATCGGCGATGTGGTCGTCGACGGGTTGCGGCGGAAGCAGAACCGAGATCCCGCCGGCCAGTTCGACACCCTCGAAGTAGATCGCGGGCAGGAAGCTCGCCCGCACATCCCACACCCCGGTCTGCGCCTGCTGCAGGTAGGTGGTCAGCCCGAGTACGGGTCTGCGCTTCTGCCCGCCCGCCGAAACATTAGAGCCGCTCAAAACCGCGGATCCTTTCCCAGTCCGTGACGGCGGCGTTGAACGCGTCCAATTCGACGCGGGCGTTGTTGAGGTAGTGCTCGACCACCTCGTCGCCGAACGCGTGCCGCGCCACCTCGGACTTCTCGAACAGCGCCGCGGCCTCGGTGAGCGTGGTCGGAAGCCGTTCGACACCACTGGTGTAGGCGTTACCCTCCATCGGCTCGGGCAACTCGAGTTCGCGTTCGATGCCGTACAGACCGCTGGCGATCAACGCCGAGACCGCGAGGTACTGGTTGACGTCACCGCCGGGGGCCCGGTTCTCCATCCGCATGCCGTGGCCGTGGCCGACGACGCGCAGCGCGCAGGTCCGGTTGTCCAGACCCCACGCGATCGTGGTCGGGGCGAAACTGCCGTCGACGAACCGCTTGTAGGAGTTGATGTTCGGTGCGTAGAACAGCGTCAGCTCCCGCATCGTGGCCAGTTGGCCGGCCACGAAGCTGCGGAATATCGGCGACATTCCGAGCGGGTCGGTGTCGTCGGCGAACACCGCCGTGCCATCAGGACTGCCATCGTCGCCTCGCAGCGAGATGTGCACATGGCAGCTGTTTCCTTCGCGCTCATCGAATTTCGCCATGAACGTCAGGCTCTTGCCGTGCTGGTCGGCGATCTCCTTGGCACCGTTCTTGTAGATCGTGTGGTTGTCACAGGTGACCCGGGCATGGTCGAAGCGGAATGCGATCTCCTGCTGTCCGAGATTGCACTCCCCCTTGACACCCTCGCAGTACATGCCCGCGCCGGTCATCCCGAGCCGGATGTCGCGCAGCAGCGGCTCCATCCGGGTCGAGCCGAGCATCGCGTAGTCGACGTTGTAGTCCGAGGCCGCCGTCAATCCGCGATAACCCTTGGCCCACGCCTCGCGGAAGCCGTCGTCGAACACCATGAACTCGAGTTCGGTCCCCACGTAGGGCACCAGACCGCGTTCGGCGAGCCGGTCGATCTGACGGTTGAGGATGCTCCTGGGGGCCTGCTCGACCGGGCTGCCGTCGTGCCAACCCAGGTCGGCCATCACCATCGCGGTGCCCGGCAGCCACGGAATCAGCCGCAGCGTCGAGAAGTCCGGCGTCATCACCATGTCCCCGTAGCCGGTCTCCCAACTCGACATCGCATAGCCGTCAACGGTGTTCATGTCGACGTCGACCGCCAGCAGATAGTTGCAGCACTCTGCGCCGTGTTCGGCGACCTCCTCGACGAACAGCCGCGCCGACACCCGCTTCCCGGTGAGCCTGCCCTGCATATCGCAGAACCCGACGATCACCGTGTCGATCTCGCCGTCGCCGACCATGCGCTCGAGGTCGGTCTGCGACAACATGCCCGATGTGACGCTCATCCGTGGTGGGCCTTTCCTTCGACAGCGCGAGATTGCGGGTAGTCAACCATTGGATGCGGCTCGCTCCGGCCTTCGCCCAAGGCTTTTACAGAAAAGTCACTTCCAAAGGTAGGACACCAGACCTTTGCAAGTTTATTCTCCCTATGCCCCATCACCGCAAGAACGGAGCGACCACGTGGCCCAGGATCAGGCACGGGACAAGATGAAGCGCTCGGGCGGGGTCACGTACAGCCAAGCGGGCGAGGGCTACTTCGAGAAGCGGCAACTCAAACGCACCGCAGGCTTCTGGGGCCTGTGGGGCATCGGCGTCGCCGCGGTCATCTCCGGCGACTTCTCCGGCTGGAACTTCGGCATCGGCGCGGCCGGATGGGGCGGCTTGGCGATCGCTTCGGTCGTCATCGTGATCATGTACTTCGGCATGCTCTTCTCGATCGGGGAGATGTCGGCGGCCATGCCACATACCGGCGGCGCGTACTCATTCGCGCGCGCCGCGATGGGCCCGTGGGGCGGCTTCGTCACCGGGTTCGCCGAGACCATCGAGTACGTGTTCACCACCGCGGTGATCGTCTACTTCTCGGCTTCCTACGCCAACGCCGTGACGACCGATCTGTTCAACCTCTCCCTGCCGATGTGGGTGTGGTGGGTCGTCCTGTATGCGCTCTTCGTCGGGCTGAACTCGTGGGGAGCGGAGATCTCGTTCAAGTTCGCCCTCGTCGTCGCGATCCTGTCGATCGACATCCTGGTGTTGTTCGGCATCCTGGCCATCGCCAACGGCGCCGTGGACTTCAGCAAGCTTTTCGATATCGCGCCCGATCCGGCCGCCGCGGGTTCGTCGACGTTCCTGCCGTTCGGCTGGGTGGCGATCCTGTACGCGATGCCGTTCGCGATGTGGTTCTTCCTGGGCATCGAGGAACTTCCGCTGGCGGCCGAGGAGGCACACGACCCCGCCCGCGACATTCCCCGCGCCGGCATCTGGGGACTGCTCTCGCTGATCGGCTGCGGTGCGATCGTGTTCTTCCTCAACCCGGCGGTGACCGGGTCCGAGGCGCTGGGCAGTTCGGACGAACCGCTGCTCGACGGCTTCCGTGCCTTCCTGCCCGCCAACCTCGCCGCGGTGTTGTCGGCGTTCGCGCTGATCGGCCTGCTGGCCAGCCTGCAGGGCATCATGTACGCCTACGGCCGCAACATGTACTCGCTGAGCCGCGCCGGCTACTACCCGAAGACGTTGTCGCTGACCGGTTCTCGGCAGACACCGTACGTCGCGCTGCTGGCCGGCGCGGTCATCGGATTCGTCGCGCTGCTCATCGTCAACTACAACGAGGGCGCCGGGGCGGTGGTCCTCAACATCGCGGTGTGGGGCGCGGTGCTGGCATACGGGTTGCAGATGGTCTCGTTCATCCTGCTGCGGCGAAAGTTCCCCAACGCGCGACGACCGTGGGTGAGCCCGACCGGCAACTCGGGTGCGGTCGTCGCGCTGGTCATCGCGGCGGTGACATTCGTCGGCATCCTCGTCAACCCGGACTACCGGCCGGCGGTCATCGCGATCGTCATCTTCTACATCCTGGGGCTGCTGGTGTTCGGCTTCTACGGCAGGCACCGCCTGGTGCTGTCGCCCGAGGAGGAGTACGCCGTCACCGGCGGCCTGCACGGCTACGACCCGAGCGCCGAGGGGCTCGGCGGCACCATCGAGGACGAGATCCTCAAGGGCCGCACCGACTGAGCCGCCGCGGCGCCACACGTTGCCCGTGGGTAACCCCGCGTCGGCGGTTTTGCGGTGCGACCAGCGCTGACTAGACCCACGTCACACCCGTAACAGGTTTCGCTACCGTCAACAGGGGTAATGTCGAGGGCGTGTGTGGAGCCACCGGCGAGGTGCGTCTCGACGGCCGGATACCTGATGTAGCAGCTGTCTCGGCGATGGCCGAGGCGATGACACCGAGGGGCCCGGACTCGGCGGGCGCCTGGTCTCAGGGCAGGGTCGCGCTGGGTCACCGTCGCCTGAAGATCATCGATCTCTCCGAAGCGGGCGGTCAGCCCATGCTCGACCCCGAGCTGGGGTTGGCGATCGCGTGGAACGGCTGTATCTACAACTACAAGCAGCTGCGCCGCGAGCTCAGCGGCCATGGCTATCGGTTCTTCTCGCACAGCGACACCGAGGTGCTACTCAAGGCGTATCACCACTGGGGCGATCGGTTCGTCGACCACCTCCATGGCATGTTCGCGTTCGCGATCGTCGAGCGTGACAGCGGCCGGGTCCTGCTCGGTCGCGACCGACTCGGCATCAAACCGCTGTATATCAGCGAGAATTCCGCCCGCGTCCGGTTCGCGTCGTCGCTGCCCGCACTGCTGGCCGGTGCCGCCAGGGACGGATCGGTGGACACCCGTATCGATCCGGTCGCACTGCACCACTACATGTCGTTCCACTCGGTGGTGCCCGCGCCGCGCACCATCCTGCGCGGGGTGGCCAAGGTGCCGCCGGCGTCGCTGGTGGCGATCGAGCCCGACGGCCGCCGCACGACGACGACGTACTGGGAGCCCGACTTCACCCGCAGGGCCGACCGGGCCGATTGGTCCGAACGGGATTGGGAGAACGCGGTTCTCGACGCTCTGCGCGTGGCCGTCGAGCGACGCCTTGTCGCCGACGTGCCCGTCGGCTGCCTGCTCTCGGGCGGCGTCGACTCCAGCCTGATCGTCGGGCTTCTCGCCGAGGCGGGACAGCACGGGCTCAAGACGTTCTCGATCGGCTTCGAATCGGTCGGCGGTGTGGCCGGCGACGAATTCAAGTACTCCGACATCATCGCCGAGCACTTCGGCACCGACCATCACCAGATCCGCATCGGCACCGACCGCATGCTGCCCGCGCTCGACGGCGCGATCGGCGCCATGAGTGAACCGATGGTCAGCCACGACTGCGTCGCCTTCTACCTGCTCAGCCAGGAGGTGGCCAAGCACGTCAAGGTCGTGCAGTCGGGTCAGGGCGCCGACGAGGTGTTCGCCGGATACCACTGGTATCCCCCGCTGGGCGGACCGGACGCGGCGTCGATCGACGGGGCGGTGGCCAGCTACCGCAAGGCATTCTTCGACCGCGACCGCGCGGGTTACGACGCGCTGGTGACACCGGCGTTCGCCGTCGACGGCGACCCGAGCCTGGACTTCGTCACCGAGCACTTCGCGCGGGCGGGCGCCGAGACCGGCATCGACCGCGGTCTGCGACTGGACACCACCGTCATGCTCGTCGACGACCCGGTCAAGCGCGTCGACAACATGACGATGGCGTGGGGCCTGGAGGGTCGCGTGCCGTTCCTCGACCACGAACTCGTCGAGCTCGCCGCGACCTGCCCGCCCGAGCTGAAAATCGCCCACGAAGGCAAGGGCGTGCTGAAGCAGGCCGCGCGCCAGGTGATTCCGTCCGACGTCATCGACCGGCCGAAGGGCTATTTCCCGGTGCCTGCGCTCACCCATCTGGAGGGCCCGTACCTGGACATGGTGCGCGACGCGTTGTACGCGCCCGCGGCCAAGGAACGTGACCTGTTCCGGCCCGCCGCGATCGACCGGTTACTCGCCGACCCGAACGGACGCCTGACGCCGCTGCGCGGCAACGAACTCTGGCAACTGGCGCTGCTCGAGCTGTGGTTGCAGCGACACGGCATCACCGGACCCGCGGCATGACGGCGCTCGGGCCCGACGCGGAGCAGACCGAAGCGATCACCCTCGGCTTGCACGACGCGTCACCGCAGCATCTCGTCGATGCGATGGCCGACGATGTCGTCATCGAGATGGGTTGGGGCCGATTGATTTTCGGTCAGACGTTCGCCGACCCCGCCAAGCTGGCCGAAGTGCTCAGGCATGAGGGACACGGGCGACGCGACATCTGCATCTACGCGCGCGAACCCCACGTCCTGGTGTCGATGGCGCCCGCCGAACTCTTCATCGATCCGAGCCACACCTACCGGCTGCGGTTCACCGAGGACGCCGAGCCCGACAAGACGCCGAACGGGTTCTCGGTGCGTGCGCTGCAGAGCGCCGACGACGCCGACGAGATGAACCGCGTGTATGTGCGCTGCGGCATGGTGCCCGCGCCCGTCGAAGTGCTGTGGAACAACCACCGGACTCAAGACGCCCTCGACTATCTGGTCGCGGTGCGTGACGACGACGGGTCCGTGCTGGGCACGGTGACCGGTGTCGACCACAAACGGCTGTTCTCCGATCCGGAGAACGGTTCGAGCCTGTGGACGCTGGCTGTCGACCCGGCGACGAGCCTGCCCGGTGTCGGCGCGGCGCTCACCCGGGCGCTGGCCGCGATCTACCGCGAACGCGGCCGCGCGTACATGGATCTGTCGGTCAGCCACGACAACGCGGCTGCGATCTCGCTCTACGAGAAGCTCGGTTTCGAGCGGGTCCCGGTGATGGCGGTCAAGCGCAAGAACGCGATCAACGAACCGCTGTTCACCCACCCGCCCGAAACCGTCGAGGACCTCAATCCGTACGCGCGGATCATCGCCGACGAGGCCATGCGCCGCGGGATCTGGGTCGAGGTGCTCGACGCCGAGGCCGGTGAGATGCGCCTGTCTCACGGCGGCCGCACCGTCATCACCCGGGAGTCGTTGTCGGAGTTCACCTCCGCGGTCGCGATGGCGCGCTGCGACGACAAGCGCCTCACCCGGCGGCTGGTGGCCGAGAACGGGATCGCGGTGCCCAAGGGCAGGCTGGCGACCTTCGACGAGAAGGACCACGAGTTTCTCGAGGAGGTCGGCGACGTCGTGGTCAAGCCGACGCGGGGTGAGCAGGGCAAGGGCATCACCGTCGGTATCAGCAGCGCCGAGGACTTGGACGCCGCGCTGGCCCGCGCCCGCCAAGAACATCCGCACGTGCTGATCGAGCAGCGGGCACCCGGCGACGATCTTCGGCTGGTGGTCATCGACGGCAAGGTGGTGGCCGCGGCGCTGCGCAAGCCCGCCGAGGTCGTCGGGACCGGACACCATACGGTGCGCGAGCTGATCGAGGCGCAGAGCCGGCGCCGGGCGGCGGCCACGGGCGGTGAATCGCGCATCCCGATCGACGCGGTCACCGAGTCGACGGTCACCGAGGCGGGTTGGTCGTTCGACGATGTGCTTCCCGAAGGCGAGCGGCTGCGGGTGCGCCGCACCGCGAACCTGCATCAGGGCGGCACCATTCACGACGTGACCGCCAAGGTCCACCCCCACCTGTGCGACGTCGGGGTCAGGGCCGCCCACGCGATCGGCATCCCCGTCACCGGGATCGACCTGCTGGTGCCCGATGTCACCGAGCCGGAGTACGTCTTCATCGAGGCCAACGAGCGGCCCGGGCTGGCCAATCACGAACCACAGCCCACCGCAAAGGCTTTCGTCGACTTCCTGTTCCCGGGCAGCCCGGCGCTGCCTCAGGCGTGGACGCCCGAGGAGTCGCCCGCCTGAGTCACCAGGTGCTGGTGCGCATCACGATCTCGGCGGCCAGCTGCGCGGTGGATTCGGCGGCGTTGCGCCTGCCGAGCAGGTCGACCATCCGGTAGTCGCCGTACACATAGCGCTGGCTGGCCTTGGCGACCGCGCGCGCCGCGGGGGTACTGACCAGTGCCGTGGTGTTCATCTCCACCGGCGGGCAGTGCTCGTCGCGAATCACGCCCGCGGCATCCGCGACGCGCGGATGCCCGCGGTCGATGACGACCAACCCGATGAATCGGTCGAGCCGAGTGGCGGCCAGTTCCCACGCCAGCTCGCCGCCGACGCGGTCCCCCACCAGCAGCGCCCATTTCACGTCGAGGGCGTCGAGGATGCCGACCACCGACTTCGCGGTCAGCCGGGGATCGGGAGGCACGACGACGGTCCGCAGCGACGCGGTGTGCAGCCGTTGACACACGGCGTCATAGGCGGCCGCCGGCTGATGGCCTGCCCCGAGCACCACCACGACCGACCCCTTCTCGGGACCGGCGACGTCGACGGGCACGCTGAACCCCTCGACGGTGACCGTGGTGGATGGCATTGGGCCACGCTACAGCGGTCGACGGTGCGACGCGGTCATTTCGCCGGGAGTGAACGGGGCGATTCAGAGCGCTGCGACGCGCTCGGCCTGCTCGGCCGCGATGTCCAGAAAGGTTTGCGGCAGCGTGGCTTTGACCGGAACCGTCGGGTTCGGAGTCGGGAACGCGACGCCGTACACCGCCATGGTCCCGATGTTCTCGAAGGTGAAGTAGACGCTGCTGTCGACTCCGCCGAGTTGCATGGTCTGCTCGTAGAGGAGGGCGTCGACGCGAGATGGATCCATCCTGGTCGTCGTCATCGGGATGCCCGGCGAGGACTCGTCGAAGAACGTCTCGAAGTGCGCACACCGTTCGGCCGTGGCCGCCAGCTTGTCGAGATCCAGACGCCATGTCAGCACCGTCATCACGATGCGGGCGCCGTCGTAGCTCACGACGTACTCCGCGGCGCTGCCCGGCCCGCGCTCCCCCGTCTCGGCGATCACCCGGGTGAGCCCCTCCGAACACCCCGCCGGTCGGGACAGCATGGCCGGAGGGGCACCAGCACCGTCGCCACCCTCGCCGGGTTCGCGGACGACGTGGTCGAACTGCACCCCCTGCGGGAAGTCGGCCGCGGTCAGCAGCGCTCGGTCCAGGCGGGCGCCTGGCCAGGTCGGCGAGCCCTCGGTCGAGTGCGCGCAACCGGTCAACGTCACCGCGGTCAGGGCGGCCGCCACGGCGAGTCGCCGGATCATCGCCGCAGTCCCGTCACGATGTCGGGCCGGGCCGGGGCGCCGTCGGAGAGCAGGGTGAGTACCGCGTCCACGTCGAGGTGACTGGTCAGCAGGTCGGCCATCAGGTCGAGTTGCGCGTCGCGCCGGCCACTGACGTCGACATCGTCGGCCACGACGAACCCGTCGCGGCCGGCCGCCTGCGCGACCTCGACCAGCCACGCGCGCCGGACGTCGTCGTTGTCGAACACGCCGTGCCAGTGGGTGCCGTACACCGCCCCGCGCCGCAAGCCCACCCCGAGCCACTGTTCCTCGGCCGAGCGACCGATCTGACCGTGATGAATCTCGTAGCCGGACAACGGTTCTTCGTGACGCAACAGGGTCTTCTCGGACGCGAAGACGATGTCGGCGTCGAGCAGGTTCAAGCCGGGCACGACGCCCGCGCCGGATTCCATGTCATCGTCGATGCGCGCGCACAGCATCTGAAAGCCGCCGCACACCCCCAGCACGGGCAGGCCGCGGGCGGCGTGTGCGCTCAGCGCGTCGGCAAGCCCGCTGCGGCGCAGCCAAGCGAGGTCGGCGACGGTGGCCTTGCTGCCGGGGATGACGACAACGTCGATGTCGACGAGATCGGCTGGTTCGCCGACCCAGCGCACCAGCACGCCCGGCTCGCAGGCCAGGGCCTCGATGTCGGTCGAGTTGGAGATGCGCGGCAGCCGGATCGCGGCCACCCGCAACCACTGCTCACCACGAGGGGGCTGCGGTTCGCCGACCACGCGACGGGCCACCACCGAGACCGAGTCCTCGGTGTCCAGCCACAAACCCTCGGCATACGGGATAACGCCGTAGGTCGGCCGTCCCGACAGTTCCTGCAGCTGCGCCAGACCGGGGTCGAGCAGCGACGGGTCACCGCGGAACTTGTTGACCACGAAGCCGGCGATCAAGCGTTGGTCCTCAGGTTGGAGCACCGCGACGGTGCCGTACAGGTGCGCGAGCACGCCGCCGCGGTCGATGTCGCCGACGACGATCACCGGGAGGTCCGCCGCGCGCGCCAACCCCATGTTCGCCAGATCGGTTGCCCGCAGATTGATTTCGGCAGGGGAACCGGCACCCTCGCAGATGACGGCGTCGAACTCGTCCCGCAGTTGCTTCAGTTCGTCGGCGACCACCGCTCCAAGGTGCTCACGATGCCCGATGTAGTCGCGTGCGCTGACGGTGTCGACCACCCGACCGCGCACCACCAGCTGCGAGGTGCGGTCGCTGCCGGGTTTGAGCAGGATCGGGTTGAACCGCGTGTGCGGCGATAGACCAGCGGCGCGGGCCTGCATCGCCTGGGCGCGGCCGATCTCGCCGCCGTCGACGGTGACCGCGGAGTTGTTCGACATGTTCTGCGCCTTGAACGGCGCGACGCGAATGCCCTTGCGCGCCAGGAGTCGACACAGCCCGGCCACCACCATCGACTTGCCGGCATCCGAGGTGGTTCCGGCCACCAGCAGTGCGCCGCTCATCGATCATCCCCCGCGGTCAGTACGCGACCCCCCGTTTGTGAATCTGGCGACCGAAATCCATGTCTGGGCGTCGTCGGATTCACAATCGAGCGCCCTAGTCGGCGACTGTCAGGATCTCGGCGCCGTCGTCGGTGACCACCAGAGTGTGCTCGAACTGCGCGGTCCACTTCTTGTCTGTGGTGGCGACGGTCCAACCGTCGTCCCAGATCTCGTAGTCCAGGCCGCCGAGGTTGATCATCGGCTCGATGGTGAACGTCATCCCCGGCTCCAGCACGGTCTCCACCGCGGGCTGATCGTAGTGCAGGACGACAAGGCCGTTGTGGAACGTGGTGCCGATGCCGTGGCCGGTGAAGTCGCGAACCACGTTGTAGCCGAACCGGTTCGCGTATGACTCGATGACCCTGCCGACGACGGACAGCTGCCGTCCGGGTTTGACGGCCTTGATCGCGCGCAGGGTCGCTTCCCGCGTCCGCTCGACGAGCAGCCGGTGTTCCTCGGAGACGTCACCCGCAAGGAATGTCGCGTTGGTGTCGCCGTGCACACCGTCGAGGTAGGCGGTCACGTCGATGTTGACGATGTCGCCGTCCTCGATGACCGTCGAGTCCGGGATGCCGTGGCAGATGATCTCGTTGAGCGAGGTGCAGCAGGACTTCGGAAAACCCTTGTAGCCGAGCGTGGACGGATAGGCGCCGTTGTCGATCATGAACTCGTGCGCGATGCGGTCCAGCTCGTCGGTCGTAACCCCGGGCGCGACGGCTTTGCCCGCCTCGGCCAGCGCGCCCGCCGCGATCCGGCCCGCGACACGCATCTTCTCGATCACCTCGGGTGTCTGCACCCACGGTTCGCTGCCCTCATCGACGGTCGGCTTCCAGGCGTACTCCGGCCGCGGGATCGACGGGGGCACCGGCAGCGTCGGGGAAACCACACCGGGGCGGAGGGCGGTACGAACGGGCATGTCAACAGGGTAGACGAGGCTAGCGGCGGTCGAATGGGCTCAACCGCCAGGATCGGCGGGGCCCGCGGATGTCGACCGAGCCGAAGACCACCTTGCCGGTCAGGATCACGTGCGGATTACCTTCGGCAGGCGCGTCCCTGCGATGATCGCGGGCGCTGCCCACGTTGACCTCGACGTCGTCGATGGAGGCGCTGGCCCCGTCGGGCAGCCGCAGTTCGAGTCCGCCGAGCTTCAGGTCGAGCTCGATCACGACCATCGGCCCGGCGAAGCGCGCCCGGGTCAGGTCCAGGTCCACCGAGCCCATCCGCCGGTGCAGGGCCAGCCGGCTGGGCACCGTCCATTCGCCGTGCCGCTTGAGGGAGCCGAGCACGCCGCGCAACTCGATGCGGTCGGCGGCCGAGGTGACGATCGCACCCGGTCCGGGCAGGTCGCCCACCAGCGCGTCCAGATCCGAGTGCAGCCGCGCCCGCGCCACCGCCGCCGAGCGCTCCTCGAACTCCTCGATGTCGATCAGGCCCAGCGCGACGGCGTTGTGCAGTCGCCGCAGCGTGCCGTTGCGGTCGGCGTCGGAGACGCGCATGGCGTCGTGGTTGGTCTCGGTCATCGCACGCTCCACGGTACGGCGATGACGCCCGATCAGGCCAGATAGTCCGGCGGCAGTCCATCGAGCATGCCCTTGAGCATGCGCACCGCGTACTCCGAGGAACCGCCCCCGACGATCATCGCCGCGAACGCCATGTCACCGCGGTATCCGGCGAACCAGGAGTGCGAACCGCCCGCGAACTCCGCCTCACCGGTCTTGCCGCGCACGTCGCCCGCGCCCTGCAGGTCCTCGGCGGTGCCGTTGGTCACCACCAGTCGCATCATCGGCCGCAGCGCCTCGACGATCTTCGGGTCCATCGGCGCCGGGCTCTCGGCGACCTCGGTCTCTTTGCCTTGGATCAGTTGCGGGACAGGGGTTTTGCCGGCGGAAACGGTCGCCGCGGCCAACGCCATACCGAACGGGCTGGCCAACACCTTGCCCTGACCGAAGCCGTCCTCGGTGCGCTCGGCGAGGTCGACGGTGGGCGGTACGGAGCCGGTCACGGTCCTCAGCCCGGGGATGTCGTAGTCGGCGCCAATGCCGTATTTGGCCGCGGCCATCGTCAACCCGCGCGGCGGCATCCGGCTGGCCAGCTCGGCGAAGGTGGTGTTGCAGGAACTGGCGAACGCCCGCGACATCGGCACGGTGCCGAGGTCGAAGCCGCCGTAGTTGGGCACGGTCCGGTGGCCGATGTCCATGGTGCCGGGGCACGGAAGCATCGTGTTCGGAGTGGCCATATCGCGTTCGATGGCAGCCCCGGCGGTCACCATCTTGAACGTCGACCCGGGCGGATACAGGCCGGTGGTGGCGATGAGGCCCTCGGTGTCGGCGGCGGCGTTCTGCGCGACGGCCAGGATCTCACCGGTCGACGGTTTGATCACGACGATCATCGCCTTCTTGCCGGTGAAGTTGACCGCGTTCTGCGCGGCGTCCTGGACCGACCGGTCGAGGCTGATCCGGATCGAGGGTGCGGGATCCCCCGGCACCTCGTTGAGTACGTCGACGTCGACGCCGTTCTGGTTGACGGTGACCACCCGCCACCCCGCGTCGCCGGCCAGTTCACCCGCGACCGCCCTCTTGACCTCACCGACGATCGCCGGCGCGAAAGTCTCGTCGGTAGGCAGCATTTCGGCCAGCGGCGTGATGACCACACCGGGTTGCGCACCGATCGCGGCGGCCACCCGGTCGTGGTCGGCCTTGCGCAGCGTGATCAGGTTCAGCGGGTGTTTGGACGAGCTGGCCTGCTCGGCGAGGCGCTGCGCATCGAGGGTGTTGTCGAAGGGCCGCAATGCGTCGACGACGGCCCGCGCGGTCTGCATCAGCGACCCGCCGGCCTCGCGCGCGTCCAGCGAGTAGCTGTACAGGTATCCCGGCACCAGCACCTCGGTACCGCCCCGCTCGATCACCGACGCCCGCGGGGGCGCGTCGGCGCGCAGCGCGAAGGTCTGGTTCTCGCCGAGCCGCGGGTGCAGGCCGGTGGCGCTCCACCGCACCATCCACCGGCCCTCGTCGCGGACCATGTTGAGCTGTCCGTCGTAGGTCCAGGTGCGGTCTTTGGGCAGATGCCACGTGTAGCGGTAGGTGACGCTGCCGGTGTCCATCGCGTACTTGGAGCCCAGGATCTGCGTGTCCAGGTGGGTGGCCTGCAGCCCGGCCCACGCTTCGTTGAGGTCTTCGCGCGCATCGGCGGGCCGGTCGCTGAGTTCGGCCGCGCCCGCGGTGTCACCGGTCGCGAGGGCCGCGAAGAACTTCTCGGCGGCGGTCTCGGGTCCGGCGGGCTTGGGCGTACAAGCGCTGTTGAGGCCGACGATCAGGATGCCGACCGCGGCGAGGCTCACTATGCGTGTGACTGAAGATGCCATTGGGACAGATGTTACGAAGTCGAGACCTGCAATCCCGGGAGGCGCACCGCATTGCGGAGCCGGTTCTCGGGTTGGAGGGGCTTAGCCGGTTGATCGCATGCACCCGGTGGGTGGGATCAACCCGTTAGAGCCCGCAGCGCACGCCGGCGGGGCGCAGCGTCGAGCGGCGCCCAGGCAGCGTCGGGTGTGCTCAGCCCGCGGCCGGCGCCCGCACCACCAACGGCACCCCCGGGAAGTAGGCGGCCATCTCCGAGCGCGACTTGCGCAGCGCCGCGGTGCCGTAGCCCTGCTTGCGATGGTCGGGGTGGATCCAGATTCGCACGTTGACCTCGCCGGAGACCAGGTCGCCGAACACCATCCCGATCTTCTCGGCGCCGTGCACCGCGACCAGCCAAGCCGCCTCCTCGGCGTCGACGCGCCGCAGGCCCGCGCGGATCTCGTCGTCGAGATCGCCCGCGGGAGCGCGCGACCCGTCGCCCGCCTCGCGCACGTCCTGGGTGCGCGCGGCGAAGATGTCGCGATCAGCATCGGCGATGAACGGGCGCAGCGCCATGCTGTCGGCGCTGCGGGCGGGCTCACCCATGGTGAAGCTGAGCTGGTTGTTGAGGTCCTCGAGTTCGGCGGCGATCCGGCGCCGTGACACCTTGGTCAGCCGATCGAAGGACAGCCGCAGCACCGCCTCGGCGGCCGTGTGCGATGCGCCGAGCATGCTCGCGATCGACTCGATCGCGGCGTCGTAGTCCTCGGAATCGACGATGACGTCGAGCAGTTCGTGGCGCCGTTCCAGGGCGCGCACCATCGTGTCGGCGATCTCTCTGCGCGCGATTGTGCGGTCGTCGTCAGCCATGCCGTGAGCGTAAATCAGACGGATCGTCAGTCGAGCAGAACGGTGGCGAACGTTCCCACCCGCCGGAAGCCGACGCGGTCATAGGTCGCGCGCGCGACGGTATTGAAGTCGTTGACGTACAGGCTGGCCGTGCGCCCAGAGCGCACCACCGCTTCGGCCAGCGTGGCGGTGCCCGTGGTACCCAGACCGTGCCCGCGCCAGTCGGGGTGCACCCACACGCCCTGGATCTGCCCGACGGTGGGCGACTGCGAACCGACCTCGGCCTTGAAGACCACCTCGCCGCGCTCGAAGCGGGCCCAGGCCCGGCCCGCGGCGATCAGACCGGCGACCCGCCTGCGGTATCCCCTGCCTCCGTCGCCGAGCCGCGGGTCGATGCCGACCTCACCGATGAACATGTCGATCGAGGCGACGAGGTAGGCGTCGAGCTCGTCGGCACGCACCTGACGCACGGCCGGATCGGTTGCACACGACGGCGGCATGCTCAGCGCCAGCAGCGGCTGATGCTCGCGCACGTCGCGCGCGGCGCCCCAGGCGTTTTCGAGGCGACGCCACATCGGCAGCACCAACTCGGCCCGACCGACCAGCGAGGAGCAGCGGCGTGCGGTGCTCATCGCCTTCTCGGCGAACGCGTGCAGGTCAATCATGTCCCCGCGCAACGGAATCAGGTTCGCACCGGCGTAGCACAGCGATTCGGTGGGCCTGCGCCGCGTCCACAGTTCCCCGCCGATCGCCGAAGGCTCCACACCGTACTCGGCCACCCGGCAGGCGACCATGCACGAGCCGACCGGATCCTCGTCGAGCACCCGCATCACGGCGCCGACGTCACGCACCACCGAGACCCGTCGTTCGTCGACGTGACGAAACAGCGGCGGTGCCGACATGGGATCTCTTTCTAACCGACACCGGGCGGCTCTACCCGGTGTTTGGGATCACATTCAGCTTACGGTCACGACCGGCGAACCGCTGGCATCTGTTCCACGCTCTTCAGCGATTCGCATGGCCTCTTCGATCAGCGTCTCGACGATCTGGGCTTCGGGGACGGTCTTGATGACCTCACCCTTGACGAAGATCTGGCCCTTACCGTTGCCGGACGCCACCCCGAGGTCGGCTTCGCGCGCCTCGCCGGGACCGTTGACGACACAACCCATCACGGCCACGCGCAACGGGACGTCCATGCCTTCCAGCCCGGCGGTGACCTCGTTGGCCAACGAGTAGACGTCGACCTGGGCGCGCCCACACGACGGGCACGACACGATCTCCAGCGACCGCGGACGCAGGTTCAGCGATTCGAGGATCTGGTTGCCCACCTTGACCTCTTCGGCGGGCGGCGCCGACAGCGAGACGCGGATGGTGTCGCCGATGCCGTTTGACAGCAGCGCGCCGAACGCGACCGCCGACTTGATCGTGCCCTGAAACGCCGGACCCGCCTCGGTGACGCCCAGATGCAGCGGGTAGTCGCACTGCGCGGCCAACTGCTCGTAGGCGGCCACCATGACGACGGGGTCGTTGTGCTTGACGCTGATCTTGATGTCGCCGAAGCCATGCTCCTCGAACAGCGAGGCCTCCCACAGCGCGGACTCGACCAGCGCCTCGGGTGTGGCCTTGCCGTACTTCTCCATGAAGCGCTTGTCCAACGACCCCGCGTTGACGCCGATGCGGATCGGGATGCCCGCTGCGCCAGCGGCCTTGGCAACTTCGCCGACGCGGCCGTCGAACTCCTTGATGTTGCCGGGGTTGACGCGCACGGCCGCGCAGCCGGCGTCGATGGCGGCGAAGATGTACTTCGGCTGAAAGTGGATGTCGGCGATCACCGGGATCTGGCTGTGGCGGGCGATCTCGGCGAGCGCGTCGGCGTCCTCCTGCCGCGGGCACGCCACCCGCACGATGTCGCAGCCCGACGCCGTCAGTTCGGCGATCTGCTGCAGCGTGGAGTTGACGTCGTGAGTCTTGGTGGTGCACATGGACTGCACCGCAATCGGGTGGTCGCTGCCGATGCCGACGTCGCCGACCATGAACTGACGGGTTTTGCGTCGCGGCGCCAGAACCGGTGCCGGGGGCGCCGGCATGCCCAGTCCTATTTGTTGAGGTCCGCTCTGTTGGCCGGAGGCCATTTACTCTCCTACTGCTTACTGGAAGATTCTGATGGGGTTGACGAAGTCGGCGGTCACGGTCAACAGCATGTAGCCGGCCACCACGACGAGGATCACGTACGTGGCGGGCATCAACCTCAGGTAGTTGACCGGAGCCGCGGCCACCTTGCCGCGTGCCGACCGGATCGAGTTGCGGATTTTCTCGTAGAACGCGATCGCGATGTGGCCGCCGTCGAACGGCAGCAGCGGTACGAGGTTGATCGCGCCGAGCACGAAGTTCAACTGCGCCAGGAAGAACCAGAACGCCACCCACAGCCCCTGATCCACGGCGTCGCCGCCGATGATGCTGGCGCCGACGACGCTGATCGGGGTTTCGGGATCGCGCTCCTCACCGCCGATGGAGCGCACCAGCGCGCCCATCTTGGTCGGCAGCTTGGCCAACGACTTGCCGATCTCCACGGCGAGGTCGCCGGTGAACGCGATCGTCGCGGGCGCCGCCGACAGCGCGTTGTACTGCGTGGGCCCGAACTGCGCCGCGGTGATGCCGACCGTGCCGACCGGAACAGGTTCGGCGAGATCACCCTTGGCGACCCAGCGCTGGGCGGGCACGACGTCGACCAGGGTGGTGAACTCCTCGCCGTCGCGCTGCACGGTGAACTCGGTCGGACCGTCGAGCGCGCGGACTGCGGTGACCAACTCGTCGAAGTTCGCCACGGGCGTATCGCCGATCTTGACCACCGTGTCCCCGGCTTGGATGCCCGCGGCCGCGGCGGGAGAGGGTGCCAGGCAGTCGCCGAGCTGACCCCTGCTGACTTCGGCCTTCACACACGACGTCTCACCGACGATCGCGGTGGTCGGCGCGTGCAGGTTGGGCAGCCCCCACACCACGGCGATGCCGTAGATCAGCACCAGGCCGATGACGAAATTCATGCCGGGGCCGGCGGCCAGCACCGCGACGCGCTTCCACGTCTTCTGCTTGTACATCGCGCGGTCCTGCTCGTCGGGCGCGAGCTCCTCCACCGACGTCATGCCCGCGATGTCGCAGAAACCGCCGAGCGGGACCGCCTTGACGCCGTACTCGGTGCGGTCGCCGAGCTTGTTCGCCCGCCAGGTCGCCCACAGCGTCGGGCCGAAGCCCACGAAGTAGCGGCGCACCTTCATTCCGGTGGCGCGCGCCACCCACATGTGGCCGCATTCATGCAGGGCCACCGAGACCAAGATGGCCAGTGCGAACAGCACGACACCGGTGAGCCACATCATCTGGTGGTGATTACCTTCCGCTCGACCGCGCGCCCGGCACGGTCACGCGCCCACTGCTGGGCGTCAAGTACGTCATCCACGGTAGCTGGTTCGGCGGCCCACTGGTCGGCAGCGCGCAGCACGTCGTCGATCGTGCGCACGATCGCCGGGAAGCGGATACGCCCGTCGAGAAACGCCGCGGCCGCCTCTTCGTTGGCGGCGTTGTAGACCGCCGTCAGGCAGCCGCCCCCTTCCCCGGCCCGCCGGGCCAGCATCACGGCGGGAAACACCTCGTCGTCGAGCGGCTCGAAATCCCAGGTCGACGCGGTGGTGAAGTCGCAGGCTGACGCCGCCGCGGGCACCCGTTCGGGCCAGCCGAGCGCCAGCGCGATCGGCAGCTTCATATCCGGCGGACTGGCCTGAGCCAGCGTGGAACCGTCGGTGAACGTGACCATCGAGTGCACGATCGACTGCGGGTGCACCACCACCTCGATGCGGTCGTAGGGCACGCCGAACAGCAGGTGCGTCTCGATCAGCTCGAGCCCCTTGTTGACCAGCGAGGCCGAGTTGAGGGTGTTCATCGGCCCCATCGACCAGGTGGGGTGGGCGCCGGCCTGTTCGGGCGTGACCGACTCCAGCCGCTCGGCGCTCCACCCGCGGAACGGGCCGCCCGATGCGGTCAGCACGATCTTGGCGACCTCGTCAGGGCTGCCGCCGCGCAGGCACTGCGCCATCGCCGAGTGTTCGGAGTCCACGGGCACGATTTGGCCTGGTCGGGCCGCCTTTTGCACCAGGGGGCCACCGGCGACCAGCGACTCCTTGTTCGCCAGCGCCAGGCGAGCGCCGGTCGCGAGCGCGGCCAGCGTCGGTTGCAGCCCGAGCGCGCCGACGAGCGCGTTGAGCACCACGTCGGCCTCGGTGTTCTCGACGAGCTCGGTGACGGCATCAGGCCCCGCATACGTGACCTCGCCGACGCGAGCGGCGGCCGCCGCGTCGGCGACGGCGATATTGGTCACACCCGTCGCGGCGCGCTGCCGCGCCAGCAGGTCAGGATTACCGCCGCCTGCGGCCAGGCCGACGACCTCGAAGCGGTCGGGGTTGGCGGCGATGACGTCGAGCGCCTGCGTCCCGATCGATCCGGTGCTGCCGAGGACCAGCACCCGTCGCCGGCCTGATGCCGCGTCGCCGCGCTCGGCCCCGCCGGAAATACTCACCGAACCATTGTGCCGCCTGCCGGTGCCCGCTCGTCAGCCCGCCGAGCGCAGGCACACCCGTTTCACAGATGTGACGTGAATCTGACGGGATCCATCCGTTGGCCGCTCCGGTCCGAATCCCCGGTGTCACAGCAGAGGACGGCACCGCCCGTCCACGACAAGGGAGCAGCGCATGAAGATCAAGTTCGGCAAGTCCGTATCCGCGGCGGGTGTGGCCGCGGCCGCGATCCTGACCCTCTCGGCGTGTTCGAACGACGCCACCACCGCGGCGCCGTCGGCCACAGCGGAGTCGGCATCGACCAGCGTCGCGCCGGCCCCGATGGAGCAATCCATGGACCCGGCCGGCAACCTGGTGGGCGCCGGGTGTGCGGCGTACGCCGAGCAGGTGCCGTCGGGCCCGGGTTCGGTCAACGGAATGGCGCCGTCCCCGGTGACCGTCGCCGCCTCGAACAACCCGATGCTCACCACGCTGACACAAGCGCTTACCGGACAGCTGAATCCGAACGTCAACCTCGTCGAGACGCTCGACAGCGGTGAGTTCACGGTGTTCGCACCGACCGACGACGCGTTCGCCAAGATCGACCCGGCCACCATCGAGACGCTCAAGACCGACTCGGAGTTGCTGACCAGCATCCTGACCTACCACGTGGTGCCCGGCCAGGCCAGCCCGGCTCAGGTCGCCGGCGACCACAAGACCGTGCAGGGCGCGACCGTCACGGTGACCGGTGAGGGCGACAACCTGAAGGTCAACGACGCGGGCCTGGTGTGCGGCGGAGTGCGCACCGCCAACGCGACGGTGTACATGATCGACACCGTCCTGATGCCGCCGGCCGCCTCCTAGGCCGCTCCCTGGCGGGCGGGCCCGGAATCGCTTTCGACTCCACATGCGCGGTTCCGGGCCCGTCGCAACCCAGATCGAGATTGCCACCCATCCGACACGTCGTCGGCACCGAATAGAGATCGAAGCAAAGATCCGACGGCACAAGCCGTCCCGTCCCGAATGGAGCACGAGTGATGAACGCAAGGAAGAGATTGGCCGGCGCAGGGTTGGCCGCGTTGGGAGCGACCGCCCTGATGTTGGGCACCACCGCCACGGCGCAAGCCGAGATGGTCGGACCGGGCTGCACGGCATACGCACAGCAGGTGCCTGCCGGTCCGGGCTCGGTGACGGGCATGGCCCAGGATCCGGTCACGGTCGCGGCTTCGAACAACCCGCTGCTGACCACGTTGACGAAAGCTGTTTCCGGACAACTCAATCCGAACGTCAACCTCGTCGAGACGCTCGACGGCGGACAGTTCACGGTGTTCGCGCCGACCGACGATGCGTTCGCCAAGATCGACCCGGCCACCATCGAGACGCTCAAGACCGACTCGGAGTTGCTGACCAGCATCCTGACCTACCACGTGGTGCCCGGCCAGGCCGCTCCGGCTCAGGTCGTCGGCACGCACAAGACGGTGCAGGGCGCCGATGTCACCGTGACCGGTCACGGGTCTGATCTGCGGGTCAACGACGCCTCGGTGGTGTGCGGCGGCGTGCAGACGGCCAACGCCACCGTCTACCTCATCGACACGGTGCTGATGCCCCCGATGAACTGATCTGCGCCACAAAGGATCCGAGGGCAGCCCGGTACCCCCGAACCGGGCTGCCCTCTCCTGTGGCGTCAGCCCCGTCTCAGCCCGCCCCGAGTTGCCGCAGCAGTCCGTGCAGGTCGAGTTGGCCGCGGTGGGCGACCAGCGTGTCGCCCTGAAACCGGTCGATGTGGATTCCGGTGACCTCGACCTTGGTCCCCGTCGCCGGGATGCCACGGAACTCGCCGTCGTGGGTGCCGGAGAACGTGAACCGCGTGATGCCGTGCGAACCGTCGACCAGTATCTCCTCGATCGCGTGCCGTCCGTCGGAGAAACCCCGGGTGAACTCCTCGAGGTGCGACTGCCACTCCTGCCACCCGAGGGCCGGTGGTCCGTCGACCTCGACGACCAGCCGTGGCGAGACCAGGCTCTCGACCGTCGCCCAGTCCCTGCGGTCGATCGAGGTGTAGAGGCACTCGACCAGTTCACGGATCTCGTCCTCGGAGAAGGTCACGGCCGCACCTTGGCGATGATGGTCTCGGCGAATCGCTCGATGGGCTCCCGATACCGCTCCACCCCCCCGGGTTCGAGGTCCAAACCCATCCACGGACTGCACATCACCGCGGTGATGCCTGCGTCCTCGGCCCGCTTGTACAAATCCGGTGACGGCGGCTCGAGCAGCGCCAGCATGATGCCGAACGGTTCGTTCTCGCGGCCGTACTCGCGAAGCAGCGCGCGCAACGTCTGGGCGTAGCCCACGGCATCGTCCCACCGGTAGGCGTAGCCGACCCACCCGTCACACAGCCGTGCGGCGCGGCGCAGCGCGGCGTCGGACTCCCCGCCGCACAGGATCGGCACCGGGCCAACCGGATGGGGTTCGATCATCATCTCCGGCACCTGGTAGTACTCGCCGCTCCACGACACCCAGCCGCCGCGCCACAGTTCGCGCAGGGCGGGGATCATCTCGTCGAGCCGCTTGCCGCGGGTGCGGAAATCCTGGCCCATCAACTCGTACTCCTCGCGCATCCAGCCGACGCCCGCGGCCAGCGACACCCGGCCGTCGGACAGCACCGACGCGGTCGCGACCTGCTTGGCCACCTCCAGCAGCGGTCGCGCCGGCGCGATGTACACGGCGTTGGAGAACCGCAGCCGCGTCGTCACCGCCGCCATCGCACCGATCTGCACCCAGCAGTCAGGCCAGGCGGTCTCCGGTGCCCACATCGGCTTTCCGGTCGGCGAATCCGGATACGGCGAACTGAGCTCGCGCGGATAGATCATGTGATCCGAGCACACCATCCCGTCGTAACCGGCCTCGTCGAAGGCGCGGGCGAGCCCGAGGATCTCTGACGTTTTCATGAACGCGGTGCCCGACCAGAACTCCATCCTGTTTCTCTACCGCGATTTCAGGGCAGCATCAATGCCATGCCCACATTGCTGTGGTTTCGTCGCGATCTGCGCCTGCGCGATCTGCCCTCGCTGCTGGCCGCGGCCGCCGGCGACGGCGAGGTGCTCGCCTGCTACGTCCTCGATCCCCGGCTCGAAGCGTCGGCGGGAGCCCGTCGACTGCAGTACCTCTACGACGCGCTGCGCGATCTGCGCGACGGCCTCGGCGGCAGGCTGTACGTCACGCGAGGCCGGCCTGAAAAGCGAATACCCTTTGTCGCCAAGGCGATTGGCGCGCCGGCGGTGCACATCTCGGCGGACTACGCGCCGTTCGGTCGGCGGCGCGACGACGCCGTGGAGGCCGCACTGGGCGATATCCCTCTCGAGGCGTCGGGTTCGCCGTACCTCGTCTCCCCCGGGCGGGTGACCAAACCCGACGGCGGCCCGTACAAGGTGTTCACCCCGTTTCACCGGGCTTGGCGCGAACACGGCTGGCGCGCGCCCGCCGCGTCCGGCCTGAAATCGGCGCGCTGGCTCGACCCGTCGGATGTCGCGGGCGCGGTGGACATCCCGGATGCGGGGGTCGCCCTCGACATGCCCGCCGGTGAGACGGCGGCCCGCAAGCAGTGGAAGTCGTTCATGGCCAACGGAATCGATACGTATGCCGACGACCGGAACCGCCCCGACCGCAGCGGCACCAGCCGCATGTCGGCGCATCTGAAGTTCGGCACCATCCATCCGCGCACCATGGCCGCCGATCTCGGCCGGGGCGAGGGCGCGCAGGCGTTCCTGCGCGAGTTGGCGTTTCGCGACTTCTACGCCGCGGTGCTCGCCGAATGGCCCCGCAGCGCCTGGTGGAACTGGAATTCGTCGTTCGACGACATGGAGGTCGACGACGGCCCCGACGCACAGAAGCGGTACGAGGCCTGGAAAGAGGGCAGGACGGGCTACCCCATCGTCGACGCCGGCATGCGCCAGCTCGCTGAGACCGGCTGGATGCACAACCGGGTCCGCATGATCGTGGCCTCCTTTCTGGTCAAGGACCTGCATCTGCCGTGGCAGTGGGGTGCGCGCTGGTTCCTCGAGCAGCTGGTCGACGGCGATATGGCCAACAACCAGCACGGCTGGCAGTGGGCTGCGGGCACCGGGACGGACGCCGCGCCGTTCTTCCGCGTCTTCAACCCGACCACGCAGGGTGAGAAGTTCGACCCCGACGGCGCTTACGTGCGACGCTGGGTGCCCGACGTCGACGACGACGGCTATCCGGAGCCGATCGTCGACCACGCCGCCGAACGCAAGGAGGCGCTGCGTCGATATGCCGAGCTCACTTGATGATCTGACCGCCGTCGACCGGCAGCGCGACCCCGGTCAGGTATCTGCCGGACGCGCCGCACAGGTACACCATCGCGTCGCTGATCGCCTCCGGCTCCACCGGGGGAACGTTGAGCAACGGCTGCTGGCTGACGCTGAACGCCGGATGCTCTCCTGACCACTGCGCCAATGCCTCGTTGTAGATCATCGGAGTGGCCACCCCGCCGGGGTGGACCGAGTTGACGCGAATGTTCTTCTCCGCCAAGGCCCGCGCGAAGTGGCGCATCACGCCGATGACACCATGCTTGGCGACCGTGTAGCCCGCCGCGCCGTGGTTCATGGTGCCGAAGTCGACGGTGACGGGCTTGAACGCGGCCGCGGAGCTGGTGATCACAATCGCGCCGCCGTCGCCGTGGGCGAGCAGGGCGGGCAACGTCGCGGTGATCGTGTAGTAGACGCCGTTGAGCATGACGTTCACCGCGTCGACGAACGCGGAGATCTCGCGTCCCTGCTCTCCGGCGGCGGGCAGGATCCCCGCGTTGGCCAGCACGAAGTCGATGCGGCCGAACTCTTGGGCGCCCTTGTCCGCGATCTCCCGCATGCGCTCCAGGTCGCGGACGTCCCCGCGTTCGGCGATGATCCTGCGGCCGGTCTTCTCCACCAGGTTGACGGTCTCGTCGAGGTCTTCCTGCGTCGCCATCGGGTAGGCGACGCTGTCGATCTGCTCGCACAGGTCGACAGCGACGATGTCGGCGCCCTCCTCGGCGAATCGGACGGCGTGCGCCCGGCCCTGGCCCCGCGCCGCGCCGGTGATGAATGCGACCTTGCCCTCGAACTGCATCTGCCGTTGCGCTCCTTGCGTCCGCGGTGTCATGACGCTTGACCCTACGGCCGGCGTAGTAGGCCCTGAATACACATATGCCAGAATGTCGGCAGTACCGAGCCCGACCATGAGGAGCAGCCGTGGCCAACACCGAGGTGCAGCGACACAGCGGGGTCGACGTCGAAGACGTGCCGTCCGCCGAGTGGGGATGGTCGAAGGAGAACCCCAAGTTCTTCCACATCGGCGGCATCATCGCGGCGCTGTTCCTGCTCGCCCTCATCCACGGCAACCACACTGGGCACGTCGAAGACCTCTTCCTGATCGGATTCGCCGTGCTGATCATCGCCGCGGTCGCGCGCGACTGGTGGCTGCGCAGACGCGGCTGGATCCGCTAGACGGGATTCAGCGGCCGGAAGGAATCGACCCCCAGGTCGATCAGCGTCTCGGTGGCGTCGACGCTGTGCGTCAATCCGGCCGCGGTCAGGGCGTGGGCCTTGAACGCGCGGGCCGCGACACTCAGCCGGTGCTCGATCGTGTCGATGCGATCACCGTCACCCGGCCGGTCCTGACCCCAGGCCATCACCTCCACGCCGCGCTTCGCCAGCTCAACGACGCGGGTTCGGACCTGCGGATCGTCGCGCAGCAACGCCGTGCTGACCGCCAGCACACCGTTGCGGGGCACGTCGCGCAGGACGGCCTCCGACGTCTCGTCGAGGGCGGCAGCACCCAGGATCGTCAGCGGCCGCTCGTCAGCGCAGTGCTCGACCCAGACGTCGACATCCCATCCCGCCTGCGCCCGGTCGAACAGCCAGCCGCCGGCGGGGCCGATCACGTCGGCCAGGTCCGCCGCCAGCACCGTCAGGTGATGGCGGTTGGCCGGGCCGTCGGCGGCCGAAGCACCGTCCACCGACACGACGTCGTCGGGAAAGGTTCGAGTTGCCATAGTTCCTATCCGATCGGTCAGCGGCGCCGCTCGAGGGGCTGTCACGGCGCCCCTAGAGCGTGACACTATTGTCGCGATCTGTAAAGGTCCGAGGCTGCGGTGTCGGTCAGTGCGATGCTGCGGCCAGCGGGAGGGCCGACGCCACGGTGGCCAACTCACCGGGGAGCCCGGCCGCGCGGCGGATCTCGGCGAAGGACTCCAGCAGCGCGTCGGTGGCCTCATGCGGGTCGTCGAGTGTGCGATCGTCGGTCAGCACCGAGATGGCGAGTTGGTCGACGTAGCTCCACACGGTGATGTTCATCCCGCTGCCGGTGACCACCGGGCCCACCGAGTAGATCTCGCTGAGTACACCGCCGGCGATGTGCCCGCGGTCGCGGGGCCCCGCCACGTTGGAGATGGTCAGGTTCATCACCGCGCCGGACTCCATCCGACGCGCCTGTAGCCGAAAGAATCTGGGTGCCAACGCCGGCGGCAGGTACGACATCCACGCCGGCAGCACCGCCGGCCCGAGCAGCTGGTGGCTCTCCTTGGCGATCCTGGTCGCCACTGCGGTGAGCCGGACCCGTTCGAGCGGGTCGGCGATGTGCACCGGCAGCGACGGCATCATGTAGGTGAACTCGTTGCCCGTCAACCGATCTGGCGAGGGATTGGTGCTGACCGGGACGCCGGCGATCAGCGGCGCGTCGGCGTGCCCGTCGTAGCGCAGCAGCAGCGTGCGCAGCGCCCCGGCCGCGGTGGCCAGCACGATGTCGTTGAGCGTCACACCCAGATGCCTGCCGGTCTCCTTGACTTCGGCCAACGACAGCGGGGCCGTCGCGAAGCGGCGTCCAGGGGACACGACGTGGTTGATGAAGGTCTGCGGCGGGGCGAAGCTGCGGGCCAGGTCGGGATGGCGGCCGCGCTCCTTGGCGCGCTTGCGCACCCGGGCGACACCCGCGGCCGTCTCGTTGACGAGCCTGGGGAGTCGGCGGATGAGGTGCGCGTGGTCGCGGCCCGCGGCCTTGACCAGCTGCGCGGTGCTGCGCATCGCGGGATCGGCGACGGCGCGAACGGGCGTCGGCGTCTCGTCCTCCAAGGCCTTGGCCAATTGGTTGGCCGAGGCCACGCCGTCGGCCAGCACGTGATGGACCTTGTGGATGATCGCGACGCGCCCGTCGGTCAGCCCCTCGGCGACGTACATCTCCCATAACGGCCGGCTGCGGTCCAGCGGCGTGCTGGCGATCTGGCCGATCAGGTCGTCGAGTTCGCGCCGTCCACCCGGCGGCGCGACGTGTGCTCGGCGCAGGTGGTAGTCGAGGTCGATGTCATGGTTCTCCCACCACATCGGATGGTGCAGCCGCAGCGGGATGTCGACGAGTTGGTAGCGCAGTGCCGACAGCGCGAGCAGGCGCGGATAGGCGACCTCCCGCAGCATGTCGAAGCTGTAGTTCTCGACGCCCGACACGTCGAGGATGCCGATCTTGAGGGTGTGCATGTGGACCTCGGGCGTCTCGCTGTACAGCATCAACGCGTCCACGCCGTTGAGTCGCTTCATACCTCCCCGCATCCCCCTCGCCCAGCCGACGCCTACCGGTTTCCCAATCGTGCTCCTTCTCAAGCGCGTTCGGTCAAGAGGTGACGATCTGCCCGAAATTTGTCAGGCTGACGGCATGACCCTCGTCGCCGCCCGCGGACCGCTGAGCAACGATCCGGCCGGCTGGTTCACGCCCCCGCTGCCCGACGACGTGGTGTTCGTGGAACCTCATCCGCGCCGCGTGCAGGCGCTGCGCGGCGGTCGCACGGTGCTCGACACCGAGCGGGCGTTGATGGTGCATCGGCGCGACCATCCGCTCAGCTACGCCTTTCCCGTCGACGAGGTCGGCGACCTTCCGAGTGAGCCGGTGGTCGAGGCGCCGGGATACGTCCGCGTGCCGTGGGACGCCGTCGACACCTGGCTCGAGGAAGGCCGCACGCTCGTGCACTATCCGCCCAACCCTTACCACCGCGTGGACTGCCGTCCGACGCACCGCGCGCTGCGGGTGACGGTGGCGGGTCAGGCACTGGTCGACACGGCCGAGACGGTGATCGTGTTCGAGACGTCGCTGGAGCCGCGCCTCTACGTCGACCCGTCGCACGTGCGAACCGACCTGCTGCGGCCGTCGCCGACCACGACCTACTGCAACTACAAGGGCTACGCGTCGTACTGGTCGGCCGTCGTCGGCGACACGGTGGTCGAGGACGTCGCGTGGTGTTATCCGGAACCGCCGCCCGAGACGCTGCCGATTGCGGGTTTCTTGAGCTTCGACCCGGCCCGAGCCGATGTGCTGGCCGAGTTGCCCTCGCCCGACGCCCACCGATAACCCCTGTGCCGATAACCACCGCGCCGAAACTGAATCTGTGCTCGATATTGCGCCGAAATTTCGCACAGAAGTTCAGATTCGGCGACCGTAGCTAGGCTTTGGCGATCACCGACTCCCCGAACCGCTCGATGGTGTCGAGCACGTGCGCGAGGCTGTCGCCGGGAAGACCGACCTGAACCCACGTCACCCCGATCCCGGCCAGCTTCTCCAGGCCGGACAGGTACGCGTCGGCGTTGAAGTCATCGCCGCCGGGGCTGCCGCCGTCGGGGTTGGTGAACGTGATGTCGATGCGCGACCAGTCGCGTCCCGCCTCGTCGAAGCGGCGGCGAAGGTCCTCGACGCCGGAGGTCAGTGCGTCCACGTCCATCGGTGCCGTGCGCGCGGTCTGGGCCAGTACGGCCGGTGCGGGGAACGGGCACCACCCGTCGCCGTAGGCGACGACGCGTTTGCGGGCGGCGCCGGTGTTGCCGCCGATCCAGATGGGGGGATGGGGATCGGTGACGGGCCGCGGGTGCGCGGTGATCCCGCTGGCGGTGAAGTGGCGGCCCTCGTACGAGAAGTCGTCGGTGGTCCAGATGCCGCGGATCACCTCCAGCGCCTCCTCGAACAGGGCGGCGCGCTCTTCGAAATCGACCCCGAGCGCGGCGAATTCGCGTTTCAGGTAGCCGACCCCCACACCGAGCGTGAACCGTCCCTCCGACAGCAGGTCCAGGGTGGCACCGGCCTTGGCGACCACGAACGGATTGCGGTACGGCAGCACGACGATGTTGGGGATGAGCCGCAGCGTGGTCGTGGTCGCGGCCGCATAACCCATGGCCACGAACGGGTCCACCGCGTCATGGCCGCCGGCGTTCAGCCAGCGCTCAGTCGGCGCAGGGTGGTCGGTGAAGCCGAAGCCGTGAAACCCCGCGGCCTCGGCGGCGGCTGCGACCGTCGCGATTCCCCTGCCGGTGACCAACTCTGGGTTGTACGGATGGGTGTGCATCGGGTGGGTGAAGGTGAACCGCATGTCTTTGTGTCCCGTCTAGAACATTCTTCTCGTTTTCCGAGAATGTCGTTACCATGCGAACCGCGGAAAGTACAGCTTCGACAGCGATGGGAACTGCGGACATGGGCAAGCCCGAGATCGGCGTGTACCTGCCTCAGATGGGCTTCACCTACGGGCAGATGCTGGATCGCACCCGGCGCTGCGAGCAACTCGGCATCGACTCGCTGTGGCTCTACGACCATCTCTACGGCCCGGGCGTTCCGGACTATCCGTCGCTGGAGGCGTGGACGCTGGCCACCGCGCTGCTCAGCAACACCGAACGCATCCGCGTCGGACACATGGTGCTGTGCAACCAGTTTCGCCATCCCGCGGTGCTGGCCAAGATGGTCACCACACTCGACCAGATCTCGGCCGGCCGCCTGCAACTCGGGCTCGGCAGCGGGTCGATCGAGGACGAGCACAACCGGGTGGGGCTGCCGTGGGGGTCGTTTCGCGAGCGTTCCGAACGCCTCGGCGAGACGCTTCAGATCCTCACCCAGGCCTTCGCCGAGGAGCGAATCGACTTCAGCGGCAGCCACTTCACCGTCACGGATTTCCCCGTCAAACCTGGTCCTGTGCAGCAGGGGCCACCTCTCGTGGTCGGCGGTGTCGGCGAGAAGTACACGCTGCCGTTGGTCGCGCGCTACGCCGACGTCTGGAACGTGCCGACGTACGCCCTGGGGGAATTGCAGCACAAGGTGTCGGTGCTGCGTGCCATCTGTGCGGACGTCGGCCGGGATCCGTCGAGCATCGTGCTGTCGGTCGAGGCGGTGATGGCACTGGCACCCGACGACGCGTCGCTGCCGGACGTGAAGCGGCTAGCCGAGAAACGTTTCGGTGCACCGGCATTCGGGCTCAGCGAAGGCGGCCTGATCGGGACGCCGACCGCCGTCGTCGACCGGCTGCACGAACTGCACGAACTCGGTTTCGGCCAGATTGTGCTGTTCACCCACGATCGCGCATCCGACCAGACGTTGGACCTGCTGGCCGGCGAGGTGATCGCACGGCTCTAAGCGGGCCGCTTCGCCGGTGGCGAGTAGTTCGGCCTGCCGAGCCCGAGTGCGTGCTGGGCGATCATGTTGCGGAACACTTCCAGCGTGCCGCCGTAGATACCGGCGGGTCCGGCCAGGCGGAAGGCGTACTCGACTCCCCCGTCCCCCGCCGCGCCCTCGGCGCCGGTCGGCAAGCTTCCTGCGGCGCCTACCAGATCCATCAGATCCGGTGCGACGTCGCGCATCGTCTGCGCGTTGGCCACCCGGCCGAACATCTCCGGCGTGCTCATCGCCGCCTCGATCCTGGCGATCGCGCGGCCGAGGCGATACCGGGCCGAATCCTCCTCGCCGACAACGGCGGCGATGCGGTCGACCGCCTCGGCGAGCAGTAGCAGGTGCTCGGTCATCGTCGCCAGCTTCTGCAGACCCTGGTCGTCGCGTTCGATGGTGCCGTGCTCAGCGTTGAGCGCCTCGCGCAACACCGACCACCCGCCGTTGACGGCGCCGACGCGGTACTTGTCGTCGACGCGGACGTCGCTGTAATAAGTGATGTTGGTGCGGTCGCCATCGACGGTGCGGATCGGCTGGATCTCGATGCCCGGCGAGGAGAGCGGCACCAGGAACATAGTCAGGCTCTGGTGTTTCGGCGCGGCGGGGTCGGTGTTGGTGATCAGGAAAACGTAGTGCGCGTTGTGCGCGTTGGACGTGAACATCTTGGAGCCGTTGACCACCCAGGCGTCGCCGTCACGCACCGCCCGGGTCTTGCAGGTCGCGACGTCCGAGCCACCCTCGGGTTCGGTGTAGCCCAAGCAGAGCCGGTAGTGCCCCGAGAGAACCATCGGCAGGATCTCCTGCTTCAGTTCCTCGGAGCCGAACTGCTGCAGGCTGCGTGCCACCATCATCGTCGTGGGCCAGTGGAACCACGGTGCGTGGGAGCGGCCGATCTCCAGCTCCCAGATCCGTCGACGGATGGCGTTGAACCCGCCTTCGGCCTCGGAGTTGAAGTCCGCAGCGAGGTATCCGCGCGCGGCGAGCGCCAGATGGACACCCTCGTCGAAGTTCTCACCCGTTTCGCGGTCCCTTTGGATGACCTCGTCGGTGACGACGGAGCGCAGGAAGTCCCGGAGCTCATCCTGAAACGCCCGGTCGTCCTCGCTCAGCTCTACGCGGGAGAAGTCCACCTGGACACCGTGACACTAGTGCGGTTAGTTGTAAAGTCTCAACCGGTTCATCCACGGAAGGCAGCACATTGGGGATCGTCACCACCAGTTCGGAGACCGCGTTTCGACACCCGGCGGCGGAGATCTACGACTTCGTGACCAACCCGTCGAACTGGCCCAAGACGTATCCCACCAGCGCCCACATCGGCGGATTGCCCCACCACCTGCCGTTGCGCGTCGGCGACTCCTGGACCGAGACGGGTCCCGACGGCGATCGCATCTTCACCTGGCACCTGGCCGTCGCCGCCCGCCCGACCATCTGGGTCTTCACCTCGGTCGGCCGGCTCGGTCACGACCGCGACGGCAACGGCGGCATGGAGGGCCGCATCACCGTCGAGTACCACTTCACCCGGCCGGGCGAGGACATCACACTGTTCACCCGGACGATGACGGTCGAGGCCCCCAAGCACGCCCCGATGCCCGACGGGTTCTTCCGGGCGGTCAACCCGGCACACATCGACGCCTACCACTCCGCGATCGCCCGCGAACTCACCTCGTAACAACCCCCGCGAGCGACCGAGTCTGCACACGACACGCCGCCACATCACGACAATTTGTGGACACTCGGCGCCGGCGAGCATCCGTACTCAGCTGCCGTGCAACGCGCGCCGCAACGCCGCGCCCTGCAGTTCGAACAGCCGGATGCTGGTGTCCCACTCGGGAAGCAGCGAGTCGAACCCGTGACAGGTGCCCGGAAACACGTGCAGTTCGGTCGCGACGCCGGCGCGCATCAGCCGCAGCGCATACTCCACCGCTTCGTCACGTAACGGGTCGAGCTCTGAGCAACTGATGAAAGCGCCTGCCACACCGGACAAGTCGGCCGAGCGGGCCGGAACCGCGGATGCATCGGCGGCCGTATCGCCGAGGTAGTGCCGCCACATCATCTCGGTGGCGGGCCCGTCGAAGCCCGGCGTCGTGGTGAACTCCGTCTTCGATTCGGTGGGCCGGTCGTCGAGCACCGGTTGGTGCAGCAGCTGAAACACCACCGGCGGCGCCGACGAGTCCGCCGAACGTTGCGCGAGTCCTGCCGCCAGCGCGCCGCCTGCGCTGCTCCCCGCAACCGCCAACCTGGTGGCGTCGAGTCCGAGTTCGGTCGCGCACTCGACCGTCCAGTTCAGCACGGCCAGCGCGTCCTCGAGCGCCGCAGGGAAGGGATTCTCAGGCGCCAGCCGGTAGTCGAGCGAAAGCACCGTACAACCGGCGCGCCTGGCCAGCTCGACGCACTGCAGGTGGTCGGTGTCGAGATTGCCCAGTACGAACGCCCCGGCGTGACAGTAGATCACCGCCGGCGACGGTGCGGCCGCGCCGCGGTATATCCGCACCGGAACCGAGTCCGCCACCCGCTCTTCGATCTCGACGACGATGTCGTTGACCGCCCTGACCGTTTCGGCGCGGCGCTGGTTGAGCGAATCGCGCACGACGCCGAGCAGTCCTGGCGACAGGTCGGTGCGGACCTCCGCCAGGTGGCGCAGCGCGGGGTCGAGCCGCTCGGTGATGGTCACGACGTCAGCGCCTCGCAGCGGTCGGGGTCTGCGTCGTCGCCGCCCGGTCCCGCAGTGGCGCGTCGAAGGTATAATCGGACGGCTTGAACCGCCGCGTCATACCCCAGAACGCGCGGGCACTGCGCGGCCACTGCGTGACGACCCGGCCGTTGGCGGCGCGAAAGTAGTTGCTGCAGCGGGTCAGCCAGACGGTGCCCGCCATCCAGCGGTCGACCTTGGCCAGGAACGCCGCCATCGTGCGCGGACGTACCTCGATGTACGACTTACCCCGGCGCCGAAGGTGTTTCAGCGCCCGCACGATGTAATGCGCCTGCGCCTCGAGCATGAAGATCACGCTGTTGGACCCGACGTTGGTGTTGGGGCCGTAGAGCATGAAGAAGTTGGGAAAGCGCGGCACCGCCATCCCCAGGTAGGCGTAGGCTCCGTCACTCCAGGTCTCACGCAGCGAGACCCCGCCCGCGCCGACGACGTCGATCTGGCCGAGGTAGTCGGCGGCGGCGTAACCGGTCGCGCAGAGCACCGCGTCGACCTCGAGTTCTGTGCCGTCCTCGGTGACCAGTGACCTCGCGCGCAGCGATCGTGCTGGGCTCGCAACGACATCGACGTGCGGCTGCGTCAGGGCCTTCAAGTAGTCGGTGGCGAATACCAACCGCTTACAGCCGAAGGGATGGTCGGGGGTCAGCTTGCGACGTAACTCGTCGTCGGGGATCGTCGCCTCGAGCACCTTGAGCGCAATGCCTTTGAACTCCTGTGTCTTGTCGCTGCCGTTCTCGATGACCGAGATATTCGACTCGCTGCGCAGCCACAGCCGGGTCCGGTAGATCTTCTTCGCCAGCGGGATGTTGCGAAACATCCACTTCTCCCGCCCGCTGTAGGCCCGATCGGGTTTGGGCAGCACCCACGTCGGTGAGCGCTGCACCGAGTAGACGCGCTCGGCCACCTTGGCGACCTCCGGAACCAGTTGCGCCGCTGTCGATCCCGTACCCAGCACCGCCACTCGCTTGCCGGAGAGGTCGACGTCGTGGTCCCACCGCGCGGTGTGCATCAACGTGCCGGTGAACGGTTCCTCTTCCACCAGGTCGGGCATGACGGGCCGGGTGAACAGGCCGACCGCGGAGACCACCACGTCGAAATCAAACCGATCACCGCTCGCCGAGGTCAGCTGCCATCGGTCATCCGCCCATCGCGCCGAGGTGATCTCGGTGTTGAGCCGCAGGTGCGGCGTGAGTTCGTAGCGTAGCGCGCAGCGTTCGAAGTATTCGAGGATCTCCTTCTGCCCGGACCACAGCCGTGACCAGTCGGGGTTCAGGTCGAACGAGTAGGAGTACAGGTGCGACTTCACATCGCAGGCCAGGCCGGGATAGGTGTTGATCCGCCACGTGCCGCCGACGCCGCCCTCACGATCGAAGATCGTGAAGTCGCGAAAACCGGCCTTGCGCAGGAAGATCCCCAGCGCCAGGCCGCCCGGGCCGGCGCCGATGATCCCGACCGAGAGGCTCGGATACCTCACCCGATTCGAAGGCATTGCCCTCCATCCACGACGACTTCGGCTCCCGTCATGAGGGACGCCTGCTCCGAGACCAGAAAGGCGACCACGTTCGCGACCTCGTCGGGCTTTCCGATCCGGCCGAGCGTCGCGGTCAGCCGCTGCTGTGTGGCGGGGTCGAGCATCGGGGTCTCGATCGGGCCCGGGAACACCGCATTGACCCGAATGCCGGTCCCGGCGAGTTCAGCGGCGACGGCTTGGGTCAGCCCGCGCAACGCCCACTTCGACGATCCGTACGCGGCGTGGTTCGGGAAGGGCCGGATGGCACCGGTGCTGACGGTGTTGACGATCGCGGGCCCCGCTGCCCGCCGGAGATGCTCCAGTGCCGCCTTGATTCCAAGGAACGGGCCCAGACAGTTGAACCGCCAACTGCTTTCGAACGCCTCCGGTGTTTCGTCGTCGAGTGAGCATCGATGCAGCACCCCGGCGTTGTTGATCAGCGTCGACAACCCCCCGAACCGGTCGACCACCTGGCTCACGGCGGCTTGCCACTGCTCGGGCGAGGTGACGTCGAGTTCGACCGGGATCACCTCGTCGCCGAGGTCGGCGAGCGTCGCCCGCAATTCGTCCATCCGCACGTCACATGCCGCGACCCGGAACCCGTCCTGGAGCAGGCGTTTCGTGATCGCCGCACCCTGCCCGCGTGCGGCGCCGGTCACCAGCGCGACGCGATCGCCCGTCACTGGGAATCCTTGAGGATCTCCTCGGCGCCGCGCCGCAACGCCTGAGACTCCGACGCCACCGTGAGCATGCGATACCCCATGTCGGCCATGGCCCTTCCATTCTTGCCGGCGTGGATGCCGGCGATCACGCCGGACGCGGCGGCGCTGGACTGGATACCAGCGAGCGCGTCCGTGACGGGCGCCGCGGTCCAGGCCGCGGCCGGGGCGTGCCCGAGCGCGATCGCCAGATCGTTGGGGCCCACGTACACCCCCGTCACCCCGGGCACCGCGCAGATCTCGTCGACCGCGGCCAGACCCCGCACGCTCTCGATCATCGCGAACACCCCTGCGCGGGCTTCGTGTTCGGCCGGATCGCGCCCGACGTCGGCGCGCAGCGGCCCGTAGCTGCGCACCCCCGCGGGTGGGTACCGGGTCGCCGCGACGGCCGCGGCGGCCTGCTCCGGCGATTCCACCATCGCGATGATGACGGCGTCGGCGCCCGCGTCGAGCACACGGCCGATCGGTCCGGGGTCGGCCGAGGGTAACCGCACCGCCGTCGCGATCCGGACGTGTTCGAGGCGACGCAATAACAGCGCGACATCGGCGTCGCTCAGATACCCGTGTTGCACGTCGAATCCGACATAGTCGTAGCCGGCCTGGGCGAATTCTTCGGGACCCATGATGGTCGGCCCGACCACCCAACCTCCCCACACGTGCTCACGGGTGGCGAGGGCCTGTTGAATTCTGCTGGTCATTCGACGATCGCGATCTTGATGCGGTCCGGCGTCGGGCGGCACGCGAGTTCGAACGCGGCCTGGGCATCGTCGACGCCGAATGTGTGTGTCACATAAGCCGGTAGCAGATCGGGGTGGTGCCGGACGAACTCGTTGGCAGCGGCCAGCATCCGTCGCCGGTCCAGGGTCACACCGGACTTCAGCGTCAGGTTGTTGCGCAGCATGGTGCGCATGCTGATCGGGTAGCTGTCGTCGTCGGGCACACCGAAATAGAACACGGTCCCACCCGGCGCGGCCGCCTCGATCGCGTGACCGAGGGTGGCGACCTGGTGCCCGACGGCTTCGATGACCACGTCGGGCCGGTCGCCGGGCTCGAGGTGGCTCACCCACCGGTCGCTGGTGGCGCGCACGATCGTGTCCACGCCGAACTCCTTGCCCACCTCGTCGCGGTCGACCGGGTCGACGCCGGTGACGCGACGTGCGCCGAACGCCTTTGCCGCATAGGAGAACAGCAGACCAATCGACCCCTGCCCGATCACCGCGACATGCAGGCCTTTGAGTTTGGGCAACTGTTCGACCGCATACAGCACACACGCCAGCGGCTGCAGTGCGACGGCATGTTGCGGGCTCAGATTATGGTCGTAGTAGGCCAGCCCGTCGCCGTCGGCGACGACATGTTGCATCAGGCCGTCGAAGCCGGACGCCCAGCCGACGACCCAGTCCCCCACACCGTGGCCGCGATGCCTGCTGGCGATCACCTCGCCGACGACCTCGTGGATCGGGAAGCCCGGCATCTCGGCCGCGCTCACCCCCCGATCGCCGGCGATCTTGCCGCGAACACCCCGGAACGGCGGCAGGTCGCTACCGCAGACTCCCGCCGCGCGAAAGCGCAGCAGCACCTGCCGATCCGCCAGCGACTCCGGCGTTGTCTCGGGAATGTCTTGGCGCTCGAAGGTGTACGGCGCGACCAGTCGATAGGACCACATCTCACGCACTCTCCGGGTGCACCTCGACAGGAACACTGCTCCAGCCCCATTGGAAACTCGACGGCGGCCGGGACGCGGCCTCACCGTCGATGCACCAGTCTCCGACCCGCTTGAGCCATTCGGTCACCATGATGCCGATCTCCAACCGCGCCAGGTGCACACCGAGGCAGAAGTGTTGTCCGCGACCGAAGGCTAGTAGACGCTCGATGGGACGGTCCCAGATGAACGTGTCCGGATCGGAGTATTCGCGTTCGTCACGGTTGGCCGACGCCAGCAGTGAGATGATCCGTTGCCCGGGCCGCATCGTGATGCCGTGCATGGTGAACGGTTTACGCACGGTGCGTGCAAACCATTGCGCGGGCGCGCAATAGCGGATCATCTCCTCGCGCGCGACGGGAACGTGGGTGTCGATGTCGCTGCGCACGGCGGACAGCTGATCGGGTCGAAGGCCCAGCTCCCAGAGACCGTGTGCGACGATCTTCGGCACCGTTTCGGTTCCGCCGATGAAGATCCCGAGCAACTGGGTGGCGGCCTCGACATCGTTGAACGCCGAGCCGTCCGGCAGCCGGTACTCGATCAGGTTGTCGGCGATCGGGTGCTCGCCGGGTGTGGTCCTGCTGCGCTGGATGATCGGAATCAGGTACTCCAGGTAACCCGGCCGCGCATTGGCCACCTCGACCCCGCTGCCCGGCTGCGCGAGGCTGCCCGCGTTGACGGTCGCCAGCACGTCGGCCGCGAGATCCACCGGCAATCCGAGCAATTCGCAGACCACGGATGCGGCGACGATGCCGCTGTAGTCCTGGGTCAGGTCGAAGGCGCCGAGCGGCAGCAACTCGTCGAGGCGCTCGTTGGCCAGTTGGCGGATGCGGTCGGCCAATTTTCCGGCCGACCTCGGCCGGAACGGAGCCGACGTGCAGCGTCGCACGGTGTCGTAGATCGGCGCGTCGAAGTTGGCGTGGAAGGGCATCGGATGCAGCGCCGGGTCGCGCACGGGTCCGTCGTTGTGCTTCGCGAGAACCGTTGCCGCGGGCAGGGTTCCCTCGGAGGCGACGAACGTGCCGTCGTTGACTTCCAACACCCGCCAGATGTCCTCGAAACGCGAAAGGGCGTAGGTGTCCCATTTCTCGACGTAGTACACCGGGTGCCGATCGCGCAGAGCCCGATAGAACGGCAGCGGGTCAGCCATCACCGCCGGGTCGAACGGATCATAGGAAAACGTCTCGAGAACAGTCATTCTCATCGCAGCGGTGACGGTGGTAGGGCGGCCAAGATGGAGTCTTCCCAGCCGTCGCGCAACGCGGGCGCGACGCTCATCCAGGTGACGATCTCGGCGGGCGGGCTGTCCTTCCACGATGGGTAGTGGTTGGCGAAGCAGTCCCAGTCGTCGTCGAGCGCCCAGTAATGGATGACCTCGTTGAAGCGGAAGGTCGTGATGAACGAACCGAGCCAACGCTTTCCGGTGCGTTCCGACCACGGTACGTAGAGGCGTTCCAGTTCACGGATGTAGTCGTCCTGGCGGCCGGGTTTGGTCTGCATGATCTCCTGGATCACCAGGCCGGCACGGAAGTTCGCCTCCTGCAGCTGGGCGAGTGTCCGATTGTATTTGCCCGCGTACATGATGCGGCCCTCACCCGAGGCGCCGATCTCGGCGAGAAACGCCGACCATTTCGCTGCGGCTTCCTCATGGGTGCCGCCCCTGGCCTGGGCCTTACCGATGCGCGCATAGTCGGCGAACTTGTCGATCTCCCAGATGATCGTGACCCGGGGCCAGTGGCCGTTGTACGGCGTCGTCTCCCAGATCGCGAACAACCGCGCCCCCAGCTCAGCCATCATCTGCTGGTACACGTCGCCGAAAACCTCACTGAACCGTTCGGACCGGGCGGAACCGAGCGCGATGGTCTCGTGGAGATAGAGCAGCGTGTGACCGTAGTACTTCTTCATGACGTGCACCCGTTTGACAGCGACACCTTGCGAGCGTGACACTTGTCGCGTGTTTTGTAAAGGTGTGCCGGGATGACCCTGACGCCACTGGCGAAGGGGTTCTGCTTCGGCGAGGGCCCGCGCTGGTTCGAGGGTCTGCTCTGGTTCTCCGACATGCTCGGCGAGGCGGTGCACACCGTCGACCTCAACGGTGATCTGACGACGCTGCCCCTTCCGGGACATGCGCCTGCCGGCCTTGGTTTCCGCCCCGACGGGTCATTGCTGATCTCCTCCACCGAGGCGCGCCAGGTGCTGCGCTACGACGGCGAGAACGTCACGACGATCGCCGACCTGTCCGCGATCGTCCCGGCCCCACTCGGCGACATGGTCGTCGACGGCACCGGGCGCGCCTACGTCGGCTCCCAGGCCCGCGAAGACGGTGTGATCGTGCGGTTCGATCCCGACGGCACCTTCACCGTCGTTGCCGACGGCCTCGACTTCCCGAACGGGATGGTCATCACCGCCGACGGCACGACGCTGATCGTCGCCGAGTCGACCGGCCGCCGACTGACCGCGTACTCCATCGCCGACGACGGCGCACTGTCCGAACGGCGCATTTTCGCCGACAAGCTGGACGGGCCACCGGACGGCATCTGCCTCGACGCCGAGGGCGCCGTGTGGGCCGCGATGACGCTGGCCGGTCAGTTCGAGCGGATCACCGAAGGCGGCGGCGTCACCGACCGCATCGCCATCGGCGAGCGCGTCGCGATCGCCTGCGCGCTCGGCGGTCCCGAGCGTCGCACCCTTTTTCTGTTGTCCAGCACCGATGCGTACCCGCAGCGGCTCAAAGGCACCAAGCTGTCGCGCCTCGATGCGACCACCGTCGACATACCGGGAGCCGGGCTACCGTGAGCGATTCGTATTACGAGCTCATCGACGACGCCGATCCGCTCGGCGAGAAGTTCCGCGCGACCGACCTGGTCCGCAGCACCTGGTCGGCCGCGATCCAGCACGGAGCGCCGGTGTCCGCCATCCTGGTTCGCGCGCTCGAACGCTGCGAGGCCCGCGACGACACCCGCTTGAGTCGGGTGCTGATCGACCTGCTCGGCGGTGTTCCCGCCGAGGGTGATCTGTGGGTGCGGTCGCGAATCGAGCGCTCCGGCAGGCAGATCGAACTCGTGAGCTCCGAACTGCTCGCTGCGCGGCCGGACGGGGACCCGCGGCCTGTCGCGCGGGCCAGCGGGTGGCGGTTGAAGACCGTCGACACCCACGCCGTGCAGCATGCGCCACAACCTCCCCTGCGCCCGCTGTCCGAGGCAAAAAGACGTGACATGAAAAAGGACTGGGATCGCAACTACGTGCACAGCCTCGACTGGCGGTGGTTGACCGAACCACTGTGCGAGGGGCCCGGCGAGTCGTGGATCCGCCCGGAGGTCGACCTGGTCAAGGGCGAGGCCATGACACCGCTGGAGCGGTTGTTCGCGGTGGCTGACGACGCCAACGGCATCGGGACCAAGCTCGACATCCGCCGCTGGACGTTCATGAACACCGACCTCGTCGTGCATGTGCACCGGATCCCGGAAGGCGAGTGGATCGGTATCCGCGCCGAGACCAGTTACGGGCCCGACGGCATCGGCACGACGCTCGGCACGCTTTTCGACGAGACCGGCCCGGTCGGCGCGATCCAGCAGTCCGTGCTCGTCCGGCCGATGCCCCAGCGCTGATCAGGGCGTGCAGGCACCGGTCGCGACCGGCTTGTTGGCGCGCGCCCCGTCGGTCACCATCGCGGAGACCTGCTTGGCGGTGAGCACGAAACCGGTCTCGGGGTCGTCGATGGCCGCCCCGAAGCTGATGCCGAGCACGTGGCCGTTCAGGTCGATGAGCGGTCCGCCGGAACCGCCGCGCCGGATCGGCCCCCTGATGACGTAGACCTCGCGGTTCACCGTCGTGGTGCGGTAGATGTCCGGCACGAGAAGCTCCATCACCCTGCGGATTCGCGCTGGGGTGGCCACGAACTGCGCTCCTCCTGGATATCCGAGCACGAGGGCATCGGCGCCGATGACGGCGGTGCGCTGGTCCATCGCCAGCGTGGGGGCGTGCAGGTCGGGCACGTCGAGCACGGCGACGTCCATCGCGGGGTCGAAAACCACGACGGTGGCCGGTATCTCCCGATCGCCCGCCCAGACTCTGACGACGTCCGCGCCCGCCACGGTGTGTGCGGCAGACATCACCCGGTTCGGTGCGACGACGACCCCGCTGCCGTCCACCGTCCTCGCGCACTGCAGGGCCTCCGTGTGGATCTTCACGACGCTGCGGGCCGCCTCGGCGACGATTGCGCTGTCGGCCAGCGTGGCATCGGGTGCGGCGAGCGTGGTGATCGCGATCGGAGTGGGCTCCTCGGCGACGAGGTCGAACGATCCCCTGATCGCGCCGCAGCCGGTCGCGCCGATCGCGACCAGGCACACCGCAAGCAATTTCGACCTCATTGCCGAAACGATAACTCCGCGGGAGGCGAATCGGAGGTGAAGCTCGCCCAGCCAGTCGAGCTAGTCGAGCAGGCGCAACGCCGCGGCCGGGCACTGCGTCACCGCCTGCTGCATCCGGTCCCTGTCGGACTCCGGACGCTCCGGCTCTTGGATCAGCACGATGCCGTCGTCACGCACCTCGAACACGTCTTCGGCGATCGACTCGCAGATCCCGTGTCCGGTGCACCGGTCCAGATCGACTTCGACGCGCATGCCCACTCCTAGCGAACGACGGCGGGTAGCCGTTTGACGCCGTGCACGAAGCTGCTGTACAGCAGGTCGGGTTCGCCGAACTCGATCGTCGTCAACCGAGTCAGCAACTCCCGGAACAGGTTTCGCAACTCGGCCTTGGCCAGCTGGCTTCCCAGGCAGAAATGCGGGCCTCCGCCGCCGAACCCGAGATGCGGGTTGGGCGATCGGGACAGGTCGAACGTGGCGGGGTCGGCGAACGCGGCCTCGTCGCGGTTGGCCGAGCAGTAGAACAGCGCGACCTTTTCGCCCTCGCGGACCGGCTGGCCGTTGATCTCGGTGTCCTCGGTGACAAAACGCGCGAACTGCAGGACCGGCGAGGACCAGCGGACGAATTCCTCGATGGCCAAACCGATCCGGCCGTCGAAGTCCTCCATCAACCAGTCACGCTCTCGGGGGTTGTCGACCAGCGCCATCATCGCGTGCGTCGTCGCCTGCTTGGTGGTGTCGTTGCCGGCCGAGGCGAGCAGGATCAGGAAAGCCCCGATCTCCTCGTCAGTCAGCCGGTGGCCGTCGACCTCGGCGTTGACGATGCTCGTCATCAGGTCGTCGCCGGGGTGGGTGCGCCGGAACTTGGCCAGCTCGACGCCGGTGTTCGACAACAGCGCGATCTGCGCGACCGGGTCGGCGACGCGCTCGTCCTCGGTGGCGTACTCGTCGTCGCTCATGCCGAACAATTTCTCTGCTGCGTAGGCGACGGCGGGCTGGTCGGCACTGGGCACGCCGAGCATGTCCATGATCGTCAGCATCGGCAGCTGCGCCGAGCATGCCGACACGAAGTCGACTTCGCCCGCGTCGACGAGGTTTTCGACGATGGTGACCGCGTTCTTGTGAATCTGTTCCTCTATCAGCCGCACGTTGCGCGGGGTGAACGCTGAGCTGATCAGCCGGCGGTACACGGTGTGCTGCGGCGGGTCCATGGTCAAGAAGAACGAGGCGAACCGCTGGATCTCGGCCGGCATCGGGTTCAGCGCCACGCCCTGAGCCGAGGTGAACAACTCGGGATGCTGGCTGACGTAGGCGATGTCGGCGCGCCGCGTCAGTGCCCAGAAGCCGGGCTCCTCGATCCCGAACATGGACGGCAGCGGAGGGTGCCAGGACAACCCGTCGGCGGCCCGCAGCCGTGCGAATGTCTCGTCGCGCGCGGCAAAGGGCCGGCTCCAGAACTCTTCCGACGTGATGTCGACAGCGCTGTATTCGCGGGCTGATGTCACCGATTCAGCGTGACACTTCGTCAAATGTTTGTAAAGCTATGACGGTGCCGGTAGCCGACGCAGACTCCTCGACGCGCGAACGCATCCTCGCCGCGACCGCAGAAGTGCTCGGCCGCCACGGCATGACCAAGCTCAGCCTCTCCGAGGTCGCACTGCAGGCGCAGGTCTCCCGTCCCACTCTCTACCGTTGGTTCGCCTCCAAGCGTGACCTGCTCGACGCGTTCGTGGTGTGGGAACGCCAGTACTACGAACGTGCGGTGGCCGAGGCGACGGCGGGCTTGCCTCCGAGCGAACGGCTCGACGCGGCGCTGCGGGTGATCGTCGACTACCAGCAGTCCTATCCGGGTCTGCGGATGATCGACATCGAACCGGAGCAAGTGATCAAACGGCTCTCCCGGGTGATTCCGTTGATGCGCCAGCGCCTGGAGCGGCTGGCCACCGGACCCGATCCCGGTCTTGCCGTGGCGACGGCGGTGCGGGTCGCGGTGTCTCACTATCTGGTGCGAAGCGACGATGACGCCGACTTCCTCGCGCAGCTACGCCATGCCGTGCGGGTCAAGCACCCGACGTCTTGAGCTCGGCTGTGATCTCGTCGGTGTGCTGCCCCAAGCGCGGTGCGGCCGAACGGGGCTCCCACGGTGTACCGGAGAAGTCGGCCGGTGAGGCGACCATCGGGGCCGCGCCTTCACCGTCGGGCACGTAGACGATGCCGCCCGCGGCGTGGAACTGCTCGTCGGCCACGATGTCCTCCAGCGAGTTGATCGGCGACCAGAAGAAGTCCGGTTCGGTGGCGAAGACCTCCGCCCACTCGGCGAGGGTTTTCGAGGCGAAGATCTCGTCGAGTTCGGCGACGAGTTCGACCGCGTTGACGGCGCGTGCCCGCGGGGTGTCGAACCGGGGATCGGTCAGCCACTCTGGACGCCCGACCGCGCGACACAACGGCGGCCAGTGCCTGCCGGCTTCCAAGCCGACGATCCAGAAGCGGCGCCCGTCACCGGCCGCATAGTTGTTCATGCAGGGGTTGCCCATCGTCTCCCGCTGCCCGATCGCGATCGAATTCCCGGTCAGCAGAAAGGTGTTGAGGTCGAAGCTCACCGTGTAAGCCCCCTGGCGGTACAGCGACGTGCTGACCAACTGCCCCTTCCCGGTGCGGCCCCGCGCCACCATCGCGGCGCAGATCGCGGCGGCCAGCGTCATCCCCGCCGCGTGGTCGCCCATTCCGCCGCGTTGAAACGGCGGGGTCTGGCCGGGACGGGTCAGCAAGTGGGCCAGCCCCGCTCGCGCCCAGAACGCGGCGACGTCGTACGCCGCCCGGTCCGCGTCCGGACCGCTGTCGCCGTAGCCGGTGATCAGCCCGTACACCAGTTGCGGATTGTGCGTGGCGAGAGCCGCGAAGTCCAGTCCCATGCGCGCCAGCGCGCCGGGCCGGACGTTGGTGACGAAAACGTCTGCGCCCTCGATCAATTCGCGGGCCGTGGCGCGGCCGTCGGTGGTCGTCATGTCGAGCACGATGCTGCGCTTACCGCGGTTGTCCATCTCGAACGGCGGGCTCACGTCACCGTCGACGCCGAGCATCTTGCCGAACAACCGCGCCGGATCGCCGGTCGGCGGTTCGATCTTGACGACGTCGGCGCCCCAGTCGGCGAGTATCCCCGCAGCCGCCGGCCCGGCCACCCATACGCCGAGTTCAACCACCCGCACTCCCTCGAGCGGACCCGCCATCAACACCTTCTTTACATGTATTCCCGAATTTGTAAACTGGCGTGGTGAAGCACGCTGCGCCGGTGCTCGGCCTGGCCGCACATGTGGGCCGCGGGGTACAACGTATCGCCACCGACGCCGCGTTCGGCCGTCTCCGCTCACTTCCGCGGTGCGTGTCCGAACTGGACGCGCCCGCCATGTCGCGGATCATCGGCCGCCCTGTGACCGCGGTGTCGGTGCTGGGCGGCGACTCCGGCACCTCGTCGCGTGCCCGGCTCGGGCTCATCGGGGACGACGTCCCGCCGACCGTGTTCGTCAAGCTGGCCGCCGAGACCGTCGCCACGCGCCTGATGGGCGAGATGGGGCGGCTGGGCGCGACCGAAACCCGCTTCTACCGCGAACTGTCCCCGCGGCTCACCGGCGTCCCGACGTGTCACGGCTCGGCGTTCGACTCGGTGACGGGTCGCTACGTCCTCGTGCTGGAGGATCTGCCCGCCGACGAATGCGAGTTTCCCGACACCTTGCATCCGATCAGCGCCGACCGGGCCGCCAAGATCGTCGAGCTGCAGGCGAGGCTGCACGCGACCTTCTGGAACCAGGTGCCCGACTGGCTCTACACCGCATCGGGCGATACCGCGTCATTGCTCACCGGGCCGCTGTTGAAGACGTCGGCGCGCCGCATCGCCGAGCGCACCGATATCGCGGTCGACGCCGGCCGATTCATCGACGAGAACTACCGTGCCGTAGCCCGGCTCATCGACGAGCCGCCCCACACCGTGATGCACGGGGACGCGCATCCGGGCAATGTGTACTTCCGCAACGGTGAGGCCGGGCTACTGGACTGGCAAGCCGTCCGGCGCGGGCATCCCAACCGTGAGCTGGCGTACACCCTGGTCACCAGCATGACGCCCGCCGATCGCCATGCGCACCAACGCGACCTGCTCGACGTCTACCGCCAAGCGCTCACCGCATGCGGCGGACCGGAGTTGGACCGCGACGAGCTGTGGGAGCGGTACCGCCAGGGCGCCCTCTACGCCTACGTCGCCGCGCTGATCACCGCCGGGTTGGGAGGCATGCAGGCCGAGGGCATCGCCCTGGAGGGCCTGCGCCGCGGCATCGCGGCGCTAGAAGATCTCGACACTGTCGCCGTACTCCAGAAGTCGATGTGAAGAACGATCTACGCTTGCCCCGTGAACGAAGCGCTGCGCGACGCACTCGGACCCGAGGACACCTCGACGCGGCACCGGATTCTCGTCGCGACCTCGGAGGTCCTGGCCCGAAGCGGGCAGACCAAGCTCAGCCTCTCGGAGGTCGCGTTGCAGGCCGGCGTATCCCGCCCGACGCTTTACCGCTGGTTCGCCTCCAAAGGTGAACTGCTCGACGCGTTCGGCGTTTTCGAGCGTGACCTGTTCGACAACGGCATCAGTAAGGCGACGGCCGGCCTGCGGGGCAACGAGAAGCTCGACGCGGCGCTGCAGTTCATCGTCGAATACCAGCACTCGTACTCCGGTGTTCGCGTGGTCGACATCGAACCCGAGGTCGTCATCCCGCAGCTGACGAAGATCATTCCGCTCATGCGGGCGCGCCTGGAGAAGCTGCTGAGCGGCCCGAACGCAGCGGTCAAGGCGGCCACCGCAATTCGGGTCGCGATCTCGCACTACATCGTGCGCAGCGACGACGACGACCAGTTCCTGGCGCAACTGCGGCACGCCACCGGGATCAAGCCACAGGGTCAGGCGTAAGGCTCCGGCCCGAAAAGCTGACACTCGCGCAAAAATTTGTAAAGCTGTCCGCATGACCCAGGTTGAGACTGATACCGGCGTGCTGGCCGGCGACGAGCGGATGTTGATCGACGGCGAAATGCAGACCACGGCCAGTGGCGCGACGTTCGATGTCATCCACCCCGCCAGCGAACAGGTCGCGGGCCGGGCGACCGACGGCACCGTCGAGGACATGGCCCGCGCGGTCGGCGCGGCGCGGCGCGCATTCGACGAAACCGACTGGTCGCGCGATCTGGACTTCCGCTACCACTGCCTGACGCAGCTGCACGAGGCCTTCGAACGCAACAAGGAGCGCCTGCGCCGGATCCTCATCACCGAGGTCGGCTGCCCCGTATCGGTGAGCGGCAGCCAGATCGAGAGCCCGATCGACGAGGTCAAGCACTGGGCCGAACACGGCAAGAACTTCGACTACCTGGTCGACAACGGCGTGCACGAGACACCGCTGGGCCCGGCCCGCCGCAAGATCCACTACGAGCCGGTCGGTGTGGTCGGGGCGATCACCCCGTGGAACGTGCCGTTCTACCTCAACGTCGCCGAGACCGTGCCCGCGCTGATGGCCGGTAACACCGTCGTCCTCAAACCCGCGCAGCTGACGCCGTGGTCGGGCAGCGAGTACGGCCGCATCGTCGCCGAGGAGACCGACATCCCGGCCGGGGTGTTCAACGTGGTGGTGTCCAACTCCAACGAGGTCGGCGCTGCGCTGTCGGCCGATCCGCGGGTCGACATGATCACCTTCACCGGGTCGACGGCCACCGGGCGGGCCATCCTGGCCGCAGGCGCACCGACGGTGAAGAAGACGCTGCTGGAGTTGGGCGGCAAATCGGCCCACATCGTGCTCGACGACGCCGACTTCAACTCGGCGTTGTCGATGGCGGCGATGATGGCGTGCGTGATGAGCGGGCAGTCCTGCATCCTGCCGAGCCGGATCCTGTTGCCGCGCAGCCGCTATGACGAAGGCATCGAGATCCTCAAGACGATGATGGAGGGCTTCCCGGTCGGCGACCCGTGGACACCGGGCAACATGCAGGGCCCGCAGATCAGCGAGACGCAGCGCCAGAAGGTTCTCGGCCTGATCAAGAGCGGTATCGACTCCGGTGCGCGGCTTGTCACCGGCGGCGGCATCCCGGAGAACCTGCCGACCGGCTACTACACCCAGCCGACGCTGTTGGCCGATGTCGACCCCAATTCCCAGGTGGCCCAGGAGGAGATCTTCGGCCCCGTGCTCACGGTCACCCCGTACGACACCGACGACGAGGCGGTCGCGATCGCCAACAACACGATCTACGGGCTGTCCGGTGAGGTGTCCGGCGCCGACCTCGAGCGCGCGTTCGCGGTGGCCTGCCGCATGCGCACCGGCAACGTGACGATCAACGGCAAGAGCCACTTCGGCATCAACAGCCCGTTCGGCGGCACCAAACAGAGCGGGTTGGGTTACCGCAACGGCGAAGAGGGCTATAAGGAATACCTCGAAGCCAAGACGATCGGCATGCCCGACCAGTGACGGACTCCGAACAGATCGCCGCGCTGCTCTACCGCTACGCCCGCGCGGTCGACACCAAGGACTGGGAGCTGTACCGCTCGGTGTTCACCGACGACGCCCACATCGACTACTCGTCGGCGGGCGCCGTGGTCGGAAGCCGCGAGGAGGTGGTGGACTGGTTCGCGGCGAACTTCGGGGTGATCGCGTGGAGTTTGCACCACATCACGAACGTCGAGGCCGACGTCGACGGTGACAGCGCGCGGGTCCGGGCGATGTTCTACAACCCGATGCAGCTGCCCGGCATGTCGGAGCCCAGCTTCTGTGGCGGCTACTACCACCACGAACTCGTCCGCACTCCCGACGGGTGGCGCAGCCGGCGCCTGGTCGAGGAGAACGTCTGGTTCACCAATCCCCCCGCTCAGTAACGCCGAGACCGACGTTTTGGCGGAAATGTACGAGCGAAACCCGCCAATACGTCGGTCTCGAGGCGACGAACTCAACTTTGGGCCGCCAACTGCCCACAGGCGGCGGCGATTTCACGCCCTCGCGTATCGCGCACAGTGCAGGACACACCGCGCTCGCGGACACGCCGGACGAACTCGCGTTCGGCCGGTTTGGGACTGGCATCCCACTCGCTGCCCGGTGTCGGGTTCAGCGGGATGACGTTGACGTGCGCGAGCGGGCCCAGCGCGCCGTGTAGTCGCTTACCCAGAAGATCCGCGCGCCAAGGCTGGTCGTTGACATCACGGATCAACGCGTACTCGATCGACACCCGACGGCCGGTCACGTCGGCGTAGTAGCGCGCGGCGTCGAGAGCCTCGGACACCTTCCAGCGGTTGTTCACCGGGACGAGCGTGTCGCGTAGTTCGTCGTCCGGGGCGTGGAGTGACAACGCCAGCGTGACCCCGAGCCGTTCATCGGCGAGCTTGCGGATCGCGGGCGCCAGCCCGACCGTCGACACCGTGACCGACCGGGCCGAGATCCCGAAACCATCGGGGGCGGGGGCGATGATCCGCCGCACTGCGGCCAGCACCCGGTTGTAGTTGGCAAGCGGCTCCCCCATGCCCATGAACACGATGTTGGACAGCCGCCCGCCTCGCGCCGCAGGTGTGATTCCGTCGCCGTCGCGGTCACGCAGTTCCACCGCGGCCGCCCGTACCTGTTCGAGGATCTCGGCCGTCGACAGGTTGCGTTTGAGCCCGCCCTGGCCAGTCGCGCAGAACGGGCAGGCCATCCCACATCCGGCCTGCGACGAGATGCATACGGTGTTGCGTTGCGGATAGCGCATCAGCACCGACTCGAACGTGGTGCCGTCGACCGCGCGCCACAGCATCTTGCGCGTCTCGCCCGCATCGGTCTCGATCTCGCGTACCGCATCGAGCAGCGTGGGGAACAGTGCGCCGGCCACCTGGTCGCGCACGCCTGCGGGCAGGTCGGTCATATGGTGGGGATCGGCGATCAGCCTGCCGTAGTACTGGTTGGCCAGCTGTTTGGCCCGAAACGCCGGCAGCCCGAGTTCACCGACGGCCGCGGCACGACCCGCGTCGTCGAGGTCGGCGAAATGCCGCGGCGGCATGGCGCGGCGCGGCGGGTCGAATACGAGAGGTAGAGAAGTGGGCATGAGCTCAGACCAGTATCCCACTTCTGACGTCGGGTAAGTCCATGCGCCAACGGTGGCGCCGCGCGTGGTCGCCACATCCGCGCCGAGCCCCGGCCTGCCGAGCGGGCAAGCCTCAGATCAGGGCGTGCCGGTGCTCCTCCCGTGGTTCACCGGCGACGGTGGCGAACGCGTCGAAAGCCATTGCCAGCGCTTCACGTTGGGTCGCGGGCATCTCCCGCAGGATCTGACGGATCGCGATGCGGCGGTGATGGATGACACGATCGATCAGCACCTGCCCGTCGGGGGTGAGCGTCAATGCGATGTGACGCCGGTCGGCGGGATCGTCCCTGCGGTCGACCATACCGATCTTGAGCAGCCGATCACAGATTCGGCTGGCGTTTGACGCGCTGACCTGCAGACCAGCCGCCACCGCGGCGAGGTTGACGGCGCCGCGGGTCGCGATCATCATCATCACCCGCAGCTGAGGCACGGTCACCACGTCGTCGACGGTCGAGATCGACGCTGCGGTGATACCGACGAGAGCCCGTGACGCCCTCATCACCGACTCCACCTGCTCGTTCGTCACACCAGCGCCGCGACCGGCCATCTTCGCCTCATTCCAGGTTCAAGAATGTTTATCAAACCGCAATTATTCACTGTTTGCAATTACTGCCTAACGGCAAGTCTCAACTGTATGCAGGCATTGACCGTTCAGCCCGGAAAGGCGGACACACTTGCCGTAGACGACGTCGACGAACCCACCCCAGGCTCGGACGAGCTACTGGTCGACGGCCTGTCCATCGGTGTTTGCGGGACCGACAAGGAGATTGCGGGCGGACAGTACGGCTGGGCCCCGCCCGGTCGGGACAAGTTGATCATCGGGCATGAGTCTCTAGGCCGGGTGGCGACCGCCCCGCCCGGCGCGTCCTTCTCCCCCGGCGACCTGGTGGTCGGCGTGGTGCGCAGGCCCGACCCAGTGCCGTGCCGGGCCTGCGCCCATGGCGAGTTCGACATGTGCCGCAACGGTCGCTACACCGAACGCGGGATCAAGGCGATCGACGGTTACGGCAGCCAAAGATGGTGCGTCAAAACCGATTACGCGATGCGCATCGACGAGGGCCTGCGCGACGTCGGAATGCTCATGGAGCCCACCACGGTGGTGGCCAAGGCGTGGGAGCAGGTTCGGCGGGTGGGCCAGCGGGCCTACTTCGAACCCGAACGGGCGCTGATCACCGGCGCCGGTCCGATCGGGCTGCTGGCAGCCCTGCTGTCCGTGCAGTCCGGCCTCGACACCCACATCCTCGACCGCGTCACCGACGGACCCAAACCGGCGATCGCCGCGGCGTTGGGCGCGACGTATCACCACGACGACATCGACGAGGTCGCCTCCCGGCTGCAGCCGGACGTGGTGATCGAGGCGACCGGAGCCGGGCCGGTCGTCTTCGGTGCCATTGCCAACACCTCGGCCTACGGCATCGTTTGCCTGACCGGAGTATCACCGGCCGGACGAACCCTCAAGATCGACGCTGGCGCCGTCAACCGCGAATTGGTGCTGGAGAACGACGCGGTCATCGGATCGGTCAACGCCAACCTGCGCCACTATCGGCAGGCCGCCGAGGCGTTGGCGAAAGCCGACAAGGACTGGCTGGCCAGCCTGATCACCCGGCGAGTGCCGCTGCACCGCGCCGCCGAAGCCTTCACCGCCCGACCCGACGACGTGAAGGTGGTCATCACCCTCGACGACGCGAGCTGACATGGCCGCGATCGAGGACTACGCGCTGATCGGGGATCTACAAACCGCAGCCCTGGTGGATCGCAGCGGAGCCATCGACTGGTTGTGTCTGCCACACTTCGACTCGCCGGCCTGCTTTGCGGCGCTGCTCGGCGGGGCCGAGGCGGGTACCTGGCTGATGGCGCCGGCGGGCGGCGGGCCGGCGACGCGCCGGCGCTACCGCGACGACGCGTTGATCCTCGAAACCGAATGGGACACCGCGGACGGAACCGTCCGGCTCATCGATTTCATGCCACCGCGCGGCGTGGCCGCCGACGTCGTCCGCATCGTCGAGGGCGTGCGCGGCACCGTCCCGATGGCGATGACGCTATGCCTGCGCTTCGACTACGGCCACGTGGTGCCTTGGGTGCGACGCAGCGACGGCGGGCTGTCGGCGATCGCCGGCCCCGATGCGGTGTGGCTGCGCACGCCCGTCGACACGCACGGTCGCGAGCTCACCACCGTGGCGGAGTTCACCGTCACCGAGGGCCGGCGCATACCGTTCGTCCTGACGCATCAGCTCTCGCATCTAGCCGCACCCCCACCCGCCGACGCCGAGCAGGCGCTGTCCGAGACCGAACGCTGGTGGAGCGCGTGGGTGGCCCAATGCAACTACACCGGATCGTGGCAACCGGAGGTGCGCCGGGCGCTGATGTTGCTCAAGGCCCTGACCTTCGCTCCGACCGGTGGCATCCTCGCCGCGGCCACCACATCACTGCCCGAGCAACTCGGCGGGTCGCGGAACTGGGATTACCGGTACTGCTGGCTACGCGACGCCACCTTCACCCTGCAGGCGCTGCTCGGCACGGGTTTCGTCGACGAGGCGCGGGCCTGGAGGGAATGGTTGGTGCGCGCGGTCGCCGGCGACCCCGCCGATCTGCAGATCATGTACGGCGCCGACGGACGGCGGCGGCTACCCGAGTTCGGCCTTCCCTGGCTGGCCGGTTACGAGAACTCGAGCCCGGTGCGGGTGGGCAACGCCGCCGCGGGCCAATTCCAACTCGACGTGTGGGGCGAGGTGCTCGACGGCCTGCACCTGGCCAGGGACAGCGGGCTGCCGACCGACGACATCGCCTGGGACGTCCAGCGCGCACTTCTCGACTTTCTCGAAGGCAATTGGCAACGGTGCGACTACAGCCTCTGGGAGATTCGCGGGCCGGCAAGACATTTCGTGCATTCGAAGGTCATGGCATGGGCCGGGGTCGATCGTGCGGTACGCACCGTCGAGAACCATCAGCTGGACGGCCCGCTGTCGCGATGGCGAGCCCTGCGCGACGAACTCCACGCCGACGTCTGCGAACACGGATACAACACGCAGCGCGGTTGCTTCACTCAGTCCTACGGCTCCGACCACCTCGACGCGGCACTGTTGCTGCTCCCGCGGGTCGGCTTCCTGCCTTACGACGACCCGCGCATCGTCGGCACCGTCGAGGCGGTCCAGAAGGAACTCTGCTGTGACGGGCTGCTTTTGCGCTACCTTCCCGAACGAAGCGACGATGGCCTCCCGGGCCGTGAAGGCAGCTTCCTGGCGTGCAGCTTCTGGCTCGTCGACGCGTTGTGCGGCATCGGCCGCCCCGACGAAGCCACCGCGCTCTTCGAGCGACTGCTGGGTCTCCGCAACGACGTGGGGCTGCTCAGCGAGGAGTACGACCCGAAAGCCGGGCGCCAGCTGGGTAACACACCACAGGCCTTCAGCCTCGTCGGGTTGATCAACAGCGCCCGACAACTCAGCGGGCACCACACCATGACGTCCGGACACCACCGGCAACAGCATCCCCAGTCGACGGCACGACAGTGAAGGGAGACGACGATGCCCCCACCCCACGCACCTCCGCACAGCAACTGCCGACGATGACCGCTCCGCGGACGCAGTTGGTCGAGGTCAGCCTGAACCGGTCGCGGTATCGCAGCGGCCGGTGGTTGCTCGTCGCCGAGGGGGTGGCGTGCGCCGCCGTCGGAAGCGCCGCCGCCATCGGTCACCTCGGCGGCGGATCCCGTTCGGGGACCGGGATATCCGTATTCGGGCTGCACATCTCCCCCGTCGAATGCGTCGTCCTGGCGGTGTTCGGTGTGCTGGCCGTTGCGGCGGCGTTTCGACGCGGCACGGCGGTGGTTTTGAGCGCCATCGGTGTGGCCGGTGGCATGACGATGGTGATCGTCACCTCCGTGGCAGCCGTGCACGACGCCTCCGGAGCGCTGGGGTTCGAGTTCGGCGACATCCTGCTCTCCGGCCTGCTCGGCGCCTACAACCTGGGCCTGCTCATGTGGCTGTGTTCAGACGCCGTGGAGGGGAGGGTGTGGCGATACCGACACAGATCCGCGATGACCGGATCGAGCGGCCGGCGACGAAGTCTCAATTAATTTTCAGGAAGCAATAGTTGCTGTACAGCAAATGAAAGCGTAGGACGGAGATAACGCCTCCGTCCGCGAACCAACCGACAAGGAGCAGTCATGCCCGACCAAACCGTCGCTGATTACTTGCTCGAACGGTTACGCGCCTGGGGTGTTCGCCGCGTATTCGCATATCCGGGTGATGGGATCAACGCGATCCTGGCAGCCTGGGGCCGCGCCGACAACGATCCTCAGTTCGTGCAGTCCCGCCATGAAGAGATGAGCGCGTTCGAGGCGGTCGGCTACGCCAAGTTCGGCGGCGCGACGTTCGGCGTCTGCATGGCGACGTCAGGCCCCGGGGCGGTACATCTGCTCAATGGCCTCTACGACGCCAAACTCGACCACGTACCGGTGGTGGCCATCGTCGGGCAGACCAATCGCAGCGCGATGGGCGGGTCCTATCAACAGGAGATCGACCTGCTGAGCCTCTACAAGGACGTCGCCGCCGACTACGTGCAGATGGTGACCGTGCCCGAGCAGCTTCCCAATGTCCTCGACCGCGCGATCCGCACCGCGGTGGCGAGGCGGTGCCCCACAGCCTTGATCATTCCGGCCGACGTGCAGGAGCTCCCCTACCGCCCGCCCCGACACGCCTTCAAGATGGTGCCGTCGAGTCTGGGTGTCGACTGGCCGGCGGTCAACGCCGATGACGCGGCCATCGCGCGGGCCGCCGAGATCCTCAATGCCGGAAGCAAAGTCGCCATGCTGGTTGGCAACGGCGCCAGAGGCGCCGCCGCCGAACTGGCCGAGACCGCTGAGCTGCTCGGCGCCGGAGCTGCCAAGGCCCTGTTGGGCAAGGACGTGCTGTCCGATGAACTGCCATGGGTGACCGGGGCGATCGGCCTGCTGGGCACCCGGCCCAGCTACGAGTTGATGCGTGACTGCGACACCCTGCTCACGATCGGGTCGAGCTTCCCCTACACCCAGTTCCTTCCCGACTTCGGACAGACCCGCAGCGTGCAGATCGACATCGATCCCACCTTGATCGGAATGCGCTACCCCTACGATGTGAACCTGGTCGCCGACGCGAAATCCGCTCTGCGCGGCCTCATTCCGCATCTGCAATACAAATCCGACAGATCGTGGCGGTCCACGGTCGAATCGAACGTCAGCCGCTGGTGGGAGACCATGGCCAAGGAGGCCGCCGTCAGTACCGACCGCGTCAACCCGCTGCGGCTCTTCTCCGAACTCTCCGCGCAGCTGCCCGGCAACGCGATCGTCACCGCCGATTCCGGATCCGCCGCAAACTGGTATGCCCGGCAACTGCGCTTCGGGCCCGGCGTGCGCGGTTCGCTGTCCGGAACGCTGGCGACCATGGGTCCGGGGATTCCGTACGCCATCGGTGCCAAGTTCGCCCACCCGGACCGCCCCGTCATCGCCCTCGTCGGCGACGGTGCCATGCAGATGAACGGTATGGCCGAACTCATCACGATCAAGCACTACCACCAGCAGTGGTCGGACCGCCGCCTGATCGTGGCGGTCCTGCACAACAACGACCTCAACCAGGTGACCTGGGAGATGCGTGCGATGAACGGATCACCGAAATTCGCGGCGTCACAGACTCTTCCGGACGTCGACTACGCCGGCTTCGCCGCCAGCCTTGGACTTCAGGCACACACCGTGCGTGACCCCGACGGACTCGCCGACGCGTGGCGTTCCGCGCTCTCGGCCGACCGGCCGACGGTGCTCGACGTGCACACCGACCCCAACATGCCACCAATTCCGCCACACGCCACCTTCGAACAAGCCAAAGCCACCGCCACCGCAGTGCTCAAGGGCGATGAGGACAGTCGCGGCTTCATCAAGGAAGGCATCAAGACCAAGGCGCAAGAGTTCATGCCGCACGCACGCTCATGATCACCGACGACGCTGTCCGCACCGGAATTCCCGCCGCCACCGTCGATGCGCTGCGCGTCACGGCGTACCGCATCCCCACCGAAACGCCGGAGGCCGACGGGACGCTGGCCTGGGATCACACCACGCTGGTGGTGGTCAACGCCGACTGCGGCGACATCACCGGAACGGGCTGGACGTACGGGCATCCGGCTTGCGCCGACGTCATCACCCGAAGCCTCGTCACTCACGTCGTCGGGCGGGACGCGCTCGACGGCGCCGCGGCGTTCGACGCCATGGCCAAAGCCGTGCGGAACATCGGGCGCAGCGGCATTGCGGGACAGGCGCTCTCCGCGGTCGACGTGGCGTTGTGGGACCTCAAAGCCCGGGTTCTAGGCATCCCGCTACACCGGCTCCTCGGTGCCGTGCGCGACAGCGTCCCCGTCTACGGCAGTGGCGGGTTCACCACCTACGGCCCCCACCAGATGGGGGACCAACTGCTCGGCTGGGTCCGTGACCACGGCATCACCCGCGTGAAGATCAAGATCGGGCAGTCGTGGGGCACACGCACCAGACGTGACGTGTCGCGGATGCGGCAGGCCCGGGCCGCGATCGGCGACGAAACCGCACTGATGGTCGACGCAAACGGTGGCTACACCGCCAAACAGGCCGTCCGGTTGATGTCCGAGGTCTCCGACCTCGCGATCACCTGGTTGGAAGAGCCGGTCTCATCCGACGACCTCTCAGGCCTGCGAGCCGTACGTGACGCGGTCGACGCCGACGTCACGGCGGGCGAATACGGCCACCGGCTGGCCGATTTCGTCCCGCTGTGTTCCGCGGTCGATTGCCTGCAGATCGACGCATCGCGGTGCGGCGGCATCACCGGTTGGCAGCAGGTGGCCGCGCTCGCCGCCGCACACCATCTGGAAGTCTCAGCACACTGCGCGCCGTGGCTGCACGCCGCAGTCGGCGCCGCGACACGCAATCTCCGCCACCTCGAATGGTTTCACGATCACGCCCGTATCGAGACCCGCTACTTCGATGGCGCGACACCGCCGACCGACGGGGTTATCCGCCCCGACCCGGACAGCCCCGGGCACGGGCTGACCGTACGCAGCCTGGACCTCGAGCCCTATCGCGTCGGCTGAAAGAGACACCGCCACATGAGCACTTCCTCACTGCTTTATTCCAAGCTCGCCGCCGAGCTGGACCGCCGCGTGGCGGGTGAGGTCCGGTTCGACCCCGGCTCGCGAGCGGCCTACTCCACCGACGCGTCGAACTACCGCCAGGTCCCCATCGGCGTGGTCGTGCCGTATACGCCGGACGATGCGGTCGAGGCCATCGCGACGTGTCGCGACAGCGACGTCCCAGTTCTCTCCCGCGGCGGCGGCACCAGCTTGGCCGGTCAGTGCTGCAATGTCGCCGTGGTGCTCGACTGGAGCAAGTACTGCACCCGCATCCGCACGGTCGACGTCGACAGGGGCACGGCGGTGGTCGAACCCGGCATCAAGCTCGACGTTCTCAACGACCGTCTGGCGGACACCGGATGGATGGTGGGCCCGAAACCCTCTACACATGTCAGTTGCACCATCGGCGGAATGATCGGCAACAATTCGTGCGGCTCGACCGCGCAGGCATACGGAAAGATGGTCGACTCGGTTCGCGCCCTGGAGATTCTGACCTACGACGGCATCCAACGCTGGATCGGCCCGACCGAGGACCGCGACATCGACCGAATCATCACCTCGGGAGGGCGGCTCGCCGAAATCTACGGTGGGCTGCGCTCGATCGTCACCGAGTTCGGGGACGACATTCGCGAGCGCTACCCCCACATTCCACGCCGGGTGTCGGGCTACAACCTCGATAGCCTGTTGCCTGACAACGGCTTTGACCTCGCAAAGGGGTTGGTCGGGAGCGAGAGCACGCTTGTCACCGTGCTGTGCGCCGAGATCGACCTGGTTCGCCGGCCCGCGGCGAGCGCCCTGGCGCTACTCGGCTTCGACGACATCGCCGCCGCCGCCGACGCCGTCCCGGCCGTCCTCGAGCACGAACCGGCAGCGCTGGAAGGCCTCGATCAGCGGCTGGTCGAACTCGAACACTCACGGCGGTTGGCCGAAAGGGCCCTCCACCAGCTGCCCCACGGAGGCGGTTGGCTCATGGTGCAAATGGACGGCGAGGACCAAGATCAGGCCGATCACCGCGCCAAGGCGATGATCGAGGCCGTGCAGGCGGTGGCCGGCTGCGATGCCAAGGTCCTCAGCGATCCCGTACACAAGAAGCAGGTGTGGGCAGCCCGGGAAGCCGGGCTGGGCGCGACGGCCTATCCACCGGTCGGCCCCGAGACGCACGAGGGATGGGAGGATGCGGCGGTCCCGCCGCACCGGTTGGGTGATTACCTGCGCGACTTTCATTCCCTGCTCGATCGCTACGGCTATGGAACATCGTCGCTCTACGGGCATTTCGGTCAAGGATGCGTGCACACCCGGATCCCGTTCGACCTGCGAACCTCCGACGGCATCGCCGCATACCGTCGGTTCGCCCACGACGCCGCCCACCTCGTCGTCGATTACGGCGGGTCGCTGTCCGGGGAACACGGCGACGGTCAGTCACGCGGCGAACTGTTGCCGATCATGTTCGGCCACCGCGTCGTTCGGGCGTTCGAGAAGACCAAGGCACTCTTCGATCCCGACAACCGGATGAATCCGGGAAAGGTCGTCAACCCATACCGTCTCGATGACAACCTGCGGTTCGGTACCGGTTATCTACCGATCGAGCCGGCGACGGCGTTCGCCTACGCCGATGACGGGCACCGCTTCTCGCATGCGGCGGCGCGGTGCGTCGGCGTAGGGAAGTGCCGCGGTGACGAGTCCGGAGTGATGTGTCCTAGTTATCGCGCCACCGGGGAGGAGCACCATTCGACCCGCGGGCGGGCGCGGCTGCTGTTCGAGATGCTGCAGCAAGACGTCATCACCGACGGCTGGGCGTCGACCGAGATCCGCGACGCCCTCGATCTGTGCCTGGCGTGCAAAGGCTGCCTGAGCGACTGCCCGGTCAACGTCGACATGGCAACGTACAAGGCGGAGTACCTTTTTCACCACTACCGTCGTCGCCTGCGTCCCATGGCCCACTACACCATGGGATGGATACCGCTGTGGGCCCGGATAGCCACGGGCGCACCGCGAGCCGTCAACGCCCTGACACACACACCGCGCCTGGACCGGGTGATCAAGGTCCTCGGCGGGATCGACTCGCATCGAGACCTCCCGCGGTTCGCGGCGCGACGGTTCACCCGATGGTGGCGCGATCAGCCGCTGCTGACCGGAGGCCGCGAGTCGGTCATCCTGTTCGCGGATACCTTCACCAACAACTTCGATCCGGACATCGGCCGCGACGCTGTCAAGGTGCTCCGATCGGCCGGCTTCAGCGTCACCGTTCCCAGCAACACGCTCTGTTGTGGGCTCACGTGGATCTCGACCGGCCAGCTAAGTGTCGCGAAAAAGGTTCTGGGAAGGACGCTGCGAGCCCTTCGGCCCGCGCTGCGTACCGGTACCCCGATCGTCGTCCTCGAACCCAGTTGTGCGGCCGTGTTCCGCTCCGATGCGACGAACCTGTTGCATGGCAACGAGGATGCACACCGACTCGCCGCGCAGACGTACACGATCGGTGAACTTCTGCACCTCAGGGCGGACGACTGGGACCCGCCGCGTATCGGCGGCCACGCCGTCGTGCAGCCGCACTGTCACCAGCACGCGGTGCTGCACTACGCCCACGAGAAGGCGGTTCTCGAGGACGCCGGTGTCGACGTCCGAGTGCTCGATGCCGGATGCTGCGGTCTCGCAGGTAATTTCGGCTTCCAACGCGGGCATCACGACGTATCGGTGGCGTGCGCCGAGGACAAACTGCTCCCCGCACTGCGCGGCGTGGACCCCGAGACGACGGTGCTCGCCGACGGATTCAGCTGCCGAACACAGATCCGCGACCTGACAGAGAACTGCACCCCGCGTCACACAGCTTCCGTCCTCGCCGGGGCGCTACGAGAACGAAAGGAGTAACGATGACCCTCACCTGGTCCGCCGAAGACCGGGCCACCCGCGTGACGGTCGCTGCACCTGTCACCGAGGCCGAACGCCTGGGACTCGAAATCGCTCAGCTGAGAGAAAAGCTCGCCGGTCTGCCCGTGATCGAACAAGCCAAAGGGATGCTGATGCAGACCTTCGGCCTCAGTGACGAGCAGGCGTTCGATCTCCTTCGCGTGCTGTCCCAGGTCAGCAATGTCCGGGTTCGGCAGGTGGCGAGCTGCGTCGTCGAGTTCTGGACCCGCTGCGGGCCTCGACCCGACTTCGATGACGCGGCTGACTTCCTGGTGAGAGTGCGCGAGGCGCTACGGGCAATGCACGCCACGATGTGCGCTGACTGAAACCTACACTGCCGCTGACGAAGCATGCGACACGCCGCGCGGTACCGCGGTTGCGCGCGGGGTCCAGGCGCAAAATGCAGAAATGTGGCCCTTCGGCATCGGCGCTGCTTGATGCATGCCCACAATCGGGTGCGTATTGCCGCCGTGCTGCTACTGATGGCCAGTGTGCTCGCGCTGATACTGACCAGCTGTCCGAGTAACCGCGACGGGATGCCCGGGAAACTTGCGGCGGCAAAGGAGGAAACGGAGTCGGCGGCGCGGACGGGCGCGCAAGCGCTCGATCTGTGGATCCAGCGCCGGTCGACGAGGAATCTGGCCGCGGTGCAACTCAGCGATGCGCGCGATCAGATCGCCAAGTCCTATTCGGGTATCGCGGTGCTGCGAGCCGAAGATCCGCAGGACTTGCGTCGGCAGTCGCTACTGACCGAGACGATGACAACCCTCATCGGTCAGCTCAACGCCGCCAACGCCGCCGTGCGCGCGGTGGACGGCCAACCCGACGCGCGGCAACTGCGCCGGTCCATGCTCGATGTCGTCGACCACCTCACGGCCACCTACCGATGAAACGCATCTTCGCGGTAGCCCTCGGCATCCTCACCGCCATCGGCGGCTTCCTCGACATAGGCGACCTGGTGACCAATGCCGTGGTCGGTTCGCGGTTCGGTCTCGCGCTCGCGTGGGTGGTCCCTGTCGGGGTGCTCGGCATCTGCCTCTTCGCGCAGATGTCCGGCCGGGTGGCCGCGGTCAGCGGGCGGGCCACATTCGAGATCATTCGTGAACGGCTCGGGCCACGCACTGCCGCAGCCAATCTCACCGCCTCGTTTTTCATCAACCTGATGACCGTCACCGCCGAGATCGGCGGTGTCGCGCTGGCTTTGCAGCTGGCCACCGACGTCGGCCCCAATCTCTGGTTCCCGGTAGCGGCGTTCGCGGTCTGGGTCGTCATCTGGCGGGTGAAGTTCTCCCATATGGAGAACTTCGCCGGCATGCTCGGATTGGCGCTGATCGTCTTCGCCGTCGCGGTGTTCCTGCTGTCACCCGACTGGGGCGACCTGGCCTCCCAGGCCACTGCCCCGACCATCCCGGAGAGCGAATCGGCGGCCACCTACTGGTACTTCGCGGTCGCGCTGTTCGGAGCGGCGATGACGCCCTACGAAGTCTTCTTCTTCTCCTCCGGCGCAGTGGAAGAAGGCTGGACCGTCAAGGATCTCAGTACCTCACGGCTCAACGTGCTGGTCGGTTTCCCGCTGGGCGGCGTGCTCTCGGTCGCGATCGCCGCCTGCGCGACGATCGTGCTGCTGCCCGCGCAGATCGAGGTCACCTCGCTGTCGGAGGTGGTCATGCCGATCGTGACCCGCAGGCGGCCAACTCGCCCTGGCGTTCGCCATCGTCGGTATCGTCGCCGCCACCTTCGGCGCCGCGTTGGAGACCACGTTGTCCTCCGGCTACACCCTGGCCCAGTTCTTCGGCTGGACGTGGGGCAAATTCCGTCGTCCGGCCGAGGCGTCGCGTTTTCACGTCGTGATGCTCGTGGCGTTGATCGTCTGTACCGCAGTACTTTTCAGCGGAGTGGATCCGATCCAGGTGACCGAGTTCTCGGTGGTGTTCTCCGCTATCGCGTTGCCGCTGACGTATCTGCCGATCCTGATCGTGGCCAATGACCCGGGGTACATGGGTGAGCACGTGAACGGCCGGGCCACCAACGCCTTGGCATCGGTGTACCTGGTCATCATCCTCGCCGCCTCACTGGCCGCGATTCCGCTGATGATCCTCACAGGAGCGGGTCAATGAGCTCATATGACTTTCCTGAAGCACCGCACCGCGGACGGCTGCTCGACGCGCGACTGCAGTTGCTGGACCGACAACTGGTCGACAACGACGGTGACCCGGTCGGAATCGTCGACGACCTGGAAATCGAGGGCATCACCGTCGGCGCCGATATCGACAAGAGCGCTTCACCACCGACCGTGAGCGCGATCCTGACCGGCGACGTGCTGATCACCCGAATCTTCGGCGGCCGCCCTCCGGTTTCGCGGATGCAGTCGATCGCGTGGCGGGCCGTCGCCGAAGTCCATGCCGTCATCCAGGTCGACATCGACGACACCGACTTGGACCCGCCATGGATCGAGAGGTGGTTACGCGAACGGCTGATCGTCCACATCCCTGGAGGACGCCATGCAGCTGAGTGAGATCCTCGGCCTGCCGGTGTGCGACACAGACGCGCAGTCGGTGGGAACCGTGGTCGATGTCCGACTGTATTTTCGCGACGGCGGCGACCCGGCCTCCACCACACCGAATCTGTTCGGCCTGGTGATCAGCCCACACACCCGTTCGTCGTATCTCGGCTACGAGCGCTCCGGCGTCAACAAGCCCCGCGCGTTGGCCGCGTTCCTGCGATGGCGGCACCGGGGCACGCACTTGGTCTTGTGGAACGACATCGCCCGCATCGACTCCGACACCGTGACGCTTCGCGGCGGCTACCGGCGCTATTCGCCCGTACTACCGGCCTCCTAGCGGTCCCTGACCGACGTATCACGCCAACAGCGTCAGGACGATCCAACCCGCCACGGCCGACGGGAGCATCGCGTCGATGCGGTCCATGATGCCGCCATGGCCGGGCAGCAACGTGCCCATATCCTTGATTCCGAGGTCGCGTTTGACCTGCGACTCGACCAGGTCACCGAGCACACCGGTGATCACCAGCATGAGCCCGAGGGGCAGGCCGACCCAGGAGGGCTTGTCCATCAGGAATGTCACCGACAGCACAGCGGCGGCGGTGCCGAACACCAGCGAGCCGCCAAGGCCCTCCCACGACTTCTTCGGGCTGATCGCAGGCGCCATCAGATGCTTGCCGAACAGCACACCGGCCACATAGCCGCCGATGTCGGCGAACACGACGGTCGCGATCACCGTGAACACCCTGCCGCCGCCGTGGTCCTGGAAGATCAGCAGCGCGCTGAAGCTGGCGAACAACGGCACCCATGTCGACAGCAGGACCGCGGCGGCGATGTCGCGAAGGTAGTTGACCGGTTGGTGGCGCAAACCGTGCCCGACCAGCCGCCACACCATGCAGACGACGACCGTCCCGCCGTACGCCCCGAGCACCCCGGCCGACCCGAACGGCCAGCTCAACCAGATCATCGCCTGGCCGCCGAGCAGCAACGGAATCGCAGGAAGGTCGTATCCGGCCTCGCGCAGCCGGCGGATCACCTCGTGGGTGGCGATCGGTATGAACACCGCCAGCACGGGCAGCCATCCGATCGGCCAGAAGAGCAGGATGCCGATCGCCATGGCGCCGAGCAGGACGCCGACTCCGATGGCGGCGGGCAGATCGCGGCCCGCCCGCGACTTCTTCTTGGGCGGTTCTTCGACCGGCGTCTCTGCCACGGGACCCTTCTGCTGTTCGGTCACTAGACCTCCAGCAGCTCGCCTTCTTTGTGCTTGACCAGTTCGTCGATCTGGTGGGTGTAGGTGGCGGTGGACTTGTCGAGGTCCTTCTCCGCGCGCGACACCTCGTCCTCGCCTGCCTCGCCGTCTTTCTTGATGCGGTGCAGCTCCTCCATCGCCTTGCGGCGGATGTTGCGCACCGCGACCTTGGCGTCCTCGCCCTTGGCCTTGGCCTGCTTGACCAGGTCGCGGCGTCGCTCCTCGGTCAGCTGCGGGATCGCCACGCGGATGACGTTGCCGTCGTTGGTGGGGTTCACGCCGAGGTCGGAGTTGCGGATCGCATCCTCGATGTTGCGCAGCTGGCCCGCCTCGTAGGGCTTGATCACCACCATCCGCGCCTCGGGCACGTTGATGCTCGACAGCTGGGTGATCGGTGTCGGCGATCCGTAGTAGTCGACGTTGACACGCGAGAACATGCCGGGATTGGCGCGGCCGGTGCGGATCGACGACAGGTCATCGCGCGCGACCGACACCGCCTTCTCCATCTTCTCCTCGGCATCGAAGAGGGTTTCGTCGATCACGGTCCTTCTCCTTCGTCTGTGCGCGTCGGTCACCGGTCTCGCGTGTGCACCTTCGCTGCGGGCGCGGGGGTGTCAGGTAGTGACCAGTGTTCCGATCTTCTCACCCGCGACCGCCCGGGCGATATTGCCGTCGGTGAGCAGGTTGAACACCAGGATCGGCATGCCGTTGTCCATACACAGGCTGAACGCGGTGGCGTCGGCCACCTTCAGGCCGCGGTCGATGACTTCGCGGTGGCTGATCGCGGTGAGCAGTTCGGCGTCGGGGTTCTGGCGCGGGTCGGCGGTGAAGACGCCGTCGACGGCCTTGGCCATCAGCACCACCTCGGCGCCGATCTCGAGCGCGCGCTGGGCGGCGGTGGTGTCGGTGGAGAAGTACGGCAGGCCCATGCCCGCCCCGAAGATGACGACGCGACCCTTCTCGAGGTGCCGCACGGCGCGCAGCGGGATGTACGGTTCGGCGACCTGACCCATCGTGATGGCGGTCTGTACCCGGGTCGCGATGCCTTCCTTCTCCAGGAAGTCCTGCAGCGCCAGGCTGTTCATGACGGTGCCGAGCATCCCCATGTAGTCACTGCGGGTGCGCTCCATGCCGCGCTGCTGCAGTTGCGCACCGCGGAAGAAATTGCCGCCACCGATGACCACGGCCACCTGCACGCCGCTGCGGACCACTTCGGCGATCTGACGCGCCACCAGGTGGACGACGTCGGGATCGAGGCCCACTTCCCCACCACCGAACATCTCACCGCCCAGCTTGAGCAGTACCCGGGTGTACATGGGACGGATGGAACCTGCGGCGGCTCCGTTGGGTTTGCTCGCATCCGGAGCCGCTCCGGTGGCGACTTCGGAGTTCGGAGCTGCCTGACCGGCGACGTTGGGATCCGCCATCCGACTCCTTACGGGTCCTCGCTGAGATCCCCTTCATCCTGCCTCATGGCGGGGCCGAGGGCGGCCAGTGGGTCGCGACTCGCCGGGTCAGTCGGGCAGGTGGGCGCTCAGCAACCAGGCGGGCACGGATTTGCGGCCTTTCGGCTCGTCGCGGATGTCGAGCGCCGGAAAGAACTCCTCGAATCCGTCCGGGAAGACGCCGTGTATGCGCGCCGGTGTGATCTCGTCGATCGTCCAGTACTTGGAGACGACGTCGCGCAGCTCGTCTTCGGTGACGGGGTTGGCCGGACCGTTGGGCATGCCCGCCCTGTCGAACACCAGCACGAAGTAGGAGGCGCCGGGTGCCGCGGCCCGCACGATCGAACGCTGATAGCCGTCGCGCAGTTCCACGGGCATCGAGTGGAACAGCGTCGAGTCGACGATCGTGCCGAACCGGCCGTCGTAGCCCGAGAAGTCGCTGATATCGGCGACGTCGAAGGTCGCGTTCGTCAGCCCGCGCTTGGCAGCCTCCTGCCTGGCCAGCTCGATCGCGGTGGGCGACTGGTCCAGACCCACCGTGGTGTAGCCCCGTTCGGCGAGGTGGATCGCCAGCGCGGCCTCACCGCACCCCGCGTCGAGCACGTCGCCGTGGAATCTGCCCTCTTCTATCAGGGGCATGAGCTCCGGCTGCGGCTCACCGATGCTCCACGGCGGCTTGCCGCCGCTCATCTCGGGCATCTCGCCCTTGTATGCGTTCTCGAACAGCTCACCCGTTGGTTCGGTCATGCATCGTTGATATCAATATGGTTGATATATGTCAATATAGTTGACATGAATGGACCGCTCGAGGATCAGCCGCTGGGTTTGCTCCTGTCCCGCGTCGCCAAGGCCCTACGTGCCGAGGTCACCACGACGGTGCTCGAACCGCTTGGCGTGGCGTTCCCTCAGTACCTGTGCATGCGGATCCTTTCCCAGCACGAGGGACGGTCCAATGCGGAACTGGCCCGCGACTTCAACGTCTCGCCGCAGGCGATGAACATGGTGCTGCGCGGCCTCGAGGACCGCGGGCTTGTCTCCCGCCCCGCGAGCGTGTCTTCGGGACGGTCGCTGCCCGCCCAGCTCACGCGCGAGGGCCGGGAGTTGTTGAAACGCACCGATTCCGGCGTGCGCGCGGCGGAGCGCAAGTTGATGGCGAATCTGAGTCAGCGCCAGCAACGGGACTTCAAGCAGATCCTCGCGGCGCTCGGCACGGACTGAGTTCTGCGAAACTACGTCCATGAAGATCGTCCTGGCGCCTGACTCATTCAAGGAGTCGATGACGGCGTCCGAAGCGGTCGCCGCGATGAGGGCCGGTGTCACGGAGGTGCGGCCCGACGCCGAGGTCATCGGCGTGCCCATGGCCGACGGCGGCGAGGGCACCGTCGACGCCGTCGTCGACGCGTTGCACGGTGAACACGTCGAGGTGCCAGTGGCCGACGCACTCGGCCGCACCGTCACCGCCCGGTATGGCTATGTGCCGCTGCGCCAGTTGGCCGTGATTGAGATGGCGGCCGCGGCGGGTCTGGAACTCATCGCCCCCGCCGACCGAAACATCATGTCCGCGAGCACCTTCGGAGTCGGTCAGCTGATTCGCGCGGCCCTCGACCGCGGCGCCGAGGACTTCTTGATCGGGCTGGGCGGTTCGGCCACCAACGACGGAGGGACGGGCATGCTCACCGCGCTGGGCGCGGCGTTCCTCGACGCCGATGGCAAACCGCTGTCCCCCGGCGGCGGGGACCTCGAACGCCTCGAACGCATCGACGTCACGGCGCTGGATCCCCGCCTGCGCGACGTCCGGATCCGCGTGGCCTCCGACGTCACCGGGCCGCTGCTGGGTCCGAGCGGCGCCAGCGCGGTGTTCGGCCCGCAGAAGGGCGCGGGCCCCGACGGCGTCGCGCGACTCGAGGCGGGTCTGGCGCGGTTGGCCACCGTCGCATCGGCGACGCTCGGTGGCACCCAACCGCAGCGCCCCGGGGCCGGGGCGGCGGGCGGTGTGGGATTCGCGCTCGTCGAATTTCTCGGCGCGGTAAGCAGATCCGGCGCCGAAGAGGTGGCCGAGACTGTCGGGCTCGAACGGGCGCTGCACGGTGCCGACTGGGTGTTCACCGGCGAGGGCAGCGTCGACGCTCAGACCGTCATGGGCAAGACGCCGTTCGGCGTGGCCCGGGCGGCGTTGCGCGCGGGGGCACGGGTGGTCATCTTCGCCGGTCGTGTCGCCCCCGACGCCGCGGTGCTGCTCGACCACGGCGTCGAGCGACTGGTCGCGATCACCGCCGAGGGCATACCGATCGAGCGAGCGCTGCGCGAGGGCGCCCAGTCGCTCACCCGCGCGACGGCCGAGGTCTGCCGCTCCCTCTAGCCCGCGTCGTGAATCCGCTTGAACGGACGCGCTTCTTCGAGTTCGTAGGCCAAGTGCAGCAACCGGCCCTCGTGGCCCACTGGCGCGGCGAACATCATGCCGACGGGAAGGCCCGAGGCGGACTCGGCCAGGGGCAGCGAGATCGCCGGCTCACCGGTGGCGTTCTGCAGCGGCGTGAACGCCACCCACTCGATGAGCCGGTCGATGACCGTCTGGTAGTCGAGCGTCGGGTCGAGGTGGCCGATCCGCGGCGTGACGTCGGCGAGCGTGGGTGTCAACACCACGTCGTGGTCTTGGGTGACCCGCTCGGTGAGTTGACGGATCCGTGCGAGCCGCGCGATCGCCCTGGGCAACCGATGCAGGTTGCGCGACGCGTGACGGTCGAGGCCGAGCGTCAGATTGTCCAGACGCCCGCGGTTGAAGTTCGGACCCAACGTACGTCCGCTGCGCACGAGCGCGAACGCGAGAAACGCCCAGTAGAGCAGGAAGTCGTTCATGAAGTGCGACGGCACGGGGTTGTCGATCACCGTGACCCGGTGTCCCAGTTCCTCCAACAGGGCGGCGTTCTTCAGCGTCAGCTCGCGCACCTCGGGGCTGGCCTCGCGCGAGATCGACTGGGTGCACGCCGCGATGCGCAGCCGCTGCGTTCCGGGTCCGGTGATGTTGCCGATCGCGGGCAGCCGCGGATCGCGGTACACCCGCTCGATCTCGCGATAGAACGCCGCGGTATCGCGCACGGTGCGCGTGGCAACGCCGTTGGCGACGATGCGCAGCGGCATCTGGCGCAGCTTCTTGTCCAGCGGCAGCCGACCGCGTGACGGTTTGAGACCCACCAACCCGTTGCAGGAGGCGGGGATTCGGATCGACCCGCCGCCGTCGTTGGCGTGCGCGATCGGCACCACCCCCGCGGCGACGAACGCCGCGGACCCCGACGACGAGGCGCCCGCGGTGTGCTCGGTGTTCCACGGATTGCGCACGGGTCCGATGCGGGGATGCTCGGCCGAGGCGCTGAAACCGAATTCCGACATCTGCGTCTTGCCGATCGGAGCCAGGCCCGTCGCGAGGAATGATCGCGCGAAGTCGCCGTGTGTGCGCTCCGGATGCGGATCCCAGGCGTCGGTGCCGTTCATCGTCGGCATGCCGGCCACCGCGACGTTGTCCTTGAGGAACGACGGAACCCCGTTGAAGTAGCCGCCGTAGGGACGGGCCTGGGCACGCGCGCGGGCTTGCTCGAACACCTCGTACGCGAGCCCGTTGAGCGCCGGATTGACCGCCTCCGTCCGGGCGATCGCGGCGTCGACGAGTTCGGCTCGCGACACCGCGCCCGCCTGCAGCGCCTCCACCAGACCGACCGCATCGAGATCGCCGAGGGCGTCGTCGCCGAAGGCGCTTATCCGAGTCATGCCGACGACGGTACCAAGTCGTACCGCCGTGGCCCCACAAATGCGCGAGCGCTCACCCTTGTACGGTTCCCGGCATCCGGGCCGTACAACGATGAGCGCTCGCGCTGGAGACTGGTTCGCTAAAGAGTGGTCAGGCTTGGCCGACCTCGAAGCGAACGAAGCGGGTCACGGTCACACCGGCCTCGTCGAGCAGGGCCTTCACGGTCTTCTTGCTGTCGGACACCGACGGCTGGTCGAGCAGCACGACGTCCTTGAAGAAACCGGTCACGCGGCCCTCGACGATCTTGGGCAGCGCCTGCTCGGGCTTGCCCTCGTTGCGCGCGGTCTCCTCGGCGATGCGCCGCTCGTTGGCGACGACATCCTCGGGCACGTCCTCCCGGGTGAGGTACTTGGCCTTGAGCGCGGCGATCTGGAGGGCGACCGCGTGGGCGGCCTCCTTGTTATCGCCTTGGTACTCGACCAGCACACCCACGGCGGGCGGAAGGTCCGCGGCACGCTTGTGCAGGTACGTCTCCACCGCCCCGTCGAAGTAGGCGACGCGACGCAGCTCGAGCTTCTCGCCGATCTTGGCCGACAGATCCGCGATGACCTGCTCGACGGTGGTATCGCCCACCTTCGCAGCCTTGAGCGCGTCGATGTCGGTCGCCTTGGCGGCCGCCGCGGCGGCGACGATCTGCTCGGCGACGGACTGGAACTCCGAGTTCTTGGCGACGAAGTCGGTTTCGGAATTCAGCTCGATCAGTGCGCCGTCCTTTGCTGCCACCAGGCCTTCGGCGGTTGCGCGCTCGGCGCGCTTGCCGACATCCTTGGCGCCCTTGATGCGCAGCAACTCAACGGCCTTGTCGAAGTCGCCGTCGGCCTCGACGAGCGCGTTCTTGCTGTCGAGCATGCCGGCGCCGGTCAGCTCCCGCAGTCGCTTGACGTCGGCAGCGGTGTAGTTAGCCATATCAGCCTTCTCTTACGGATTCTGGGAGGGTTTCGGTTCGGTCTGGACGTCCGCCTCGGGGGTGCCGGGCGCGGCACCCGCGGCGGTGGGGCTCGCGGTGGCGGTCGCACTCGCAAGCAGCTCCTGCTCCCACTCGGCGAGCGGCTCGGCGGCCTCGGCGTCCGGCTTGTCACCGTCGCGACCCACGCCCGCGCGGGCCTGCAGGCCCTCGGCGACCGCGGCTGCGATCACCTTGGTCAGCAGTGCCGCCGAACGGATCGCGTCGTCGTTGCCCGGGATCGGGTAGTCGACGAGATCCGGGTCGCAGTTGGTGTCGAGGATCGCGATGACCGGGATGTTGAGCTTGCGCGCCTCACCGACGGCGATGTGCTCCTTGTTGGTGTCGACGACCCACACGGCCGAGGGCAGCTTGGACATGTCCCGGATACCACCGAGCGACCGTTCGAGCTTGTTCTTCTCGCGGGTCAGCATCAGGATTTCCTTCTTGGTGCGACCCTCGAACCCGCCGGTCTGCTCCATCGTCTCGAGTTCCTTGAGACGCTGCAGCCGCTTGTGCACGGTCTGGAAGTTGGTGAGCATGCCGCCCAGCCAGCGCTGGTTCACATATGGCATGCCGACGCGGGTGGCCTCTTCGGCGATCGACTCCTGCGCCTGCTTCTTGGTGCCGACGAACATGATCGTCCCGCCGTGCGCGACCGTCTCCTTGACGAACTCGTACGCCTTGTCGATGTAGGTCAGCGTCTGCTGCAGGTCGATGATGTAGATGCCGTTGCGGTCGGTGAAGATGAACCGCTTCATCTTGGGGTTCCAGCGACGGGTCTGATGCCCGAAGTGGGTGCCGCTGTCGAGCAGCTGCTTCATGGTTACAACAGCCATGAGTCCGTGGTCCTTTTCGTCGGTTGATGCCGGCGCCGGGTGGCGCCGAGCCCTGGTGACTGCTCGGAATGCCAGAACCCGTCTGGAGACGGGACCGACGGCATCCGGGGAAACGACCTAGTGGAACGGGTCGCGGGTGCAGACACGCGAAGTCAGCCCGCGCAAGCGAGCTGCGGTTAGCAGTTTACACCCCACACGGGGGTGCTTTTTCCACGCCGAGCAGGCTGTCCACAGATCCGCGTCGCACTCTGGCCCCGGTCGGGCATCACCCGCTGAGCTGGGGTGATGCGATGGGTCGCGCTCGCTTGCGCCGCGCTGGTGTCTGCGCTGGTCTTGGCGGGACCCGTCGCGGCCGACGGCGGCCGGTTGACCTGGCCGCTACGGCCGCGCCCCGAGGTGACCAGGACTTTCGACGCGGCAGAGCCGAACTGGACGCCCGGGCATCGAGGCGTCGACCTGGCGGGCGCACCCGGCCAACGCGTGCTGGCGGCGGCCGAGGGCACCGTGGTCTTCGCGGGTGAGCTTGCGGGGCGGCCGGTCGTCTCGATCACCCACCCAGGCGGTCTGCGGACCAGCTATGAACCGGTCCGGGCGACGGTCGTGCGGGGACAACGCATCGACGCCGACGCAGTGATCGGCGTGCTGGAAGCCGGACATCCCGGCTGCCAACGCTCGGCCTGCCTGCACTGGGGCGCGATGTGGGGTCCGGCGTCGCGCGCCGACTACGTCGACCCCCTCGCCCTCGTGGTCACCACCCCGATCCGCCTCAAACCGACCCCCGGCTGACTTCCCCTCTTTGCGCGAGCGACCGTGTTTGAACACGACACGCCGCCAGATTACCGCCGTTGCCGCACGCTCAGCGCCGCGCGAGCGTGCGCCTACCGTCGAACCGTGACCACCGATGCTCATCGCAACCGGCCCATGCGGTTCGGACTGACCGCCGGCCTGCCGCGCACCGGCGAGCAGATGCGCGCGTTCGCCCGCGCCGTCGAGAGCTCCGGTTTCGACGTCTTGTCGTTCGCCGACCACCTCGTTCCGATGGCGCCGCCGTTCACCACCGCCACCGCCGCTGCGATGGCCACCGAGCCGTTGCGCGTCGGAACGCTGGTGCTCAACAACGATTTCCGTCATCCGGTCGAAACCGCCCGCGAGGCGGCGGGCCTCGCGCTCGTCTCCGACGGCCGGTTCGAACTCGGCATCGGCGCCGGGCACATGAAGTCCGAGTACGACGCCGCCGGTATTCCGTTCGACGGCGGCGCGGTCCGCGTATCGCGGTTGGCCGAGGCGGCCGAGGTGATCCGCGCGCTGCTCGACGGCCAACCTGTCGATGCGGACCTCCAGCACTACCGGATCCACGCCGCAGCAGGACAGCTGCTTTCGGTCCCGCCCTCGCGCGTGCCACTGTTGATCGGCGGCAACGGAACCCGTGTCCTCGAGCTCGCGGGACGGCTCGCCGACATCGTCGGCCTGGCGGGCATCACCCACAACCGCGACGCCACCGCGGTTCGGCTGACGCACTTCGATGCCGAAGGACTCGAGAACCGCATCGCGGTGGTGCGCGAGGCCGCAGGCGACCGGTTCGAGCGCATCGAACTCAACGTGCTGATCCAGGCCGTCGTCGTGACCGACGAGGCGCCTCGGGCCGCCGAACAACTGGCCTCCACATTCGGCGTGTCCCCCGAGCGCCTGCTGACGTCGCCGTTCGTGCTGATCGGCACACATGAGCAGATGGCCGAACAGCTCACCGAGCGCCGGCGGCGGTTCGGGGTCAGTTACTGGACCGCCTTCGACGAACTTCCCGGGCGGCCCTCGGCGATGCCGGATATCGCTCAGGTGATCAAGCTGCTGCGCTGAGCGTGTCGAGGAACTGCAGCATCGCGGACACCACGACATCGGGACGGTCCCGCTGCACCCAATGTGCCGCGCCCGCAACCACTTCGAGGCGTGCAAACGGGATCAGTTCGGCCGCTGCCCGCGCCGCAGCCACCGGCACGCTGGTGTCCTTGTCTCCGTGGATGATCAACACTGGGTGCGGGAACGTCGCGAGCCGGTCGCGGTAGTCGGTGGTGAGACGATTCCACCGGACCTGATCGCGTTGCCATTGACCGAACGCCTCGAACGCGTGATCCGCTCGGGCGGCCGACAAAATCTCGTCCACCAGTTCCGGCGTTCGCGCAGCGGGGTCGCCGATCAGCGCAGGCATTACCCACGCCATGGCGCGCCTGCTTCGCCCCGACCACCGGCTCACCGCTCGCAGCAGGCCGGTGCGGACCCAGGCCCACGTCAACACCTGCCGAAGACCGGACAGCGGCCCTCCAGACAGCCGGGGCATGAACCCGTAGCTGGCCAACAGCATTGCCCCCGTGACCTTTTCGGGCCGCTCCAACACGTGCCCGATCGTCATCCCACCACCGAGCGACAAACCGCCGACCGTGTAGCCGTCCAGGGCAAGCGCGTCGACGAACTCGCCGACGTAGCCGACCAACCGTTCCTGGGTCGACGGCCACGGCGCCGGCGGGCTGTCGCCGTAGCCTGGATGATCGGGCGCGAGCACGCGGTAACCACCGGCCGCGAGCCGCGGCCCGACGCCACCCCAGGACAGCGACGCGCTGTCCACTCCTCCGCCGTGCAGCAGCACCACCGTCGGCGCGGCGTCGACGCGCTCGGGCGTCCACTCGAGGTAGCTGACTGGCCCCCACGACAGCCCGACCGTCGACCTGACCACGTTCCTCCTTTGCGATTTCGGTGCTCGCGGGTGCGCACAGCGCAACCGACTACACCGAAATCACCGTAGTCAAGCGCGGGGGTGGGCCTGGTCGTGGACGGCGCGCAACCGCGCGACCGTGACGTGGGTGTATAGCTGCGTGGTGGCCAGGCTGGTATGGCCGAGCAGCTCCTGCACGATACGCAAGTCTGCGCCGCCCTCCAGCAGATGCGTTGCGGCGCTGTGCCGTAACCCGTGCGGCCCGATGTCGGGTGCACCGTTGACCGCCGTGACGGTCTGGTGCACGACGGTGCGCGCCTGGCGCGGGTCGAGCCGCCGACCACGCGCCCCCAGCAGCAGCGCCGGACCCGAGTCCGCGGTCGCCAACGCCGGCCTGCCGCGATCGAGCCACGCCGTCAACGCCTCCTGCGCGGGCGCACCGAACGGCACAGTCCGTTGTTTGTTGCCCTTGCCGAGGACCCGCAGCAGCCGCCGCGGCGTGTCGACGTCGTCGATGTCGAGCCCGCACAGCTCGCTGACGCGAATTCCGGTGGCGTACAACAACTCCACGATCAATCGGTCGCGCAGCGCCATCGGATCGCCTTGTTCGGCACCCGATGTCGCGGCCGCCATGGCGTCGAGCGCCTGGTCCTCACGCAACACCGCGGGCAGTTCACGCCGGGCCTTCGGTACCTGCAGCCGGGCCGCGGGATCGGTGTCGATCAGGCCGCGCCGCACCGCCCACGCGGCGAACATCTTGACGGCCGACGTGCGCCGGGCCAGCGTCGTGCGGGCGGCGCCGGCGGCGGCTTGCGCGGCCAGCCACGATCGCAGCACCGGCAGACTCAGCGCGTTCAGGCTGACGGCGTGTCCGCGCTCGGCCATGAACCCGAACAGCGACCGAAGGTCACCGAGATACGCGCGACGGGTGTGCTCGGAGCGGCCTCGCTCCAGCGCGAGGTACTCGTCGAACTCCTCGAGGACGCCTTCCACGACACCAACCGTCGCAGAGTCCCCCGGCAACGCTCAGGTGACGCGCCGCAGCGTGTCCGGAGTGAGATCGGCGAGGGTGGGATAACCGTCGACGGCCATCGTCAGATCGGCCTCGGCAAGCAGCGATCGCAGCACGTGCACGACGCCGTCCTCGCCGCCGAGCGCCAGTCCGTACGCATAGGGCCGTCCGATCCCGACCGCGGTGGCGCCCAGCGCGAGCGCTTTGACGATGTCGGCGCCGCTGCGGATGCCCGAGTCGAACAGCACCGGCAGCCCGTCGGCCGCCTCCACGACCCCGGGTAGGCAGTCGATGGCCGCCAGCCCGCCGTTGGCCTGTCGTCCGCCGTGGTTGGAGCAGTAGATCGCGTCGACGCCGCCGTCCTTGGCGCGCCGCGCATCGTCGGGATGGCAGATGCCCTTGACGATGAGCGGTAGGTCGGTCAGCGAACGCAGCCACGGCAGGTCGTCCCACGTCAGCGGGTTGCCGAAGAGACCCACCCAGTGCATGACGGTGGCCTGCGGGTTTTCCTCAGGCGGCTGCGGCAGTGCGGCGCGGAACACCGGGTCGCTGGTGTAGTTGGCCAGGCAGCTGCCGCGCAGCTGCGGGAAGTTCGACGTCGACAGGTCCCGTGGCCGCCATCCCGGCACCCAGGTGTCCAGGGTGACGATGATCCCCTTGTATCCGGCGGCCTCGGCGCGGTGGACGAGGCTGGCGGCCAACTCCCGGTCGGTCGGCGTGTACAGCTGGAAAAAGCCTGGCGTATCGCCGAATTCAGCGGCGATGTCCTCGAGCGGGTCTTCGGTCAGGGTCGACACGACCATCGGCACATCGGTGCGCGCTGCGGCGCGGGCCGTGACGAGGTCACCGTGCCCGTCCTGCGCGCAGATGCCGATCACGCCGATCGGCGCCATGAACACCGGCGAGGGCAATGTCATGCCGAACAGGTCGACCGAGAGGTCGCGTTCGCGTGTGGCGCGGAACATCCGCGGCATCAGACCCCAGTTGTCGAACGCGGTGCGGTTGAGCCGCTGGGTCCGCTCATCCCCCGCGCCGCCGGCGACGTAGGAGTACACCGACGGCGGCATGGCCGCTTCCGCCTTGGCCTCCCACTGCGCGAACGTCATCGGCAGCTTCGGCACGATGCCGGAGAGGCCTTGCAGGTAGATCTCGAACTGGTAGTTACCGAACGTCATGCGGCAAGCGTGCCAGGCCGCCGGTCAGGTAGCGGATTCGGCCTTGGCGAGCTCGGCCTTCCATTGACGGAAGGTCTCCTCGGTGCGGCCGCGACGCCAGTATCCGGAGATCGACGACGCCCATTTGGCCTCCACGCCGCGCTCCTTGCGGATGTAGGGCCGCAGGTTGTGCATGACGGCCTGGGCCTCGCCGTGGATGAACACCTGCACCTGTCCCGGCAGCCACGAGGTCTCCTTGACCGCGGCGATCAGCGGAGCGTGGTCACCGGCCTGATCCTCGGGCACCAGGTCGGCACGCCCGCCCCGATAGATCCAACGCACCTCCACACCGTCGGGCTTCTTCAACGGAACCTCGTCATCGGGCCCGGCGACCTCGATGAAAACTCGCCCGATCGCGTTGTCCGGCATCGCTTCCAGCGCGGCGCTGATCGCGGGCACCGCCGCTTCGTCACCCGCCAACAAATGCCAGTCCGCCGCGGGATCGGGCGCATAGGCGCCGCTGGGACCCATCAGGTAGGCCGGCTGGCCAGGAGTCGCGGCGGCCGCCCAGGGCCCGGCGACGCCGTGGTCACCGTGCACCACGAAGTCGATGCAGATCTCGCGGCGCTCGGGATCGACGCTGCGCACGGTGTAGGTGCGCACGGTGGGCCGCCGCTCCGGCGGCAGCGACGAGAACGAGTCGAGTGTCAGCGGCTGCGGCAACTGCGCGACATCGACGCCGGGATCGACGATCACGATCTTGACGTAGGCATCGGTGAACTTGTTCGGGGTGAACGTGTCGAATCCCGATCCGCCGAGAACCAGCCGGATCATGTGCGGTGTCAATTGCTCGGTACGCACCACTTCGAAGGTGTGTATCGGTCGCGCTGCCACGAAGAATCCCTCCAAAACTCGGCCGACCTGGTCGACCACACTGGTTCCGAGCCGGCCTCACCGACTATACGAGCGGAGGCCGTCGGTCAGGGTTCTACCTCGTACGACCAGCGGCCTTGCCGACAACCGGGTCACCCCGCCGCCAGCTTCCACCTCCCGTCCCGGCCGACCACCAGGCCGGACAACTCCAGGTTCACCAGTGGACCCAGCACCTGACGCGCCGGCAGACCGGAGGCCACCGCGACCTCCTCGGCGGTGCGGCCACCCCGGCGCGGAAGCGCGTCGTAAACGCGCTTCTCGATGTCGCCGAGCTCGTCGAGCGGTGAGGCCGGACGTTGCTCCTCGGGAGCCAGTTCACCCATCCTGCCGACGAGTTCGACGATGTCCGCCGCGCGCGTGACGATCTGCGCTCCTCCGCTCCTTAGCAGCGCATGGCACCCGACCGAGGCCGACGACGTCACGGGCCCCGGCACCGCACACACGGAGCGACCGAGCATCCGTGCCCAAGCCGCGGTGTTGGCCGCACCGCTTCGCGCGCCCGCCTCGACCACGACGGTCGCCCCGGACAGCGCTGCCACCAACCGATTACGGGTCAAGAACCGGTGGCGCGCGGGTCGCACGCCGGGCGGATATTCGCTGAGAAGCAACCCGTGTTCGGCGATGCGCTGCAGCAGCGCGGAATGCCCGGCCGGATACGGGACGTCGATGCCACCGGCAAGCACCGCGACGGTCACCCCTTCCACCGCAAGCGTCGCGCGGTGGGCTGCACCGTCGATACCGAACGCGCCACCGGACACCACCGCGACGTCGCGCTCCGCCAGCCCGGTCGCGATGTCGCCTGCGACGAATTCGCCGTACGTCGTCGCGGCCCTGGTTCCGACGACTGCGGCGGACCGGAAGGCGACCTCGTCGAGGGCCGCGGGCCCGATCGCCCACAGCACCATCGGGGCATGCGCCTGCGACTGCAACCGGCCCGGAGCGCCTCCGAATCCGGCGAACGACAGTAGCGGCCACTCGTCGTCGTCGCTGGTAATCAACCGACCGCCGCGGCGCGCCAACACCGCCAAATCATCGGCAGCACAGTCGATGTCACGACGCGCCTCGGCGTGCCGGTTGACTTCTTCGCCTGCCGACCCGCGCCGCACCCGCTCCGCGGCTTCCACCGCACCCACCCGCGCCACCAGCGCTGCAAGTGCGGGACAGGGAGGTTCGACGACCCGCGACAGATACGCCCAGGCTTCGGTGGTTTCGTCGGTCACGGCGCACCTCCGGTCGGCCGGAAACTCAACGCGGTGGTGACGTCCTCGAGGGTCGGCGATGTCCGGCCCGCCAGGTCGCTCAACGTCCATGCGACCCGCAACGTGCGATCCATACCACGGACGCTGAGTGTGCCGCGATTGAGCGCCGCCTCGAACGGTTTCATCACCGCCGGGGGCAACCGGAACCTGCGGCGGAGCAACGAACCACTGACCTCGACGTTGGTGCAGATCCCGTGTGGCCGCCACCGCTCGGCAGCAGCGGCACGTGCCGCGGCCACGCGTTCACGCACGACCTCGGTGGATTCGCCGTCCTTGGCGACGATCGCGCCGGCCCGCAGCGAGTGCATTCGCACGTGAAGATCGACTCGGTCGAGCAGCGGACCGGAAAGCTTGCCGAGATAGCGTCGCTTCTCGTGGCCGGTGCACACACAGTCCCGTGGGTCGGGGCGGGCGCACGGACACGGGTTCGCTGCCAGGACCAACTGGAACCGTGCCGGATACCGGGCGATGCCGTCACGGCGGGCGAGGCGAATTTCACCGTCCTCCAACGGAGTACGTAACGATTCGAGCACGCTGCTGCCGATCTCGGCACACTCGTCGAGGAAGAGCACGCCGCGGTGCGCGCGGCTGACCGCGCCAGGCCGCGCGATCCCCGACCCGCCGCCGACCATCGCCGCCACGCTCGACGTGTGATGCGGCGCGACGAATGGCGGGCGGGTGATCAGCGGGGCCTCCTCCGAGAGGAGACCCGCCACCGAGTAGATCGCGGTGACCTCCAGCGCCTCGCTCTCCGACAGCGCCGGTAGCAAGCCCGGAAGGCGTTGGGCCAGCATTGTTTTCCCGACGCCCGGCGGGCCGGTCACCATCAGGTGGTGACCACCCGCCGCGGCCACCTCGACGGCATATCGCGCCTCGGTTTGACCGACCACGTCGGCGAGGTCGGCCATCGGCTCGGGTCTCGACGACGGCGACGCGATGCGCCCTTCGAGTCGTTCCTTGCCCTGCAACCACGACTTCAACTGACTCAGCGTGCGCACACCCCACACCTCGATACCCTCGACCAGGCTCGCTTCGGCGAGGTTTCCGGCGGGAACGACGGCCGCCGGCCAGCCCTCCCGCTTGGCGGCCAGCACAGCCGGGAGGATGCCCCTGACCGAACGAACCCGTCCGTCGAGTGCCAATTCGCCGAGTAGCACGGTCTTTTGGAGCCGCGGCCACCGTTCATTCGCGCTGGCCGACAATACCGACAACGCCAACGCGAGGTCATAAACCGACCCGACCTTGGGCAGAGTCGCCGGTGACAGTGCCATCGTCAACCTGGTCATCGGCCAGTCGCACTTGGAGTTTGTGATCGCAGCCCGGACCCGGGCGCGCGACTCCTGCAGCGCAGCATCCGGCAGGCCGACCAGGTCAACGCTCGGTAGACCGGAACCGATGAAGGCCTCGACCTCGACGATCTGGCCCTCGAGCGCGGTCACCGCCACCGAGAACGCCCGCCCCATCGCCATCTACCCCACCCCCTGAAGATGCGTGATCTCCGGTGTGCGGCTTCGGCCGAGCCGCACCCGGACGACGTCGATGCGCACCTGCGGCCACCCGGTCTCCTGGGCGGCCAGCCACAATCCGGCGAGCCGCCGCAGCCGACGCACCTTCTGCGGGGTCACGGCCTCCTCGACCCCGCCGAACCGATCGCTCGTGCGGGTTTTCACTTCCACGAAGACCGCGGTGCGGACCGAGTCGTCGACCGCGATCACGTCCAGCTCGCCGTACCGGCACCGCCAGTTGCGCTCGAGCACCCGCAGCCCCAACGACCGCAGGTGATCGACCGCGAGTTGCTCGCCCAGCGCGCCGATCTCGGCACGGGTCCATGAAGTCATGGCTTCACCGTCGAGCAGGCCACCGACACATCGACGGCGCCGCGGTGCCGATGGTCCCCGTCATCCCCAACGCCGGCTTCATCCACAGATCGAGCCGGCACCGTTTCGCCGACGTCAAAAAGGGGGTACACGCCGGCATGACCGACAACTCGTTACACGGAGTCGCCGACCGCGCGACCGACAGCGATGCGTTCGAATACACCGCGCGCGCCGGTTTCGCGATCAGCGGCGTGCTGCATCTGCTCGTCGGCTATCTGATCCTGCGCATCGCGCTGGGATCCGGCGGCAGCGCCGACCAGTCGGGGGCGCTGGCGACCTTGGCACAACAGACGGGCGGCGCAGTGCTCCTGTGGGTTGTCGCCGCCGGACTGCTGGCGCTCGGGCTGTGGCGCGTCGCCGAGGCGATTGTCGGCCCGAGACCGGGTGAGGGCTCGGGCCGCTTCCGCGACGACACACCGGCGTGGAAGCGCGTGAAATCGCTCGGCCTGGCCGTCGTCAACCTCGCGATCGCCTTCTCGGCGGCCCGCTTCGCCATGGGCAGCGGACAGCAGAGTTCACAACAGAACGCCGGCTTGTCCGCGCAGATGATGCAATCCGGTTGGGGCAAGGCCGTGTTGGTCGCGATCGCGCTGGGCCTGATCGTGGTCGGCGGGTACCACGTCTACAAGGGCGTGACGAAAAAGTTCTTCAAGGATCTGCGGGCTTCAGGCGGCACCGGCGTCACCGCCGTGGGTATCGCGGGCTACACCGCCAAGGGGCTGGTTCTCGCGGGCGCGGGTGTGCTCGTGATCGTGGCCACGCTGCAGGCCGATCCCGCGAAGGCGACCGGGCTCGACGCGGCGGTCAAGACACTCGGGCAGGCGCCGTTCGGCAAGTTCCTTCTCATCCTCGCCGCGGTCGGCATCGCCGCGTTCGGGGTCTACAACTTCGTCCGCGCCCGGTCCGGGCGGATGTGACTATTCGCCCATCGCCTCGAACAGCATCGCCAACTGACCGGGACTGACGGCGATGCCGCACTGCGCGCGCATATCGGTCAGCGGTGCGGCGATCCCACGCAGGTCGAGGTACTCGTTGGGATGGGCGGTGAAGTACGCCCGCACATTGGCGCGGGCAGCATCGGGCGGCTGCGTCGCCGCGGCGGTCAGCACCTCGTTGGCACCCGGGTGCGACTCCAGATAGCCGCCCGCTTGGCTGAGCACGCCGCTCGCCGTCGTCGCCAGCCCGCTCGCCGTGCACGGCGCGGCACCCGCCACGGGGACGGCGCCAAAGACGCCGGCCGCCGCCAGCGCCGCTCCGCATACGATTGCCGATCGCTTTGACCTCTTCATCGTCCGTCCTCCGGTGTCTGTGTCGCGAGGCCGACCGCCCCCCGGGTTGCAAGCAAACTACCCCGCCGAATTGCTCTGCAAACTGCGGGCGGCGAGGCCGACAGGGTATGTTCGTTAGGTAAACCTCAGCTAAAGATTGCGGCCTGACCTGCACGTACCGCGAAAGGACCCCCTGTATGCGATCACGGTGGAGGCGGATCGCCGCCGTCCTGGCAACCCTCGCGCTGACATCCGGCGCCACGGCCTGCTCGGATGGGGGTGAGAGCGACGAACTGCTGATCTACAACGCCCAGCACGAGTCGCTGACCAAGGAATGGATTGACGCCTTCACCAAGGAAACCGGGATCAAGGTGACCTACCGCCAGGGCGGTGACACCGAACTCGGCAATCAGCTTGTGGCCGAAGGGAAAGCATCGCCTGCCGATGTCTTCTTGACGGAGAACTCGCCGGCGATGGCCGCGGTCGAGCGCGCCGGACTGTTCGCCGACCTTGCACCCGAGACTCTCGACCAGGTGCCGCCGCAGTACCGGCCGCCGACCGGTAAGTGGACCGGGGTGGCCGCGCGCAGCACCGTGTTCGTCTACAACACCTCACGACTGCAGCCCGACCAGCTGCCGAAGTCGCTGCTCGACTTGCAGCAGCCGGAATGGAAGGGCCGCTGGGGCGCGCCTCCCACCAAGGCCGACTTCCAGGCGATCGTCTCGGCTCTGCTGCAACTGGAGGGTGAGCCGGCCACCGCGCAGTGGTTGGCGGCCATGAAAGCCAACGCCAAGCTCTACAGCGACAACATCGCCACGCTCAAGGCCGTCAACGCCGGCGAGGTCGACGGCGGGGTGATCTATCACTACTACTGGTTCCGCGATCAAGCGAAAACCAAAGAGTTGAGCGGCAATACCGCGCTGCACTACTTCAAGAACGAGGATCCCGGCGCCTTCGTCAGCCTGTCCGGTGGTGGGGTGCTCGCCTCGACCGACCGAATGGACCAGGCCCAGCAGTTCATCCGGTTCGTCACCGGCAAGGCCGGCCAGGAGGTGCTCGAGAAGGGCACGTCGTTCGAATACCCGGTCGCCAGTGGCGTGCCCGCGAACCCCGCCCTGCCCCCGCTGGACACTCTGCAGGCGCCGAACGTCGACCCGTCGAGCCTCGACGCTCAGAAGGTCACCGATCTGATGACGAAAGCCGGCTTGCTGTAAGTGGTCGCCGCCGCTCCCCCTGTCCCCCCGCCCGCGGCACCGGTGTCGCGGGCGGACAAGGCGGCCCGGCCCGGTCCGCTCATCTCGGTCACCGTCGCAATCCTGGTGGCGGCCACCTGCATCCCGCTGGGATATGTGGCGTGGGCGACGGTCTCGGTGGGGTGGACGCGGGCCTACGAACTCGTGGTGCGCCCACGTGTCGGTGAACTGCTCGTCAACACGGTCGCCCTGGTTCTCGTCACGGTCCCGCTGTGTGTGGTGATCGGTGTCGGCACGGCGTGGCTGGTGGAGCGGACGGATCTTCCGGGCCGGACGCTGTGGCGGCCGCTTTTCGTTGCGCCGCTGGCCGTTCCGGCGTTCGTCAACAGTTACGCCTGGATCGGGGTGATCCCGTCGCTGCACGGCCTGACGGCGGGCGTGCTGGTCACCACCCTGTCCTACTTCCCGTTCATGTACCTGCCGGTCGCCGCGACGCTGCGGCGGCTCGATCCCGCCGTCGAGGAATCGGCGCGGGCGCTGGGATCCGGCTCGGCGGGAGTGTTTTTGCGCGTCACGCTTCCCCAGCTGCGACTCGCCATCCTGGGCGGTTCGTTGTTGGTCGGGTTGCATCTTCTCGCGGAGTTCGGCGCGTTCGCGATGTTGCGGTTCGACACCTTCACCGTCGCGATCTTTCAGCAGTTCCAGGCCACCTTCGATGGAGCGGCAGGCAGCATGCTGGCGGGTGTGCTCGTGCTCCTGTGTCTGGCGTTGTTGGTCATCGAGGCCGCCGCGCGGGGTAATGCCCGGTTTGCCAGGATCGGTTCTGGCGCCCCGCGCACGGTCACACTGATCCACCTGCGCCACAGTGTGATTCCGGCGATGACTGCGCTGACGGCGCTGGCTGTGCTGGCCATCGGAGTGCCGGTCGGCACGATCCTGCGGTGGCTGTGGTTGGGAGGCGGCGAGGTTTGGATCGTCGATGACATCCTGTCGGCGCTGGGTCAGACCGTCGGATTGGCTTCGGCCGCAGCGGTCGTGACGACTGTGCTCGCGTTCCCGGTCGCTTGGGTTGCGGTGCGCTCGACCGGCTCTCTTGCTCGCGTCGTCGAAGGCGCCAACTATGTGACCAGTTCGCTGCCCGGCATCGTCACGGCGCTGGCGCTGGTGACCTTCACGATTCACTTCGTGCGCCCCCTCTATCAGAGCGTGATATTGATCGTGTTCGCCTACGTCCTGTTGTTCATGCCCCGCGCGCTGGTCAACGTGCGGGCCGGCCTCGCTCAGGTTCCGCCGAGCCTGGAGGAGGCGGCCCGGTCGCTGGGCAGTTCGCCGGCGGCGACGTTTCTCCGGGTGACGCTGCGGCTCACCGCTCCCGCCGCGGCGGCAGGGGCCTCGCTGGTGTTCGTGGCGGTGGCAACCGAACTGACCGCTACCCTGCTGCTCGCGCCCACCGGGACCCGCACGCTGGCGATGATGTTCTGGTCGTTCTCCAGCGAGCTCGACTACGCGGCGGCGGCACCCTATGCACTGGTGCTCGTGGTCCTCGCCATTCCGGTGACCTTGCTGCTGTACCGGCAGTCGACGAAGGCGGCGGCACTGTGAGCGTTGCCGAAATGCACGGGCTGGCCAAGGCGTTCAACGGTCACACGGTGCTCGATCACATCGACCTGGAAATGCAGGCGGGCACCATCACCGCGGTAGTCGGGGCGTCAGGCTGCGGCAAGACCACGCTGCTCCGTTTGATCGCGGGATTCGAGACCCCCGACGACGGGACCATCGTCATCAGCGGACGCCAGGTCGCCAGCCCGGACGGTGCCGTCGCGCCACACCGGCGCGCGGTCGGTTACGTCGCCCAGGACGGCGCACTGTTCCCACATCTGACCGTGGGGCAGAACATCGCATACGGCCTGAACGGACCGCTCCGCCGAGCAGATATTCGCCGCCGGGTCGGCGAATTGCTCGAGACGGTCTCGCTGGATGCCGCCTTCGTACCGCGCCGGCCACATGAACTGTCGGGCGGCCAGCAGCAGCGGGTGGCCCTCGCACGGGCGCTCGCCCGCAAACCGGTCGTGATGCTGCTCGACGAACCGTTCAGCGCCCTGGACACCGGCCTGCGCGCGTCAACGCGAAAAGCCGTGGCCCGCCTGCTGATCGATGCCGGTGTCACCACGCTGCTGGTCACTCACGACCAGGAGGAGGCACTGTCGGTGGCCGATCAGGTCGCTGTCATGCGCGACGGGCGGTTCACTCAGGTGGGACCGCCGCAACAGGTGTACCGGCATCCGGCCGACCATTTCACCGCCGCGTTCCTCGGCGACTGCATATCACTTCCCTGCACGGTCACCGACGGTATCGCCGAGTGCGTGCTGGGACGAATCCCCCTGCACGGTACGGGATCACGTCCGACGGGCCCTGCGACGCTGCTCCTCCGGCCCGAACAGCTGGTCGCGACGGCGGTTTCGGACACCGAGCGGCTCGAGGGCGTCGGTACCGTGTTGGCCGTCGAGTTCCTCGGCCACGACGTGTTGTTGACCGTCGACCCCGCCGGTGACGCGGACCCGATCATCGTGCGCCAGCACAGCCTCGATCCCCCGCAGGTCGACGCGAAGGTCCACATCCAGGTGGTGGGAAGCGGAGTCGCGCTGTGACCAACCCCCTGATCGAGCACCTCCGCGGCTACGGCGACAACGTCGCGGTGCACACCGATACGCGGCACATGACCTATGCCGCGCTGGCCGACCGGGTTACGGCCGCCATGACCGCCCTCGGCGAGAGCAGATCCCTCGTGCTGCTTGAAACGCGCAACGACATCGACACGCTCGTGCACTATCTCGCCGCGCTCGCGGCTGACCATGTGGTGCTCCCCGTCCCAGCCGGGCGGGAGCACTCGACGATCCTGCGCACCTACGAACCCGACACCGTGGTCGGCGACGGCGTGATCCACCATCGCCGCAGGACCGGCGGGCGCCGCCTGCACGAGGACCTGGCGATGCTGATGTCCACGTCGGGCACTACCGGGTCACCGAAGCTCGTCCGGCTGTCCCGCGGCAACCTGCTGTCCAACGCCTGCGCGATTGCCAGCTACCTCGATATCGATGAAACCGACCGTGCGGCGACCACCCTGCCGATGTCGTACTGCTATGGGCTCTCGGTCGTCAACAGTCACCTGCTCCGCGGCGCCGGTCTCATTCTCACGGATCTCTCGGTGACCGACGAGCGGTTCTGGGACCTGTTCCGCCGCCATCGCGGCACCTCGTTCGCGGGTGTGCCCTACACGTTCGAACTGCTCGAGCGGATCAAGTTCGACGCGATGGAGCTGCCGGACCTGAGGTACGTGACGCAGGCCGGTGGGCGCATGCCGCCTGAGCGCGTCCGGCGGTTCGCAGAACAGGCCCGAAACGACGGCTGGCAGCTGTTCGTCATGTACGGAGCGACCGAGGCGACCGCCCGAATGGCTTATCTGCCACCTGAATTGGCGCTGTCGCGACCCGAGGCCATCGGCCGGCCGATACCGGGCGGTTCGTTCACGATCGAATCGACCGCCGAAGGGGCGGACGACGCCGTGGGCGAACTCGTCTACCGCGGACCCAACGTGATGATGGGCTACGCCCGCGGCCCCGACGACCTGGCCCTCGACAAGACCGTCGAATCGCTGCACACCGGCGATCTCGCCCGCCGCGCTCCCGACGGGCTCTACGAAATCATCGGTCGCACCAGCCGGTTCGTCAAAATGTACGGCTTGCGCGTGGATCTGCAACGCATCGAGTCCTCATTGAGCGCCCGCGGTATCTCCGCATTCTGCACCAACGACGACGACCGCCTCGTCGTCGCGGCGGCCGGCGCGCACAGTGAACGCGATCTCCAGCGCATCGCGGCCGAGGCCGCCGGCATACCGGCATCGGCCGTACGCGCAGTCGCAGTGGACGAACTGCCGCTGCTGGAATCCGGCAAACCCGACTACCAAACCGTCCGCGAACTCGCGCGCGGCCCAGACACGACGCCGACCACCGACCTGCGCGAGGTGTTCGCCGACGTGCTGCAGCTCAACCCGGCGGCGGTCGACCCGGACGCGAGCTTCGTCGATCTCGGGGGGAACTCGCTGTCGTATGTGGCGATGTCGGTGCGACTCGAGCGAGCGCTGGGCCAGCTGCCCGCCGGATGGCAGCAGCGGCCGCTTCGCGAACTCGAGAGGCTGGTCAAGCGGCCGCGGACGCGGTGGCGACTGTGGGACGCGACGCTGGAAACCAGCGTGGCGTTGCGGGCTGTGGCGATCATCTTGATCGTCGGTTCGCATGCCGAATTGTTCGAGCTGTGGGGCGGCGCGCATCTGCTACTCGGCATCGCCGGGTACAACTTCGGCCGGTTCTGCCTGACCCCGGTGTCGCGCACCAAGCGGGTGCGCCACCTGCGGAACACTATCGGCTGGATCGCGGTGCCTTCGGTGCTGTGGGTCGGCATCGTTCTGCTGTGGACGTCGGATTACACCTGGACGAACCTGTTGCTGGCCAACAAGTTTCTCGGTCCGCATGACAGCATGACGGCCGGCCGCCTGTGGTTCGTCGAAATTCTGGTGTGGACGCTTGTCGCTCTGGCGCTGCTGTTCTGCATACCGGCGATGGACCGGGTCGAGCGTCGGCGTCCGTTCGCGGTTGCCGTGGTGTTCCTGGTCGCCGGGTTGGCGTTGCGCTACGACGTGCTCGGGCTCGACATGGGCCGAGACGCCTGGTTCACCATGCTCGCGTTCTGGTTCTTCGCCATCGGCTGGGCGGCATCCAAGGCCGGCACGACCTTGCAGCGGGCGCTGCTGACGGCGGTTCTGGCGGTGGCGCTGTACGGCTACTTCGACAGCACGCTGCGAGAGCTCCTCGTGTTCGGCGGTCTCGTCCTGGTGATCTGGCTGCCCAGCATCCGCTGTCCAGCGGCGCTGACCGTGGCGGTCGGTGTTCTCGCCGAGGCCTCGCTGTACACCTACCTCGTCCACTACCAGGTGTATGCGATGTTCCCCGGCCACCCCGCCGTCGGCGTGATCGCTTCGCTTGCCGTCGGCATCCTGCTCACCTATCTGGTGACGATGGCGCGTCGAGGGCTGCGGGTACGCCGCAGCCAGAGCGCCTCGGCAAAGCTCAATCCCGCTCCGCGATAAGGCCTTCCTGCGCCAGCGTGGCGACGATGACCCCGTCGGTGCGGATCAGGTTCCCGGTGACGACGCCCCTACCCCGTGCGGCGGCGGGCGACGTCGACTCCAGCATGTTCCACTGGTCGGCGAACACCGGTTGGTGGAACCAGATCGACGAATCCGTGGTGCCGCTGCGGTGCGTGCGCGCCCGCATCGAGTGGCCGTGAACCTGTAGTGCGGGATCGATCATGTACACGTCGCACACATAGACCGCGATCAGGGTGTGCACGATCGGATCGTCCGGAAGCGGCACTGTGGCGCGCCACCAGAGACGGCGGACGAACTCTCCAGAGGAGCTGTCGTCGACGATCCTGATATCGAGTTCCTCGAGCGGCATCGACGGCGCGGATCCGGCGGGACCGGTGCGCGGTAAGGACTCCGGATCGTACAGCGCGGGGAGTCGGCGCCCGTGCTCCGGGCCGCGGGTGGGCACGGCGAAGGACACCGTGGCCGTCGTCAAAAGCCGTGACTGTTGCCGGGATTCGACACGGCGGGCCGAGGACGTGCGGCCGTCGAAGACGCGTGCGACGGTGTAGTCGACGTCGTCGCCTGCCTCTCCGCCGCGCAGGAACTGCAGGTGCAGGTTCGTCGGCAACCGGTCTCCGTCGACGGTGCGGCAAGCGGCGGCCAGGCTCTGCGCGACGAACTGACCGCCGTAGGCGCGTTTGCCCGCAGGGCCGCTCGCCGGCCCGACCCAGCCGTCCGCTTCCGTCCCGGAGCGCAGCTCGAGCAGCTCGAGCAGCCTGCTCATCCGGCGCGTCCCGTCGCCACCGCGCCCGACGCGACCAGGCCGTCGACCTGATCGGCGGTCAGCCCCAGCCACTCGCCCAACACGGCGACGGTGTCGTCCCCCAGCGCCGGCGACGCGACCGCGGGCGAATACTGTCCGTCGATCGAAATCGGTAGCCCCGGCGCCAGATAGCTGCCGATCCTCGGCTGGTCGAGCGACGTGAACAGCGGGTTGTCGGTGACCTTGTCCTCCGTGGTCGCCTCGGCGAAGGTGCGGTAGCGCTCCCACAGCACCGAGGTCGCCGACAGCGCGGCGCTGATCTCGTCGCCGGTGTGTGCGGTGAACCATTCGGCGAACAATCCGCTCAACGCGTCGCGATGCACGAACCTCTGCCCTTCGTCGGAGAAGTCGGCACCCAGCGTTTCTGCCAGCGCGGCAACCGCTTTCGTCGTACCGGTGAGCTCGGTGAGGTCGCGGAAGTGCCGACCGGTCAACGCGACGACCATGAACGACACCCCGTCGCTGCTGACGAAGTCCTGGCCGTACTGGCCGTACACCGAGTTGCCGATGCGTTCGCGTGCGGTGCCGTTGACCATGACCTCGGTGAAGAAGCCGAGGTTGCCCGCCGTCGCCAGGGCGACGTTCTCCAGCGGGATGCCGATTCGCTGGCCTTCTCCTGTCGCGTCGCGGTGCCGCAGCGCGGTCACGACGGCCAGCGCCGTGTAGAGGCCGCATGCGACGTCCCACGCGGGCAGCACGTGGTTCACCGGTGTGGCGAGTTCGGCTGGCCCGGTGACCAGAGGGAAACCGATGGCCGCGTTGACCGTGTAGTCGACCCCGGTGCCGCCGTCGGCGCGACCGGAGATCTCGACATGGATCAGGTCGGGGCGAAGCGCTTTGAGCGTTTCGTATGAATGCCATTCGCGCCCAGCCACATTGGTGATCAGGATCCCGCTACTCGCGATGAGCCGCTTGATGACGTCGCGGCCCTCGTCGGAGCGCACGTCAGCGGCGACCGATCGCTTGCCCTTGTTCAGGCCCGCCCAGTAGATGCTCTCGCCCTCGCCGGTGACGGGCCATCGGCGGTAGTCGGCGGCGCCGCCGATCGGATCGACCCGCGTCACCTCCGCCCCGAGCTGGGCCAGCGTCATCCCGGCCAGCGGGACGGCGACGAAGCTGGAGATCTCGACAATGCGCACGCCGGCCAGTGGCCGCGTCGCCTCGGATGTGCTGGTCATCGGGGTCAGTGTAGGCAGCGGCCCCGTCGCGGCTCACACCAGTTCGATCGCTTCGGCGATGGACGGCAGCACGCGGCTGGGCCGGAACGGGTACCGCTCGACCTCGTCGACCGTCGTCGACCCGGTCAGCACCAGGATCGTCTCCAGGCCCGCTTCGATACCCGCGACGACATCGGTGTCCATCCGGTCGCCCACCATGACCGTGCTCTCCGAATGGGCCTCGATCCGGTTGAGCGCGCTGCGGAACATCATCGGGTTGGGCTTGCCGACGAAGTACGGTTCGCGGCCGGTGGCCTTGGTGATCATCGCGGCGACCGACCCGGTGGCCGGTAGCGGACCCTCCGCGGACGGCCCGGTGACGTCGGGGTTGGTCGCGATGAACCGAGCCCCGCCGAGGATCAACCGGATCGCCTTCGTGATGGCCTCGAACGAGTAGGTCCGCGTCTCGCCGAGGACCACGAAATCCGGTTCGACGTCGGTGAGCGTGTAACCCGCCTCGTGCAGCGCCGTGGTCAGCCCCGCCTCGCCGATGACGTACGCCGATCCACCCGGCAGCTGGTCGGTGAGAAACGATGCGGTCGCCAGTGCGGAAGTCCAGATGGACTCCTCGGGTACGACCAGGCCGGACCGCTTCAGCCGGGCGGACAGGTCGCGCGGCGTGAAGATGGAGTTGTTGGTCAGGACCAGAAAGGGCCGGTGCAGGTCGACGAGCCGCTGCAGGAACTCGGCGGCGCCGGGCAGCGCGTGTTCCTCGCGGACTAAGACCCCGTCCATGTCGGACAGCCAGCACTTCGGTGTGTCGCGCACTGTCCCAGTGTGTCAGGTCCGCTCGCGCTCGTTAGCCCATCGGCAAGTCGGGCATCGCAACGTCGCAGCGCGCCCGGAAGTCGAACGCGGCCTGCCGGACCGCCCGAAGCTCGTCGCGGACCCGCGGATTCGCGTCGAGGTACGCCTTGATCTCCTGCGTCATCTGGTCCCTGGGCTTGCCTTTCAGGCCGGTGAAGAACGCGTTCACATCCGGATGCGTGAACAGGTATGACGATGTGCCCGCCGAGACTCCGGACATGACGCCGGCCAGGTCGGCGGCCGTGCAGTTCGGCGGATCGGCGGCGGCGGGTGCGGCACCGAAGAGGATCGCGCCGACGAGCACTCCGGCGCCGACAGCACTGCGTCGCAACAACATTGACAACTCCCTTACTCGGATGGGCTTACTAGCGCGGACCGCCGCCGCCGGGGCGGCCCGGTCGACCGATGTCTATCCCGGGGGGACCCGGATCGAGGATGATGTCGACGCCCCAGTCGTCGCTGCAATACCAGGGGTCGGCGCAATAGCCGGGATAAGCCGGACCGGCCTGCGGGGCATCGGGTCCCCCGCCGCGTACGGTCCCCTGGGCGCACACGGTCGCCGCGCCCGCGTTCGTGCAGTCCGCCGACGCGACGGGAGCGCCAGCGACCGGCGCCATCGAGATCGACACAGCAACCAGTAGGCAGCAATGGACAGATCTCATGGCCGCCTCCCTCTCTCGTAGGCGGATGCAGTGCCGTCGCGCCCGGGTGCGTCGGCTACCGCGAATCATCGCAGCCTACTTCGCAAACGGTGTCGGTTTTTCGAATTCGCCGAAGAGCTCAGCGCGGCTGGTTCGGCACGCCCGGGAACAGTTGCTCGGTCGGACCCGATGTCACGTAGCCACCGAGTTTCGTCGCCAGGTGTGGTGCGAACACCGCGCCGTACATGAGATGACCGACCACGACGACGGCGGCGATCGAGAGCAGCGACGATCCGACACGGCTCGTCGATCGCTTGTCCGCCCATACCTCGATCACGTTGCGCCCCCGGGAGTCGACTCGTCCGAGGAGATAGGTGAACACCATCATCTGCAGACCCATCGCGAACGCGTCGTAGAGCGGGTACTGAAACCTGCTGCCCTCGAAGATCGCCAGACCCGGGATCACGTACCCGTAGTAGAAAACCCCGAGGCGGGGACCGAAGAAGCCGTTGAACAGCAGCGCCCAGCAGAACCCGACGACCAGACCCACGATCAGCAGGGTTTGTGGTCTGCGCCAACCGAATCGCCTAATCAGCCGCCGCCCCAGCCCCGCGCCGATCACCGCCGGCAACACGAAGTAGGGGATGTAGCCGATCGGCACCGATGACGGAAGTCCGCCGCCCCACGTCATGTTCATCGGCCACCACGAGGGCATGCGCGGAAGTGCCGGCGGGAACTGGGCGTACACCGCCCAGTCGTACGGTGCCTCGATCCACGAGAACGAGATCGCCGAAATCGACAGCAGCAGCAGCGGATGGAGGCGGCTGCGCCGGATGCTCAGATACACGCCGTAGGCCAGGAACAACACTCCGCCGACGTAGGCGAAGGACAAGCCGACGATGAGCGCCGGCGTCAGCTCGGTGCTCATCGGTCGTCCTCCGCGACCGCCCTGTTGCCGCGTGCTTCGGGATCGAAGTACAGCACCAAGCCGACGATCAACACGAGCAACCCGAACAAGGTGCCGAGCATGATGAGTTGGCCCATGACCACTTCCCTTCCGCGCCCGCGTCCGCAGTAATAGTGCACACTATTACCGGTGCTCCGGTCAAGGGACGACTATCGTCATGTCCCGTGCCCCAGCGACGTTCGTCGAAGAAGGGATCGGCCCCGGAGGCGCCTGCCGGGCGCAGGGCCCCCGGCGAGGCCCGGCGGCTCCTGCTCGACGCCGCCCGTGAACTGTTCGCGCGCCGGGACTATCGCAGCACCACCACGCGGGAGATCGCCGAGGCGGCAGGCGTCACCGAATATCTGCTGTTCCGCCATTTCGGCTCCAAAGCGGGGCTGTTTCGGGAAGCCCTCGTTCTCCCGTTCACCGACTTCGTCGACGACTTCGGGAAGACCTGGCAGGCCGTCATACCCGACAAGGTCACCGAGGAGGAACTGACCCGGCAGTTCGTCGGCCGCCTCTATGACGTGCTCATCGAGCATCGCGGCCTTCTGTTGACCCTTGTCTCCTCGGCCGGCCTCACCGACGACGAGATCGACAGCGCCGGTATCGCCGATATCCGTCGGGCGCTCACGCTGCTCGGCCAGATCAGCGCCGAAGGTATCCGCCTGCGCGGACTGCGTTCGGATCAGCCCGATCTTCCCGCGCACTCGACGGTCGCGATGATCGTCGGGATGGTGGCACTGCGTTCGACCTTCTTCGGCAACAGACCGCCGTCGCGCGAGGCGATCGTTGACGAACTCGTGCAGGCGATCCTGCACGGATTCCTGCACCGGCCTTAGCCGCCAGGCCCGTTGGGCCACTTGAGCAGCGATCCGGCGTCCACGCGGATGTGCTGGCCGGTGATGTAGCGGCTGTCGTCACTGGCCAGAAACACTCCGAGGTTGGCCATGTCTTCGGGCTCGATATACGGAATCGGCATGGCCTGGAAGAGCGTGAAGAGCGGTTCGGCGTCTTCGCGGGTCGGTGTCTTGCCTTCGGCCTTCAGGTCGGGCCGGAAGACGCCGTACATCCCCTCGTTCTGCAACAAGTGGGTGTTGCAGTTGGTGGGGTGGATGGCGTTGATGCGGATCATCCTCGGCGCGAGGTGCAGGCACATCTCGTCGACGTACTCCATCACGATGCGCTTGCTCCAGCCGTAACCCGCGCCGCCGGGACCCATGTCCGGGCTCGTGGTGGTACCGCGGATCATGCCTGCGGTGGAGCCGGTCACGATGACCGACGCACCGTCGGGCAGGTGCGGAAGCGCCACCGCGACGGTGTTCATCACGCCGACCAGGTCGACGTCTGACGCGTCGACGAAGCCGATCGGGTCGGGATTGCCCATCGCCATCGGCAAAATGCCGGCGTTGGCGACCACGATGTCGATCCTTCCGAGGTCGGCGACCCCCGCCTCCGCCGCTTCCCGAAGTTCGTGTCGCTCACGGACATCGGCGACCCGAGCGACGACGCGCCGTCCGATCTCCTTGACCGCACGCTCGGTTTCGGCGAGATCCTCGGGGCTGGCGAGGGGATAGGGATTGGACGGGATGTCACGGCAGATGTCGACGGCGATGATGTCGGCGCCTTCTTTGGCCATCGCGATCGCGTGCGCGCGACCCTGGCCCCGGGCGGCCCCCGTGATGAAAGCGACCTTGCCGTCGAGCTTTCCGGTCATGTCAATGCTCCTTCGATTCTTGCCGGGTCGTGACACGCGGTGAGGTGCTCGCCGGGCGTCTTCCTCATCCGAGCGAGGTGAACGTGATGTGCAGTTCGCTGAGCCCACGCATGATGAAGGTCGGCTCATAGGTGAAGCGACGGTCGTCGGCGGGACCGTGGTGTTCGGTGGAGATCGCGATGTCGGTCATCCGGTCGAGAATCCGGTTCAACGAGATCCGTCCTTCCGCCCGGGCCAACGGCGCGCCGGGGCAGGAATGGGCGCCGCGGATGAACGCGATCTGCTCGCGAACGTTCGGGCGGTCAGGCCGGAAAATGTTGGGATCGGCGAACTTCCGTTCATCACGGTTGCAGGCGCCGGGCAGCAGCATCACCGTCGTACCCGCGGGCACCTCGACGTCGCCGATCTTGGTGGTGGTGCGCGCCATCCGGAAGTGGGATTTGACGGGGCTTTCCATCCGCAACGTCTCCTCGAGGAAGGCTGGGATCATGCTGCGGTCGTCGCGGAGCTTCTTCTCGAAGTCGGCGTTGTCGGCGATGAACCGGACCGCGGAGCTGACCAGTTTCGTGGTCGTTTCGGTACCGGCCGCGAACAGGAAGGTCGACAGATTCATGACGTCCTCGATATCGGGAGTCGAGCCGTCTTCGTGCTTGGCCTGCGCCAGCTCGGTCAGCACGTCCTCCCGGGGAGAGCGTCGGCGATCCTCGATGTAGGAGTAGAACTTCTCGTTGAGCCACTCCAGGGGGTTGTGCGACGTCGGCGCGTCCTTGCCGAGTTCGCCGACTGTCTCCATGGCGAAGACCGCTTTGAATTCCTCATGGTCCTCGACCGGCACACCGAGAAGGTCCGCGATCACCAGCAGCGAGAACGGTTTGGCGTAGGCGGACAGGAATTCACAGCTTCCCCTGTCGAGGAAGGTGTCGAGTTGCCGGTCTGCCAACCGCCACATGAAGTCCTCGTTCTCCTTGAGGCGTTTGGGCGTGATGAGCTTGTTCAGCAGGCCACGGGTGCGGGTGTGCAGAGGCGGGTCCTGCGACGTGATGTGTTCGGCCATCGGCACAGCGGCGCGGTGCTGTTCGATCAGCTCGCTGACGTCGTCGGATTCCCCCGGCCCGAAGGGCATACCCGAGAACGGGCCGGCGACCGATACGCAGGAGGAGAACGCGGGGTCCTTGTAGACGGCGAGCGCCTCGTCGTAACCGGTCACGGCGAGCACATTGAACGGGGTCGCCTGTGCCACCGGGCATTTGGACCGTAGATGATCGAAATACGGATACGGGTCGGGAACAAGAGCCGCATCGGTGAAGAAGTCGACGGTTTCGAAATCGGTCACAAGACACTCCTGGTTGCTTCGGTCACGTAGGCGTCGTCGACACTCATGATCTGGTCGAGGTTCTCGGCGATGTCTTCGGCGGTCAGCGGCTGCTTCCAGACGCCCTGGGTGCGCACGACCGCAAGGCGTGAGACACCACCCATTCCCGTCAGCAGGACCTCACCGGTGAGCGGGCACGACTCGTGCGCAAGGAAAGCCGCTGCGGGAGCGCACAGTTCGGGAGGCATGCTCGCGTTGATCTCGGCCATCATGTCCTCTGACATGCCGTACAGCTCGGCCAGTTGGCGGCCCTGGGAGGCCGACATGCGGGTGTAGGCCCGCGGCGCGATCGCATTGACTCCGATGCCGTGGGCCACGCCCTCGGTGGCGAGGGTACGGGTCAGCCCCCAGACCGCCCCTTTGGCAGCGCCGTAGCTCGTGAGTTCGGGGATGCCGCCGAGCATGGCCTCGGATACGGTGTTGACGATCCGCCCGCGGCCGGCCTTGGCTAGATGGGGCCATGCCGCCCGCGTGACGAAAAGTGTTCCGAAATAGTGCACGTCGAGCATCTTGCGGACCCGGTCCTGTGACAGCGTCTCGAAAAGTACCGGGTCGTGGATGCCGGCGTTGTTGATCACCGCGTCGATGCGCCCGAACGTTTCGGCTGCGGTGTCGACCACCGCCTGCGCCCCCGACTCCTCGGCGACGGAGGCACTGCACGCCACCGCCCGGCCACCGGCTTTCGCGATCTCATCGACCACAGAGTCGGCCGGCCGCGAGCCGCATGCGCGACCGTCGATCTGCACCCCGTTGTCGGCGACGACGACGCAGGCACCCTTGGCCGCGAGCAGCAGCGCGTGACCGCGGCCGATCCCACGGCCGCCGCCGGTGACGACCACCACCCTGTCGTCAAAGCGCAGATCGGTCACGGGCTGACCGCGGGGTCGAACACGATCGGCAGCGCGGTCGGAGACCGGAACACCTGCCCGCGGATGTAGGCTTCGTCGGCTTCGGGGTCCAGCCGCAGGTTGGGCAGCCGATCCAGCAGGAGGTTGAGCGCGACGCGCATCTCGAGGCGCGCCAGATGCATGCCCAGGCAGACGTGCACGCCGTGGCCCCAGCCGATGTTCGCCTTGGCTTCGCGGAAGATGTCGAACTGATCGGGCTGTGGGAAGCGCTCGTCCTGCCGGTTGGCCGCGCCCAGCACCGGCATCACCGACGAACCCTCGGGGATGTGGACCCCGCCGAGTTCGGTGTCGCGGCTCGCGATCCGGGTGATCATGCTCAGCGGCGGCTCCCAACGCACCGCTTCCTCGATCGCCTGCGGTATCAGCGACCGGTCGGCCAGGATCGCGTCAAGCTGTTCGGGGTTGGACAACAACCCGAACAACAGGTTCCCCAGCGACCGGTACGTCGTCTCCACACCCGCGGGCAGCAGCAATCGCAGGAACGAGAAGATCTCTTCGTCGGAGAGCTTTTCCCCGTCGATCTCGGCCGCGCCGAGCCGGCTGATCAGGTCGTCGCGCGGTTCCTCGCGTCGCGCCGCCAGGATGGGCCGGAAGTAGTCGGCCAGCGCCAAAGACGCCTCCCGCCCGCGCTCGGGGTTGATGGTGAACGACAGCAGCGAGATCGACCACTTCTGGAACTGCGCGTAGTCGTCCTGCGGCAGGCCCAGCAACCCGGCAATGATCAACGTGGGATACGGGAAGTTGAACTCCTTGACGAGGTCGACACGTCCCCGGCCGGCGAAGCGGTCGATCAGCGCATTGCCGATCGTTGTCACCAGCGTGTCTTCCCAACGGGCCAGGGCCTTTTGCGAGAACGCCTTCGCCACCAGGGCCCGGTGCCTGCCGTGCTCGGGTTCGTCCATTCCGAGCATCACATGCTTACCGAACACATCCCCGAACGCCTGGATGATGATCGACGACGAGAACGTCTCGTTGTCCCGCAGCATCTGCTGGGCTTCTTCATAGCGGTAGACCATGACGATCGGCTTACCTTCTTGCCCAGGGATACCCGGGATCTCGATCTTCTGGACCGGCTCTTCGCGACGCAGCCTCGCCAGTTCCGTGTAGGGGTCGCGCACATCGCCCGACACGAAGTCGTCGAACTCGCCGAAGTCCTCGAGGTCCTCGAACAACAGTTGCATGGCGTCCCTCCTACAAACCGGCCGGATAGGCGACGGACTTGATCTCGGTGTACTGGTCGAACCCGGCGACACCGTTCTGGCGTCCGATACCGCTGGCCTTATAGCCACCGAACGGCGTGTCAGCGCCGTACCCGGCGGAGCCGTTGAGTCCGATGAATCCGGCGCGCAGTCGCCTGGCCACTGACAGGGCCCTGTCCAGCGTCCCGGCCATTACGTTGCCCGCCAGGCCGTACGGACTGTCGTTGGCGATGCGCACCGCGTCGTCCTCGTCGTCGAACGGGATCACCGAGAGCACCGGGCCGAAGATCTCCTCCTGAGCGATGGTCATCGCGTTGTCGACGTTGACGAAAAGTGTTGGCTTGACGAAGAATCCCCTGTCCATGCCGTCGGGAGCCTCGGCACCTCCGACGAGCAGGGTCGCGCCCTCCTCGACGCCCTTGTCGATGTATCCGCGGATGCGCCCGCGCTGCTTGTCGGAGATGACCGGTCCGCACAGCGTGCCCGGATCCTGCGGATCCCCGGGCGCGACACCTTCGTAGATGCCCTTGAGGATTTCGACGCCTTCGTCGTAGCGCGAACGCGGCAGAAGCAGCCGGGTCGGGTTGGCGCAGCCCTGACCCGCGTGCATACACGGCGCGATGCCCATCATGCAGCCCAGCGCGAAGTCCGCGTCCTCGAGCACGATGGTCGCCGACTTGCCGCCCAGTTCGAGGAACAACCGTTTCATCGTCGCGGCGCCCTTCTCCATGATCCGCCTGCCGACGACGGTGGATCCGGTGAACGAGATCAGGTCCACCTTCGGTGACAGGGTGAGTTCTTCACCGACGAAGTGATCCGAGGCGGTGACGACGTTGACGACACCCGGTGGGATGTCGGTGTTCTCGGCAATCAGCCGGCCCAACCGAGTGGCGTTGTACGGGGTGTTGGGCGCCGGCTTGAGTACGACGGTGTTACCGGTGCCGAGGGCTTGCCCGATCTTCTGGATGGTGACCTCGAAGGGGAAGTTCCACGGCACGATCGCCCCGACCACGCCGACGGGCTCGCGCCAGACCTTGCGGGTGGTGTTGACCCCGGTGACCGACACGAGCGCATCGCCCAGTGATGTCTCCCAGGGATATTCGTCGATCAGCCGGGCCGGGTACTTCAGGGCGTCGAATAACGGCGCATCGAGTTGGGGGCCGTGGGTGATGGCACGCGGACAGCCCACCTCGAGGATGAGTTCCTCGCGCAGCTCTTCCTGCTCGGACTCGAGTGCCTCCTGAAGCTGCAGCAGGCACCGTTGCCGAAACGCATGATCGGTGGACCAATTCGTCTCGTCGAACGCTCGCCGCGCCGCGTCGATCGCGCGGTGCATATCGGCGTTCGAGGCATCGGCGACCTCGCCGAGCACCTGCTCGGTGGCCGGGTTGATGTTGGTGAAGGTGCCTGCCTCACCGTCGACGAGCTTGCCGTCGATCATCATCTTCGATTCGAAGCGAACGTCAGCCATGGTCTCTGCTCCCTCGTAGCGCGCCGAATCGCGGGATGCCCATCATCAGCCGGATCATCTGGTGCAGCCCGGCCGACGGGAACACCCGGTTGGCGATCAACAACATTCGCGCGTCGGGGCCGACCGGCCGCTTGACGAACGGTTTCGAACTGTCCAGTGCTTCGGCCAAACCCTCCGCGAACTTGTCGGGCGACCGTGCGGCCATGCGCATCGCGGCCCGCCCACGCTTGTCCATGGTGCGGTGATGCGGCGCATAGGGACCGGTCAGATCGCGACAGTCGGTGGTTCCCGCATCGGTGATGATCTCGGTGTCGTAGGTACCGGTCACCAGGATCGTGACGCCGATGCCGAATGGCGCGATCTCGGCGGCCATCGACTCACCCCAGCGTTCCAACGCGCCCTTGACGGCCGAATACGGTGCGGTGGCAGGCATTCCGCGCACACCACCCTGGCTCGACACCAGCACGATGCGACCGCAGCCGGCTTCGCGCATGGACGGCAATAACGCCCTGGTCAATCCGACGGGACCGAAGATGTTGGTCGCGAACATCTGCTCCCACAGATTCACCGGTGTCTCCTCGACCATTCCGGCCGCCGAGATGCCGGCGTTGTGCACCAGCGCATACGGGGCGCCGACCGCCTCCTCGATCGACTTGGCCGCCGCCTCGATCGAGGCGGTGTCGGTGAGGTCGAGCGTGACACCGATCAGGTTCGGATCGTCCGGCACCGCGCCGGTCGCCTCACGCAGCCGTTGCATGCCGGCATCGACGGACCGCATGGCCGCGACGACCCGCCAGCCGCACCGGTACAGATGCGACGCCGATGCCAACCCCAGCCCCCGCGAGGCGCCGGTGATGACGACGCTGCGCTCAGCCCTCATTGTCTGTTCTTCGCGCAAGCGCTCATCACCCATCCTGGGCGTCCGGTGCGCACCGGTTGCTCTTCTCACCCAGTTCCACGTCCGGGCGCCCGTCGGGCTGCCCGCTCATCCAGGTCGACATGATTCCGACTGAGTACGGACCCGGTTGGCCGTTCGCTTCGTAGAAGCCCTGCGGGTCATAGACCTTCACTTCCGGATACGGCCACGGGCAGGCCACCGACGTGGAGATCTTGGTCGCCTTCACGATCGCGAAAAGCCCGCCGTAACAGAAATAGGCGACGTTGATGATCACGAACATCACCACGAAGGTGCCCAGCCTGGGCCTCGAGGCTAAGATCCGCGCCCGCTGAGCAAGCTTCTCCGCGACGGACTTACCGGTGTCGTCGCGGTAGAGCAGCACACCGGCGGGGATCATCACGAACGTCACCGCCACCACTTCCCAGATCAACGGGAATTGATAGGTGTCTCCGGTGAACACCGACGCCCACGGCGGCACCTGCGAATAGATGTACATGCCGGTGCGCACCAGGGTGATCTCGAGCGCCGCGTCCACCACCACCCCGATAGGGAAGATGATGGCCGCCAGGCTGATCAGCGGATGGCGCCACACGAATGACTCGACAGGCCTGCGCGCCTGCAGTTTCCGCAAGATCCAGATCGCCGGGAAATAGGGCCCGAGATAGAACATCACGTAGCCGAGGACCACGAACGGTTCCACCGTCGGTGACAGCGACACCAATGGCCAGTCCTCGGGCAGGTGCGCCAGCTGGGGGTTGTAGACCGCGAACGGCGACCAGTTCATGATCGGGTCTTGCCACACGATCAACGACGTGACGAGTGCCATCAGCAACGTCGGGTTGTGCGGGTTTCGTCGCCAGTGCACCACCCACAAGGTGATGATGACGGCCATCGTGATGACGGTGAAGGTCTCGAGGATCACCACCCAGGTGGACGTGCTCCACCCGAACAGCACCTCGACGGGCCGCGGTGTCCCCTCGACATCGGGATTGGCGATGCGTGGGGACCCCGGACCCTTACGGGTGTTGACGGCGAAGAACACGGCAACGGCAAGGAGTGCCGCCACCGAGATCGACGGCCCGAGCCAGGACCGTTTCGTCGGCCCCGGAGAGGCCGGCGAGGTGGCTTCGGCCTTCGGCGTTTCAGTGGTCACGGTTCACTCCTCACCAAAGCGGTCGACGAGATGAGAGTTGACGCCGTCGGCGTCCAGCCTTCGGGCGACCAGATACCCGGCGCCCATCCACGCCCGGCGCGTCCAGTTGCCGAACGAGACGCGGGTCCCCGGCGCCCCCGCGGCCGCGGGCATCATCTTGACGCGTTCCAAGGCCTCCTTGACACCGCGCGGACTCAGCGGATGCGCATCGCTGCACGCACGGAGCAACGCTGTGGCGACGTCGCAGTTCACCACGGGCACACAGTATTCGGGCCTGCGGCCGAACTTCTCCTGGTACTTGTCGAGGAACCGCTGGCCGACGGGGTTGCCCTCGTCGTACTGGTCGACGCCCGTCCACCCCATGAACGCGTTCCACATGATCGGGTTGATCCACGCGTTCTGGAAAGCCGTGCTGGTGAAGCGCGGTGGATCCCAGCCGAGTTCTTCCAGAGCAGGGTTGACGAACACGATGCCGAACCCGAAACCGGCGTGCACCACGGCCTGCGCCTTGGCTTCGTACAGAGTCCGCACCGCTTCCGAGACATCCTGGGCCGTCTGCGCGATCGCGACTTCGGCGACGATCCGGATCCCCTTGCGACGGCACGCGTTCCGGAAGTTCTTCACGTATGTCTCGCCGACCAGTGACTGCTCCATGAGGACGCCTACCTCGTGGTGTCCGCCCTTGGCCAGAAGGTCCGCCCAGAAGATCGGCTCGTCGGTCAAAGACCCCTGCGGAAACGCGAACGTCCACTCCCCCAACCACGCGTCGCTGCCGGTGACGCTGAGCGCGGGCACCCGGAACCGCTCCTCGATGGCCTCGCGGGTCGGCACGCAGTTGTCGGTGATGTGCGGACCGAACACCGCGAGGCACCCCTCGTCGACGAGTTCGCCGAAGGCGTCGATCACCGCTTTGACCGAACCTTTCGGCAGCCCCTCGACCTCTTTGTAGATGATTTCGATGGGCCGATCGATCACGCCGTTCTCAACCGCCTCGGCGAAGATCAGCTCGAACGGATTGGACAGATCTTCCTTCATCTCCTGCGGGTACAAGTCGGGCAGCTTGAAGTCCATGAGGTACCCGAACTTGATCGGTTCCGCGGTGCTCTCGTAGGACATGCCACCTCCGTCATAGAAACCTAATATTTGTTCAGACAGTAGCGAGGGTCATGATCGGGGTCAATCATCCGGCGCCTGGTCGACCAAGTACGCGTCGATCATCTCGACCAAACCACGGGTCACGGTGGCGTCATCGGTGAGCGGGCCGGCGATCGCGGCACGTGCGGCGTCCCGCGGGGTCAGACCTTCGCCGATCAGCCGGCCCGCGGCGATCAGTACCCGCGTCGAGGCGACTTCGCGGAGTCCCCCCGTCTCCAACCGCCGGATCGCATGGCCCAACCGGACCAGCTCCGCGGCGCGGTCGTGGGCGATGCCCGCTTCGCTGGCGACGATCTTCTCTTCGACGTCTGTTGTGGGAAAACCGAATTCGATCGCAACCATCCGCTGCCTTGTGGAGTCCTTGAGATCCTTCAGCACGCTCTGGTAGCCCGGGTTATAGGAGACGACCAGACAGAACCCCCGCGCCGCTTCCAGCGTGACCCCCAGCCGTTCGATCGGCAGTTGTCTGCGGTGGTCGGCCAGCGGGTGCAGCACGACGGTGGTGTCCTGGCGGGCTTCGACGACCTCGTCGAGATAGCAGATCGCACCGTCGCGGACCGCACGGGTCAGGGGCCCGTCGACCCACTCGGTCTCACCGCCGCGTAGCAGAAACCGGCCGACGAGATCGGCGGTGGTCAGGTCGTCATGGCAGGCGACGGTGATCAGCGGACGATCCAGGTCGTGGGCCATCGCCTCGACGAACCGCGTCTTGCCACAGCCCGTCGGGCCCTTGAGTGCGATGGAAAGCCCCTGCTTGTATGCGGCCTTGAAGACCTGCTCCTCGTTCGCGACGGGCACGTAGTAGGGCCGCGGTGGCTTCACCTGCATGGCTTCCCTTCGGTTCGAACTCGCTTAGGACCCTAGCGCGGAACAGATGTTTGGTTCAAGATGCAGACGCAGTCGACACGCGCCGGCGCAGGTCTGCGGTGCGCAGCGCCGCGCGGAACAGCGGACCGATTACGTCGGCCAGCTGCGTGGGCTTGGGTATCGACGCGTGTGCAGCGCTGCCGAACACCATGGCCAGCTCCCCGGAGTCGGTGGCGGCGCCGATCGTCAAGCACAAGCAGCCGATACCCTCCCGCCGGGCCTCCCCCAGCGCCCGGCGTACGTCGGCCGCACCGTAGCGCCGTTCGTAGCCGTGGTCGTAGGCCAAGCCGTCGGACAGCACGACCAGCAGACGTCGTGACGTGCCCGCCTTCTCCGTCATCACCGCCGTACCGTGCCGAACGGCCGCCCCCAGCCGTGAATAGGCGCCCGGGGTGAGGCTGCCCAGGCGGCGCATGACCATCGCGTCGAGGTGATCGTCGAAGCGCTTGACCGGCACGAGATGAACGGCCGAGCGGCCCTGTGACTGAAAGGCGTACAACGCGACACGGTCTCCGAGTTCATGGAGGGCAACGGTCAGCGCCGCTGCGGCCGTACGCTGCTGCTCGTGCACGGTCTGGCCGAAAGTGCCCGATTCACCTGCCGAACCGGAGACGTCGAGCAGGACGAGTACGGCCAAATCGCGACGCCTTCGCAGATTGTCGAGGTAGACCGCCTCGTCGGGCGTCGAACCCGCCAGGGTTTCGACGCGCGCCTCGACCGCGGCATCGACGTCGATATCGTCGCCCTGGACCTGCCGGTGACACCGGTCCAGCCCGATACCCAGGCGGGTGAGGGGGCGGCGCAAGGCGTGGACATCCGGGCGAACCAGCGCTTCCCCCTTCTCAATCGGTGCGTCGATCTCCACCACGGTGCACCAGTCCGGCCGGTAGCCGCGTCGCTGGAAGTCCCACTCGTCATACGTGCGCCCCCCGGTTGTGGAGGCTTCCCAGCCGTCGGAGTCCACCGCACCGGCCGCACTCGAGGTCACCGCACCTGCGCCACGAAATCCCCTGCGGGAGCGATGGGTTGGCGTATCCGCGCCCGGCGTGCCCGCACCGGAGAGTTTGCGGACACTCTTTGTCATCCTTTTCAGAAGCCTGCCGAGCGCACCGCCCCCACCAACAGGACTCGTGAAGGGATCCATCATGTCTTCGCCGTCGTCGAAGTCGTCATCGCCGTCGTCGAGGTCGGCCAGTTCCTTGTTCGCCTCGCGCCGAGGGACGTGCCCGCCGGCCGATTCCACCTGGGCGGCGGAGGCGCGGTTGGCCAACAGCTTCTGCGCCCTGATGACGCCGAACCCCGCGGGTGGATCGGCGATGTCACGACTTTGCCCCGCCACCTTCAACGAACCGACCGCCGAATCCGCGCGGGCGGCGAGGTCACAGTCGACAAGGCGGCGCACACCCGACGGCAGCAGGTCGTCGTTGACCGACAACGCTCGCTGACCCTCGACCGCGAGGTACCGGCGCGCCAGGGCCGGCCGTCTGACGAGTTTGCGCACCACCTCCGTTTCCAGGCCTCCACTGGCCAGCAGCGAGGCCTGCACCGTGACCGCCTCGAGTTGGCGGTCCGCGCCGGCGGATGGATCGACGAACACCGTGACGCCGTCCGTCCATGCCGGTTCACCCGGTGCGGCAGGCGCGACCGCTACCGTGCGGCCGGCCAGGGCCGAGGCCAGCAGCGCCAAACGCCTGGGGCTGTCGGCGTCCTCGCTCGTCATCGAGCGCGCCCTTTCTCGTTGACCAAATATCTGTTCCAACGTAGAGTCCGACCGGACCGCCGTCAATCGCCGGAGGAACGATGATCGATTTCGCCGAGCAGGTCGCCGTGGTCACCGGGGCTGGCCGCGGGCTCGGCCGTGTGTATGCGCTCGAGTTGGCGAGGCGCGGAGCATCGATCGTCGTCAACGACCTCGGCGCAACCATGCATGGCGACGGCCGGAACACGGCGGTCGCCGATCAGGTGGTCGAGGAGATCACCGCGTCCGGCGGCACGGCCGTAGCGTCCTATGACTCGGTGGACAGCCCGGCGGGCGGTAAGGCGATCGTCCGAACCGCCGTCGACGCGTTCGGCCGGCTCGACGCGGTGATCAGCAATGCGGGCATCTTCAACTCCATCGCGTTCGACGAACTGACTCCCGTCGACTGGCGACGCATGCTTTCGGTTCATCTCGACGGTGCGTTCTACCTGTCGCAGCCCGCCTACCGGGTGATGAAGGGGCAGGGCTACGGGCGGTTCGTTTTCATCGCGTCGTCGGCGGGCGTGTTCGGTCAGCACCTGGAGGCGCATTATGCCGCGGCCAAGGCCGGCATTGTCGGCCTTAACAATGTCATCGCGCTCGAGGGTGAACCGCACGGGATTCGCGCCAATACCGTGCTGCCCTTCGGGATCTCCCGGATGGTCACCGAAACGCTGGGCGACCCGAAAGCCCTGGAGGACAACGGCTTCTTCGCCGCCATCCGTCCCGAGCTCGTCGCTCCCCTCGTGGTGTACCTGGCCAGCCGGGCCTGCGATGTCAGCCATCAGAACTTCTCGGCATGTGCGGGCCGGTTCGCCAGGGTCTTCATCGGGCTGAGCGAGGGCTGGCTGGCACCACGGGACGGTGATCCGACGGCTGAGGACATCGCCGGCCACCTCGAGGCGGTCGCGGCCACCGAGCCGTTCACCGTTCCGGGATCGATCTACGACGAGGTGTTCGCGGTGACCGGGCGCCTCGGCATGTCGGGCTGAATGTCACGGCTCGACTGGGCCTCGACATCGTTGACCAAAGATCTGTTCCACATTATCGTCGGGCGCGTAGACCGAGCGTAGGGAGCACCCATGGACATCGACGAGCTCCTCACGACCACCCGGTCGGCGCGCAAATCACTGGACCTCGACGCGCCCGTCGATCGTCGCGATATCGCGGACTGCCTGCGGATCGGGATGCATGCCGCCAACGGCTCGAACCAACAGAGCTGGCGTTGGGTGGCCGTATTCGACGAGAAACTCCGCGCGCGCCTCGCCGACCTCTACCGCGACGCCTATCTGCAGAGGGTCGGTGGGCAACTGGTCGCCGACCTGCTGCCGCCCGATACCCCGGGCAAGAAAATCCTGTCCTCGACCGAGTGGCTGGTCGAGAACATGGCGAAGGTCCCGCTTCTCGTAATCCCCTGCTACGAACCGTATCTGCCGCGCGTAGACGGCGACGAGTCCTTTTACCAGGCGACGCTGTACGGTTCGATCTTCCCCGCCGTCTGGAATTTCGCGCTGGCGCTTCACACGCGCGGCTACGGAACCTGCGTGACGACGTTGCATCTGACCCACGAGGCAGCGGTCCGCGATCTGCTCGGCATCCCGGAAAATTACGTCCAGGGCTGCCTTCTGCCGGTCGGCCGGCTGCGGCCCGGCGTCAGATTCCGTCCGGCCGAACGCCGACCGATCGCCGAGGTGGTCGCCGTGGACACCTGGGAGGGAACACCGCTGTGAACGAGAGGCTGCAGGCGTTGTGCGACCGGGCGGACATCTTCGACTGCATGCAGCGGTACGCCCGCGGGATGGATCGACGCGACCGCGAACTGGTGCGTTCGGCCTACCACGACGGCGCGGTCGACGAGCACATCGGTTTCGTGGGCCCCGTCGACGACTTCATCGAATGGGCATTCGCGTACCACGAGACACAATCCCGCTATCAGCACTACCTGCTGAACCACACCGCGGACATCACGGGCGACCAGGCGCACGCCGAAACGTACTATCTGTTCGTCGGCACCGACCGCGCCCCGGCAAACCACCTGACCGTCAACGGCGGCCGCTACATCGACCGGCTCGAGCGCCGGGACGGCCGTTGGGCCATCGCCGCGCGGGTCTGCGTCGTGGAATGGCACACCGAGGGAACGACGCTGATCACCGACGAGACCATGGGCTTTCTCGCCGACATCCTCACCGTCGCGCATGACCGAAGCGACATCTCCTACGAGCGCCCGCTGAACCCCGCTCGCATTCCATCCAGCTCGTGACCGCCGGCCCGCTACCGGCGCTTCCACCTCGGAACCCCGCCCGGTGGCCCAGTTCTGGTAGCGTTAACCAAACTTTGGGTCGGTTCGACCAAACAGGTGGACGGGAGCCTGGCGTTGGAGGTGTCGTGGGGCGTCGTGTGACGCCGAAGGCCGACCTCGCGAAGCACGCGGGCCATTCCTACGATGACGGCACCCGGCGGACCGAAATCTTGCAGACCGCAGCGTCGTTGATCGCCACGTCCGGGCTGCGTACGTCACTTCAGGAGATCGCCGACGCCGCAGGCATCTTGCCCGGCAGCCTGTATCACCATTTCGAGTCCAAGGAAGCGATCCTCGTCGAGTTGCTTCGGCGATACCACGAGGACCTCGATCGCATCGCCGATCAAGCCCTCGATCGGCTCGACGACCCCGCCCCACTGTCGGCGTTCGACCGGATCGTGGAGTTGGGCGCCGCGATCGCCCAGTGCGCGGTGACCCACAGCGCCGCACTGCAGATGACGTTCTACGAAACACCGACCTCGAATCCGGAACTGGCCGCGCTGGCCCAACAGCGCCCGGCGAAGATCCTCGAAGCGATGGTGCAGACGCTACGTGCCGCGCGGTGGAGTGGTTATCTGCGCCCGGACGTCGACCTGCCGGTCCTTGCCGACCGGATCGTCCAGTCGATGCGCCAAGTCGGACTCGATGTCATCCGGCACAGCGCAGGCGCCGACAAAGTCGCGGCCACGCTGTGCCGGATCCTGCTGGAAGGACTGGCCACCGTCCCGCCCAGTGACGCCGAACTCGATCGCTCCCCCGCGTTCATCGCCGCCGACGACGCGGTGAAGTCGTGGATCGAGGAGGATGAGAACGCGCCCAACGACAAGGCTTCACACGTGCGCGCGGTCGCCCGAGCCGAATTCGGGCGAAAAGGCTACGAGGTCACCACGATCCGCGACATTGCATCGGCCGCCGGACTCGGCACCGGAACGGTGTACCGCTTGATCGGGTCGAAAGAGGAACTGCTGGCCTCGATCATGCAGTCGTTCGGCGAGAAGGTCGCCGAGGTGGGATGGACGAGCGTGCTGCGGTCCGAGGCATCGGCGGTCGAGAAACTCGATGCGTTGAGCTGGATCCACACCAACGCGCTCGCCCACTTCGGCGACGAGTTCCGGATCCAGTTGGCATGGATGCGACAGTCTCCTCCGGACACCCCGAACATCGCATGGTTGTTCACCAAACGCGTCCGCCAGATGAAATCCCTTCTCACCGCCGGGATCCGCGCCGGCGAGATCGCGATCGACGCACCGTCGAACGAGACTTTGGCCCGCGTCGTCATCGGGGTCTCGTGGATCCCGGAGAACCTGCTCGACGATCTGGGCCCCCGCGCGTCGCAGATCCACGTCCGCGACACCCTGCTGCGCGGGGTCACCACGCGCGCGACGGCCGAGGACGCTAGCCGACGATGATCGGCAGCCTGCCCCAGCCTCGCACGCTGGACGTGTGGGCCATCGCGGCGTCCGCGTAGTCGACCTCCCACTCGGGCCACCGGCGCAGCATCTCCTCGAGTGCGACCCTGGCCTGCATCCTGGCCAGCGACGAGCCGAGGCAGAAGTGCAGCCCCTGCCCGAACGACAGATGCGATCCGCCGCGATGGATGTCGAATCTCTCCCCGTCGGGGTAGCGCCGTTCGTCGCGGTTGGCAGAACCGTTGAGCAGCAGCATCACCGAGCCCTCGGCGATCGCCTGCCCGTAAGCCTCGGTGTCGCGGGCGACATATCGGGCCTGCACCGGCGACGGCGCCTGGTAGCGCAACACCTCCTCGATCGCCCGGGGAATCAGCGAGAAGTCGTCGAGAAGTTCGCGTCGCTGATCGGGGTGCTCGGCGAGCATCTGAGCGATGAAACCGATCAGCCTGGTGGTCGTCTCGTTGCCGGCACCGGCGATCATGCTCGTGTAGGTCATCACCTCGATCCGAGACAACGGCCGCACCTGACCGTCGTCTTCGACCTCGGCGTTGAGCAATTGTGTCATCAGATCGTCCGACGGATGTTCGGCCCGCCACTCGATGTAGTCGGCGAACAGCTGGTAGGCGTTCTCGAACGTCGCCGCCGACACTGACTGAAAGCTCCCCTCCTTCAACCCAATCGACGCATCGGTGTTGTCGCGAATCTGCTGCTGTCCCTGCTCCGGAATACCCAGCAGGTAACCGATGGTCCGCATCGGGATCAGCGCCCCGAAGTCGCCGATCACGTCGAAACGGGAAGCACCCGTAAGGGAGTCGAGCGCACGCACGCAGAACTGGCGCACCAGGGGTTCGATGGCTTCCATCCGGCGCGGGGTGAAGACCTTCGACAGCACCCGTCGGTGAATGTCGTGAAGGGGAGGATCCTCGAACAGAATCACGCCCGGCGGTACGTCCACACCGCTCATGATGACGTCCATCGTGGTGCCCTTGCCCGAACGGTAGGTGTCCCAGTCGTGTAGCCCCTTGGCGACGTCGTCGTAGCGGCTCAACGCGTAGAAGTTGTACTTGTCGTTGTAATAGAGCGGCGCCTCGTCGCGCATCCTCTTCCAGATGGGGTACGGGTCGTCGTCGATGTCGAAATCGAATGGGTCGTAGTACAGATCGACGGTGTTGGTATCGGTCATCTGCTGCTCTCCCTTGTCATCGTCGGGGTCGCTGCCGCGTCAGCGGCGCGCCTCAGATATGGCCACGCGATCTCGGGTGGAATACCGCCGCACAGCGGTGACAGATTGAGAAACCCTCCTCCGCGGATGATTTCGCTCGCCTCCTCGGAGCTGATGATCCGGTGCGAAGTGTAGTGGTGACGCAACTCCTCCACATCGCGAGCCGCCGAGATGCCCGCCGAAGCGTGGTTGTCCGGATTCCACCGCGCATACATCTGGGCGTCGTGAAACAGGTGTTCGCCGATCTCTTCCCACGCCTCGTCGACGTCGTCGGCGACGAAGGTGACCGTCGGCGTGTCGGGCGGGGGCAGAAGCACACCGCGGGGCTCGTACCCGTGCTCGCGTGACGCGGTTTCGTACGCGTCCCGCATACCGGTCACGCTGCCGTTGGCCAGAAGACCCAGACCGTAACGTCCGGCGCGGCGCGCCGCCGCAAGGCTTGCACCGCCCCACATCAAAGTCGGCCCGCCGCGAGTGCACGGTGGCGGTGACACCATGATGCGGCGGTTGTCGTGCACGGTGGGCCGGCCGGTCAGCAGCGTCCGCAACAAGTCGAGATTCTCGTCGGCCAGCGCGCCCCGGCGCGACCGGTCGATACCGAAGTGCTCGAACTCCTCGGGCCGGTAGCCCAACCCGAATACATACGAAGCCCGGCCGTTGCTGAGAATGTCGAGCACCGCAACGTCTTCGGCCAGCCGGACGGGATCGTAGAACGGCAGTATCACGACCACGCTGAGCGCCAATCGCTCGGTACGGGCCGCGATCGCCGATGTCAACATCAGGGGTGCCGGCAGATAGCCGTCCTCTGATCCGTGGTGCTCGCACAGCACCGCCGCCACGCATCCGTGCTGCTCGGCCCACGCCGACATGTCGATTGCCGCCGCATACAGGTCGGTCGTCGCCGCACCGAAACGCGGTGCCCGCATGTCGAATCGGATCGAGAACATCGCTGACTCGCGCTGCTCACCCGAACGCGTGCCGGGGCAACGTGTTCGGCAGGTCCAGCGAACTCAGCAGACCGGCGGGAGCCGCCACCACGTAGGGAATCGCGTTGACCACGCGCATCGCGGTGGCGGCCATCGCCGCATGCCCCGCGCCGTGGCCCTCGGCGGCGCCGAGGTTCATCGCGCAGTGGATGTCGGGATCACCGTCGATGTCGACGCGATACGTGGCGTCGAACTCCGAGGTCGGCCAGTCCGGCGCCACGTCGCGTGCCATCCGGATGATGTGCTGGACGACGATGGCTTCCCGGCCGTTGACCACACCCGCGGCCCTGGTGCTCACCGCGCCACACATCCCGGCCTCGATCGTGCCGAACGCCACCTCGATGTCCCTGTCGGTGACGCGGCGGTCGAGGCTGCCGCGGACCTCCTCGACCTCGACGCCGAGACCCGCCGCGATCAGGTGGATCGGTGCCCGCCAGGCCATTTCGATAAATCCCGGAGTCTTCAGCAGCGGTTCGAAATCAAGCGGGCGTCCGAAGCCCATGCCGTTCATCATCACATCGGCCACCGGGTAGTGGTCATTGAGCGCGACCTCGGTGACGGTCAAGCAGCGGATCCGCTTCGACTGCGTGGCCAGCACCAGCGCGAGCTGATCGGAGCCGAAGCCGGGAAAGATCCCCGAGGCGTAGAAGGACGCGCCGCCTCTCTTCGCAGCCTCTTCCATCTGGTCGCGCCACTCCGGTGAGTAATAGGCGGGAGGATAGATCAAGGTGGTCGACGACGTCGACACGACATTGATCCCGGCCTCGAGGAGTTTCAGGTAATCGGGCACCGCCGCCGCGTCGCGTTCCGGTCCGCTCGCGGCGTACACCACGCAGTCCGGTTGCAGCGCGACCAACTCGTCTGCGTCATTGGTGGCTGCCACCCCGATCGGATCACCACCGGCCAAGGCCCCAGCGTCCTTGCCGATCTTCTCCTCGGAGTGCACCCACACCCCGACCAGCTCGAGGTCGGGCCTGCCCCGGATTGCGTCGATGGCGATCGATCCGACGCCTCCTGTCGACCAGACGACGGTCCTCAGCGGTGTTGTCACGGATTCTCCTGTGGGTCAAGTAGATGCGGCCGCCGTCGCGGCGCGTTCGAGATAGGGCCAAGCCAGCTCGGGCGGTAAACCGCCGCACAGTGGAAGCAGCGGAAGCGGCGTGCCGTCTTCGACATACGCGGCGGCCTCCTCGGGCGTGAAGATGCGGTACGGCCCGCCCGGTTCTCGCAGTTCGGCCACGCTCTGCGCCCTCGAGATGCTCGCCACCGAATCGTCGCCGTGCCGGTAGGAGGCGGCCATCACCGCGTCGTGCAGCAAATACGGCCCCAACTCCTGCCACGCCGCGTCCACATAGTCGGCGACGAAGACGGTCGTCGGCGCCCCCTCGCCGGGGAACTGCATGAGGCCGGGCTCGAATCCGTTGTCACGACACTCGTTCTCGTAGAACCGTTTCAACTCCTCAGAAGCCACCTGGGAGATGAAACCGAGCCCGTGCCGCGCGGCGCGACGGGCGGCGGCCCTGCTGCCGCCGGCGATAAGCAGGTACGGCCCGCCGGGAGTCGCCGGAGGCGGCGTGACCTGGACGCGGCGGCCGTCGATGTCGATCGGCTCCCCGGTCAACAGTCGCAACAGCTGCGCCAGCGACTCGTCGGCGACCGCGCCCCGCCGGCTCATGTCCACACCGAAGTGCTCGTACTCCTCGGCGCGGTGCCCGATGCCGAACGCATAGGAGACGCGGCCGCGACTGATGATGTCGAGCACGGCGATGTTCTCGGCCAGCCGGACGGTGTCCCAGAAGGTGATCGGCACGGCGGCCAGCATGATCGCCAGCCGGGTGGTTCGCGCGGCAATCGCCGACGCCAGGAGGTGCGGTGACGGCAGATGCCCGTCCTCGGTGCCGTGATGTTCGGAGAGCACGGCGACGACCGCCCCGCGCGTCTCGGCCCATTCGCACATCTGCACAGCGCACGCATAGAGGTCGGTTGCGGGCGCGCCGGCAGCGGGTGCGCGCATGTCGAAACGAAGCGTGAACATCAGCGCCGCAAGAAGGCCGAGGGATCCACGACGACCGACTCTAACCTAATTTTTGTTCTGGTTGCCGTTAATAGTGGATGCTATTCTCAGACCTGCGCGAGACATGGATCTCGCCCCCGTCGCGCTCTCCGAGGAGGATCGATGACCGGAGGCAAACACCGCGTGGTGGTCTGGTCGACCGGCGGAATCGGTTCCATTGCGATTCGCGCGATTTCCCAGCGACCCGACCTGGAGCTCGTCGGGGTATGGGTGCACTCCCCCGACAAGGACGGTATGGACGCGGGCGAACTCGCCAACGGACAGCCGATCGGGGTGGCCACCACCACGGACGCCGATGCGTTGATCGGGCTGCGGCCCGACTGCGTCGTCTATGCGGCCAGCGGGCCCGAACGTGACGCGCTCGCCATCCCCGACTATGTCAAGCTGCTCAACGCCGGGATCAACGTGGTGACGACGAGCACCACCCACCTTGTCAATCCGCACGCCTACGAGCCAGCCGAGTGGCGGGACCAACTGGCCGCGGCTGCCAAGGAGGGACAGGTCTCGCTGTACGCCTCGGGCATCGAACCGGGTTTCGTCGCCGATTACCTACCGCTTGTGCTCAGCACCCAGTCCTCGCAGATCGAGAAGATCCACGCCTACGAGATCGGCCTCTACGACGACTACGGCGTACCCGACATCATGGGCGACGCCTTGGGATTCGGGCGGCCACTCGACTACCAGCCGTGGATCTCCTTCCCCGGCGCCATCGCCGGCGAATGGCAGGGGCAGATCCGCATGGTCGCCGAGGCACTCGGCGTCGAGGTGCAAGAGGTGCGCGAGACGTTCGACCGCGCAGTGACCGAGCGGACGCTGGAGGTGGCGATGGGCACCGTGGAGGCGGGCACGTGCGGAGCCCTTCGGATGCAGGCCATCGGCATCGTCGACGGCCGTGAGGCGATCGTGATCGAACACGTCACCCGCTTGGCGCCGGATGTGGCACCGCATTGGCCGACACTGCCGAATGCGCTCGGCTATCGGATTGTGATCACCGGTCAGCCCGACATCGAGTGCACGATGGCAGCCACCGTCCGCGACCGCAAGGACGCGGCCATCGAGAGCATGACCTCGGGCGCGGGCGCGATGGTCGCCACGGCCATGCGTGTCGTCAATGCGGTGCCGTATGTCATTGCCGCACAACCGGGTCTGCTCAGCTCGGTCGAGCTACCCTTGACGATCCCGCGGCACGCATTCAACCCACGCGGGTCAGGGTGAACGGCATCTCGATGTCGAGCACCTTGTTGAATCCGCATGCGCCGCTGGGGCCCTCGGTCTTGTCCCAGCCGGTGTACTTGTTGGGATCCTGCGGGTAACCGAGCCAGAACACCCACGACTGCTTGCCCGGGTAGGCCGTACCGTCGATGCACGGTTCCCAGTCCGGCACGGTCCTGGTCACCTTCCACCGGCCGCTCATATACACCAGATCCGCGCTCCAACCCTGATCGCTCTCGACCCGACCAGTGCAATCCTGATACGTCGTGCATGTCGAGGTGATGGTCCACGTCTGGGTGACGCTCGCCTCGTCGTGGCGCGAGTCGTTGGTTGTCGCCCACCGGCCGTCGGAGAACGCGGTGAAGACGCCGTTGATCGCGACCTCGTTCTGCGCCTGCGCGTGAGGCGCGAAGTGGACCGCCGCGATGATCGTCACCGCGATCGTCCACGCCCGGATCACTGCTCTCCCTCGTAAATCAACTGCTGCCACGACTTCGGGCTCTGCACGAGATCGGTTTGGCGGCCGACGTTTCCGTCCGGCGTTGCATACTGGCCGGTCTGCGGGTCGTAGTGCGTGATGGCGACGGATGGTCCGTCCGCCGCACCGGTGGTAGCAGAACTCGGTGTTGCGGGCACCGTCCCGGGCGGAGGTGGCGAATCATCCGGCGGAGGCGGGCCTTGCGGCGGTGGCCCGTGTGGGATCGCCGCGTGCGGTGCGGGTGCACCGACGGCGCCCTGCTGATCTACCGGTTGCGACACCAGGGGCGGGATTGCGTTCGGAGGCAGCGACGGCATCTGCGCTCCGACTGCGAGCGGCGGAGGCGGGATCGGCGGCACCGCACCCGGCGGCAGTGGCGTGCCCTCCAGCGGGGCGAAGAGGTTCTCGTCGGCAGTGACCCGATCATCGGGCGGCACTCCCTGCGCGATCAGGTTGGGATCGATCGGGTAGGGCCCGAGCGAGTGCTGGCGCATCGCAAGCGGTTCGTAGGGTTTGTCGCTGTAGCACTGCTCGACGGTGGGCGCGCGTTTGCCGGGAACCCCCATGCACGGCGCGTTGCGCGCACCACGTACGACGATCGGCGAATCCTGCGGCAGCTTGCAGTAAATCCCGTCCGGCGTGTCGACCGTGGTCTGATCGTCCGGGCTCCGCCATTGCGAGGGTGGCAGGAAGCCAACGGTGCACGGGTTGGGGTCGGCCATCTGAATACGGAAGTCCCCCAGGGCGATGCCGGTGGGATTGTTATGGGGAGCCGACGACTGCACGTTGGCCACGAACGGCGGCAACAGCACAAGCACCTGCTCCAGCGAGGGGCGGTAGGTGACTGCAACCTGACCGATGGTGGTCATGTTGGCCAGCAGCACCGGCAGTGTCGGCTTGATCTGCTCGAGCAGGCCGGCGACCTCATCAACTGCGGCGGGGCCCTCCTCAAGCAGTGTGCGGAGCTGCGGGTCGTTGGCCACGACCTGACCGGTGATCCCGGCGAGGCTTCGCACCCACACCCGCAACGAGTCGGTCGAGCGGACCTGCGAATCCAGCAGAGGCACCGAGTCTTCGGCCAACCTCGCCGAGCGCGACGGGTCCTCGTTCAGGGCTTCGGAGAGCGTGGCCGACGAGTCCACCAGCGAACCCATGTCGAAGCCGGCTCCGCTGAACGCCTTGTACGATTCGTCGATCAATTCGCTCAGGCGACCCTTGGGGATGCTCGCGATCAGGGCGTTCACCTGCTCGAGCATCGGGCTCACCGGCTGCGGAATCGTGGTGTCGGACATGGCGATCACCGATCCGTCTTCCAGATACGGCGGCGACTCGGTGCGCGGAAGCAGCTCGACGTACTGCTCGCCGACGGCTGACACGCTGCGCACTTCGGCCTGCAGATCGGACGGGATTCTCGGCGAGGTGTCGAGCCGCAGCGTCGCGGTGGCCTGGGTGCGGGACACGTCCATCTCGGTCACCTTGCCGACCTGCACCCCGCGATAGGTGACGTTGGCGAACCGGTAGAGCCCACCGGAGGACGGCAACTCCAGTGTGACGGTGATCTTCCCAATGCCCAGCAGGGTGGGCACCTGCATGTAGGCGAACACCATTGCGACCACGCCGATGATCGACGCGATCGAGAAGATCACGAGCTGGATGCGCACCACCCGCGGCAGCATCAGCCACCACCCCCCGGTTCCCACGGTGCGGGCGCAGCATTGGGAATCGGGCCGAAGGGCGGCGAGGTGCCTACGCCCAGTGGGAATTTGGTGTAGTACGCGTCGTATCCGGGGTCATCCGGCGCGGGAATCAACGATGCACGGTTCTGCCCGAGCGCGGTGCCGAGCAGCAATCCACGCTTGAGCCGCGCGTTCGTCCAGTCCACCGTGACGAAGAGATTCACGTAATCACCGCGCACCCCGCGGTCGATCAAGTTCTGGCTCAACGGGAACGTCGGCAAGGCAGCCAGCGCCGTGTCAATCTCTGCGCCCACGTCGGCGAGCGCGCGCAGGGTCGGCTCCAAGTTCTGCAGATTCGTCACGAGGTCGGCCTGCGTGTCGTTGATCAAGCCGGAAACCGTATCGCTGAACTGCCCCAACCGATTCAGCGCGGTGGTGAAGTTGGGCCGTTCCCGGATCAGGACGTCGAGCGCGGGCGGAATCTTGTCGAGCGCGCGGGTGAGCAGCCGTTGTTCATCGCCCAACCGCTGCGAGAACCTGTTCAGCTCGTCGATGGTCGCGATGATGTTGTCGCGCTGTTGGTACAGGGTCCCGACGAAGGTGTCCAGCCGGGTGATCAAGTCGCGCACCGTTCCCTGACGTCCCGATAGCGCGGTGTTGAAATTGACGATGATGTCGCCGATCTGGCCCAGTCCCCCGCCGTTGACCACCGCCGCCAGGGACGACAGCGTCTGTTCCGTCGACGGATAGGTCGACGTCCTGTCGAGAGCGATGGTGGCGCCGGGACTGAGCCTGCCGCGCGGTTCGTCGCCGGGCGGTGGGTCGAGCGCGACGTGCATCGATCCCAGGAGGCTGGTCTGCCCCACCGTGGCCACAGCGTTGCCGGGCACCACGACCTCGGGCTTGACCGAGACCTCCAGGTCGATGTGCCAGCCGTGCAGCGTCATCTTCCCGACGCTGCCGACCACGACATCGTCGATCATCACCGGCGAATTCGACTCGAGGGTCCCGATATTCGCAAGTTCGACGTGGTAGACGTTGCTATCCGACCCTCGGCCCACCGCGCCCGGCAGGGGCAGCGAGTTGACCCCCTGGAATGAGCAACCGGTGACCGTCAGCAGGATGCTCAGGCCGACCGCCACCATCCGACGAGCCGTCATGAGGGAGCTCCACCGTGTGGGACCGGGGGCGCTCCCGCCGGCTGCGCCTGCAAGTACGGCACCGCCGGAGCCTGCGGGTTGGGCCGCTCGGCGGGCAACAACATGTCCTGCAGTGTCGGCGGACCGGGTGCTGCAGGCGCCGCGAGTGGTGCGGGCGGCATGCCCGGCGGCGGCGGTGGCGCACCCCAGCCAGGGGGCGGCGGCACGTCGCCGATTCCCGTGTAGGCCGACACCGCGGGCGGGGGCTCGGGCCGATCGTCGGGCGGCCCGCCCGCACCAGGCATCAGCTCCGGTTCGGAATACCGCAGCATGTACGGGGGCGGGTTCGACGTCAAGAAAAGGCTGAATGGGAACGGCACGTTGTTGATGCTCGCCGTGCGCAGGCCGGGCCCGAGGTACTGCGCGCACAACTTGCCGGTGGTGGGCGAGGTGACGTTCTGGAGCGCCCCGATCATGCCGCAGAAGGCCCACACCGGATTCGACAGGTTGTTGAGCACGAACACACCGCTGGCGGCGCCGGTACGCGGGTCAAACATGTTGACCGCGTTGGCGATCGAGTGCGGCGCGATATGCAGTACGTTCTCCAGTGCCATGCGATTGTCGACGAGGTTCTGGGTGACGTTGGCCAGTCGCTGAATCTGTTCGGCGGTCTGGTCTCGGCTGCCCCTGATGAACCGGGTCGTCTCGCCCACGACGTCGGACAAGTTCTTCAGCGCGGCGTCGAGATCGGATCGGCTGTCGTCGACGACGCTGGTCAACGTCGCGAACCTGTCCTGGAACTGCACGATCTGCTCGTTGCTGTCGCGCAGCGCGGTGACGAACGTCTGCAAGTGGTTGATGGTGTCGACGATGTTGCCGCTGCCGTCGGCGAGTATGCGACCGACACCCGAAAGCTGCGCAAGCGTTTGACGCAGTTTGTCGCCGTTGCCGCCGAGCGCGCCGGCCGCGCTGTCGATGAACCTGCCGACCGAACCAGTCGACATACCCTCGGCGGGGCCAAGGTCCGTTGCCAGGCGCATCAGCTGCTCTTTGACCTCGTTCCACTCGACCGGAACTGCCGTGCGGTCCAACGGGATAACGGCACCGTCGGCCATCATCGGCCCCGACTCGTAGGCGGGTGTCAGTTGGACGTACCGCGCCGAGACCAGGTTCTGCGCGACGATAACCGCCTTGGCGCCGGCGGGCACCCTGATGCCGTGGTCGACGACCAACCTCATCTCGGCCTGCGTGCCGACCGGTTTGATCGATTCGATGGAGCCCACCTTGACGCCGGCGATACGGACCTCGTCACCGGGGTAGATGGCGGTCGCGGTGGTGAAGTGGGCGGTGATGGTCGTGGGCCGCAACACGGTCTGCCGGAACAGGACCACGGCTCCCCCGACGAGCGCCACCGCCAGCGCCACAGCAAGCGAACGCTTCACCCAGATGTTGTTCATCGCCCCGGACCCCACTGCTCATGGGGCATCGGAATTCCGTTGTACGGGAACGGAAGCTCGGCGCGCGGCCCGGCATTGTCGGGCGGCTGGCCGGCGTTGACCCCGCGCCGGAACCCGAACGCATAATCGAAGAACGGCTGGAAAATCTGACCGAAGAAGATGTTGGGTATGTAGGCCTGGTAGTAGGGACCGTTACCGATCGTCTCGCCCAACGTGATCTGGAACTTCGCCAGCCCGGGAAGCGCTTTGGCTATGTTGTCGCGGTTGCGCTCCAGGATCTCGGTGACGCCGTTGAGCTTCTCCAATGTGGGGGCGAGCTGTTTCTCGTTGTCGGCGATGAGGCCGGACAGCTGCTTGGATAACGCCGATGTGTGCGCGAGCAGTTCGACGATGGCGTAGCGCCGCGCCGACAACACCGACACCAGGTCGTTGGCGTTCAGAATCAGCGTGCTCACCTGCTGGCTGCGGTCCGACAGGATCTCGGTGACATCGGCGCCGTTTGCGAGCAAATCCCCCAGCGTTTCGTCACGGTCGTTGATCGCCCTTGACAACCGGGTCAGCCCGTCGAACGCCGGGCCCAGCTGCGGCGCCACCTGGTCCAGGGTCGCGGCCAACGTATCCAAGGACTGGTTCAACGACGCGGTGTCGGTGCCCGCGGTGTTGCTCGTCAGCTCGCTGACCGCTTCGGTTAAAGAATACGGGGATGCGGTGCGCGACACAGGGATCACGTCCATCGGGTGCAGTGACCCCTCGCCCTTCGATTCCAGGGTCACGACCCGCTCGCCCAGCAGCGTTCCGGTCCGGATGTGTGCGGTGGTGTCCGACCCCAGCGACACCGAGCCGTCGACCACCATCGTCACCAGCGCGTTGCGCCCCTGGAGCGCAACGCCGGAGACGGTCCCCACCTTGATCCCCGAGATCGTGACGTCGTTGCCCGCCGCCAGCCCGCCGGCGTCGGTGAACTGCGCCTGATACCGCACCGCGGTCGCCCATGACACCAGTCGTTCGGGAGCGAGCCCGACGGCGATGACGAGGACGATCAGCACCACGCCGAGGATTCCGGCGCGGATGAGTTGTCTGCCACGGTATTTCAGCATCAGGGCTCGGCACACCTCCCGTTTTCCTGTTTGAGCCAGGGGAAGACGGCGGTGCGGCCCTGCAGGTCGGTCACCCGCCACTTGAGTTCGCAGATGTAGTAGTTGAAGAAGCTTCCGTACGACCCGGTACGGACCAGTTTCCGGTAGTTCTCGGGCGCCTTCTGCAGGCTCGTGTCGATCCGGTCCTTCTGGAAGTCGAGGTTGGGCGCCAATCGGGCAAGCTCATCGATGGTGCCCGCCAGCGGCGCGCGCGCATCGCTGAGGAGGTCGGCCACGGACGCCGAGCCGTTGTTCAGCGACTCGATCGCTGTGCCGATCGGGTCGCGTTCAGCCGCAAGCTCCGTGACGAGCTTCTCCAGGCGGTCGATCGTGCCCGAGAACTTGTCCCCCTCGCGATTCAGGGTCGTAAGCAGGGTGCGCAGATTGTCGATCAGCGCCTGGATCGTCTGGTTGTGCTCGGCAAGGGCTGAGGTGAATCCGGAGGTGTTGTTCAGCAGCGACTGCAGGGTGCCGCCCTGCCCCTGGAAGATCTGGATCAGCGACGCCGACAAGGCGTTCACATCCTCCGGATTGAGTCCCCGGATAACGGGTTTGAGGCCGCCGAGAAGGAGGTCGAGATCAAGGGCGCCCTGGGTCCGTTCGACCGGAATCTGTGAGTCGGGTGGCATCGGTGTTCCGTCGGGCCCCTCGATCAGCTCCAGGTATCGGTCGCCGACCAGGTTCAGGTACCGGACCGCGGCTCGCGTGCCCGTGGTCATGCGTACATTCGGATCGGCGTCGAAGCTGACCAGCACGGTTTTGTCGGGGCGTAACTTGACGCTGTTGACCGTGCCGACCCGCATCCCGGCCACCCGCACGGACTGTCCGGTTTTTAGCCGGGAGGCGTCGGCGAACACCGCCGTGTAATCCTTGGTGCTCCCGGTTTGGTATTGACCGAAGATGAAGAACAGCGATGCGGTAAGCAACGTCATCACGAGCGCGAAAAGCCCGAACTTGACCACGGTCGGCCGCAGCGAACGCCTCATCCCGGCATTCCGATCTGTGCTGTATTACGGGGCGGCCCAGCGGTTTCTGTGTCGGGGAACATGATCTGCTTGATGATGTCGGCATTGAGGACGATGCCCGGATAGGTACGTCGCCACGGATTGGTACCGGTGTCTGCCACCACATACGGTGCGGCGGTCTCGAACGGCAGCTTCGGCAGCCCGGTGCACTGCGGACCGCCCTCGGCGCCTGCCTTGGGCAGATCCAGAGGATAGCGATACCGCTCCTGCGCCCACAGGAAGCCGGCCAGCACCTCGACGCCCGGCGCTTTCAACGGTGGGAAATGCGCTGACTCGACTATGCCGGCCAGCGCACACCACAACGCCTGGTTGTATTCGTTGGTCAATGATGTGGTCGGGACCAACAGCCGCACGACGTCGGTCAGCGCCTGACGGTTCTGCGCGATCACCTCGTTGCCGACATCGGCGAGCCCGATCACGCTGACGAGCGCCGCATCGAGATCGTCTTGTTTGTCGACGATGGACTCGCTGATGGTCGCCGCGTTGTCGGCGATCGACACGAGATCCCCTGACGCGTCTGCGTATGCGCGAAGCGCTCCGGGAGCCAGTTCCAGATCGCGGTTGAGCGCCGGCAGGCTGGGCTCGAGCGTCGCGAGGTAGGAGTCGAGGTCGGAAAGCATCTTGCCGAACTTCTGTCCACGACCGGATACGGCTTGGGCGATCGCACCGAGCGTGGCATTCAGTTTCGCCGGTTCGATCGTGGACAGCACCGAGGTCAGCTGCTCGAAGACGGTGTTCACCTCGACCATCACATGCTGGGCCTCGATCACCTGACCGGCGCGCAGCGATTGGGGTGACGGCTCTTCGGGAAAGACGAATTGGACTTGTTTGGCGCCGAACACCGTTGGCGACGCGATGTCGACGAGCGCGTTGGCCGGAATCGCATCGAGCCGCGAAGGATCCATCGCCAGATGCAGTGCCGCCTCACCGCTGGGCAGTTCTTCGATCGCCTCTACCCGTCCCACCTGGACGCCACGGATTTCGACCTTGGCATCGGGATTCATCACCAGGCCGGCGCGCTGCGAGATCACGGTCACCGGAACGGTATCGGCGAAGTCGCCGCGAAATAGGCTCGCCGCCAAAGCGAACACCGCCACGAGTGCGGCGATCGACGCCAATCCGACGAGCGGGCGCAGCAGATAACGCTTCACCGATCGCTCCCGCGCTCATGCCCGAGGCGCTCCGCACCGCACCCCGCCGATCGTATGACAAGCCCGCTTTCCCCCCAGTGTGCGATCGAGGACGGTGCAGGACTTTACGCCGGAACATATCTTTGGGTCAATCGCTCCCGTTATCAAGCGGATTTTCTTAGTCGCAGATCCTCTCCCCGGTAGCGGCAAGGCCAATATTTGTTTGCTGTACAAGAATGACACACAGTTCACTGCACTTCAACAGGCAGAAATGGGACACTTCGGTGTTATCTGTCTCGCGCTCGTGACGTACGTGACCAGATTGTCAGGTAGGCGACCGTTGGGCTTGCATGGAACAATGATTAGGCCCACCGCGGGCATTATTCAGCGCAATGACAAGTCGACGGATACAACGCGTCGTCGACGATGCGACTCAATCGTGCCGTGCGACCGACGCCGCGCGAAGCCAAATGGCAATTATTACGAGAATAGAGACGGGCAGTCTTGGAAAGGCCGGCCCCTGTGATTCGGCGCGAAACGTGTTGGTATTTCGGGCGACTACTTACTGTCGCAAGCGTCAGTTGATCGACGCGGCGCGATCGAGGCGCCCCGCCTATTCCGGGAGCCGCAATTCGGGCTTTTCGACCTCTTCGATATTGACGTCCTTGAAGGTGATCACGCGGACCTGTTTGACGAAGCGGGCGGGCCGGTACATGTCCCACACCCAGGCGTCGGCCAACCGCAGCTCGAAATAGACCTCTCCGTCGGAGTTGCGCGGCACCAGTTCGACGCTGTTGGCGAGGTAGAACCTGCGCTCGGTCTCCACCACGTAGCTGAACTGGCCGACGATGTCCTTGTATTCGCGGTAGAGCGAGAGCTCCATCTCGGTTTCGTATTTCTCGAGATCCTCGGCACTCATCGCTCAGCTGTCCTTCATCTTGGTCGCTGCCCCCTTGTTGGCTCCCATTGTCCCCTATCCCGCTTCGTCACATTGCTCCGGTGGACCCACGTGACGGGAGTCAACCAGTTCGGTCACCACTCTGATTCCTGCCGCCGTGGCCACCCGGCGCACATTGATGAACGAGTGCCGGTGTTGGCTACAGGGCCCCAGCTCGGCCAGCGCCGCGCTGTGCGCCGGCGTGCTGTAGCCCTTGTGAAGCGCGAAGCCGTACCCAGGGTGTTCGGCTTCCATCTTCACCATCAGACGGTCGCGGCTGACCTTGGCCAGCACGCTGGCCGCCGCGATGCACGCCGCGGCCGCATCGCCGCCGACCACCGGAAGCGACGGCGCCGGCAGCCCGGGGACGCGGAAACCGTCGGACAGCACATAGCCCGGTCGCACGGACAGGCCCGCGACCGCGCGGCGCATGCCCTCGATGTTGGCCACATGCACGCCGCGGCGATCGACCTCATGGGAGGGGATGAACACCACGTGGTAAGCCAGGGCGTAACGCCGAATCAGGGGAAAAAGGCGTTCGCGCTCCTTTTCGTTGAGCTTCTTCGAATCGTCGAGCGCCGAGAGGCTCTCCAACCGATTCGGGCCGAGAACACAGGCGGCGACGACGAGGGGGCCCGCACACGCGCCGCGGCCGACCTCGTCGACGCCGGCGACCGGCCCGAGGCCGCTGCGGTACAGCGCAGATTCCAGGGTGCGCAGCCCCGAGGATTTCCGGATCACAGTGCGCGGAGGCCATGTCGCCGGCAAGAACAGCTCTCCTAGTGCGTCTGGCGTTTACGTCTGCGGGTTCTCGCTGCCCACGCCACCCCAACGGGAGGGGGGCCATGCGATGAACCGCGCCTTTCCGATGACATTGTCCACCGGGACGGTGCCCGCCGTCGGGTCGCCCGTGCACAGCAGACCCTTCTGGGCGTCGGCCGGGGTGTTGGTGCAGTGCGCGCGGGAATCAGCCGAGTGGGTGCGGTTGTCCCCCATCACCCACAACCGGCCTTCAGGCACTTCGACCGGCCCGAACTCATTTCCCAGGCATGGATAGATCGCGGGGTCCGCCTGCATGGTCTCGGGGTCCAGGTACGGCTCGTCGAGCCGCTTGCCGTCGACGGTCAACCCGGTCGCCGCTCGGCATTCCACCGTCTGGCCGCCCACCGCGATGATCCGCTTGACGAGGTCGTTCTCGTCGGGCGGGACGAAACCGACGACCGAGAGCGCGTTCTGCACCCATCGGATCGCGGTGTTGTCCGAGCGGATCGACCGGTAGTTGATGTTCCAGTTCGGCGGGCCCTTGAAAACGACGACGTCGCCGGGCTCGGGTGACGAGAACCGGTAGGTCAGCTTGTCGACCATGATCCGGTCGCCGGTGCAGCCAGGGCAGCCGTGCAGGGTCGGTTCCATCGACTCCGACGGAATCAGATACGGCCGTGCGACGAACGTGAGCATGACGTAATAGATGACGAGCGCGATCGAGATGAGGATCGCGAATTCTCGGAGCGCACCGCCCTTTTTCTTGGGCTTTTCCGTCTCGCTGTCCGGCTCGGCGGTCTCGGGCCGGTGCTCGGCTGATGATTCGTCGGGCTCTGAGGAACCGGTCACCGCATCAGGGTAGCCAGCGCCGTGCTCAGCCCCGCGCTGCTCGCGCTCCAAGGATCAAGCCCCGGCGTCGACAGCCGACCGGGACGTCAGCGCTTTTCCTTGATCTTGGCTTTCTTGCCGCGCAGCTCACGCAGGTAGTACAGCTTGGCGCGACGTACGTCACCACGGGTCACAACGTCGATGTGGTCGACGTTGGGCGAATGCACCGGAAAGGTCCGCTCGACGCCGACGCCGTAGCTCTCCTTGCGCACGGTGAAGGTCTCCCGGACACCGCCACCCTGGCGACGCAGGACCACACCCTTGAAGACCTGGATGCGCTCCTTGGAGCCCTCGATGACCTTGACGTGCACGTTGACGGTGTCGCCGGGACCGAAATCCGGGATGTCGTCGCGCAGTGATGTCTGATCGACGAAGTCCAGCGTGTTCATCGGTGACACTTCCTTGCGGTTGGCGGCTGCGGGCGCTGCAGTCACGTGGACGCCGTGACATGGCCTGCCGAGCCGATCTGATCGGGCGAATCGGGGTGTATCTCGCAGCGGGCGGAACGAGCCGTTCCCGGGTCCTGCACAGACAACTGCTCAATTGTGCCAGATGAGACCTGATCCAGCGAAATCGCACCGGGTCCGTCGGTCCGCGCCTCCCGACGTTACCTGGACAGGCGCCCCGGGTAGCCAGTGATTAGGGTTGACACCAGGGCCGAAGCGACGCGGCGGGCCCCGATTTTCTCATCCGGGCCATTTGAGGAGGGTCATGCAACGGCGGCCGTCTTTGCTGGTCAAGACGATCGCAATCGCCGCCGCTGCCATCGTGGTCGTCGCTGGGTACGAGACGCAAGCACACGACGCGCCATCGACCGTCATCGCGCCGCAGGGCGGCTCCGGACCGCTGCCCGAATCCCGGCCCGACGAGCCCGCCGCCTCCTTCGGCGGGCTCGTCGCCCGCACGCGCCAGGCCACCGAGCAGGCCGCCGAGGCCGGTGCCGACCTCTCCGTCGCCGTGCTCGACCGCAGTACCGGAACCTTTGTGTCCAACGGCAACAACGAAGCGATGCCGATCGCGTCGGTGGTCAAGCTGTTCATCGCCGACGACCTGCTGCTGCAGGAATCGCAGGGGAAGACCGAAATCCCGCCCGAGGACCGTAAGGCGTTGGATGCGATGCTGCGGTCATCCGATGACAGCGCGGCCGAGATCTTCTGGAATCGCGGCGGCGGCAGCGAGATCGTTTCGCGCGTCACCGCGCGGTACGGCCTGCGCGCGACCAGCACGCCGTACAACGGCCGCTGGTTCAACACCTTGAGCACCACGGGAGATTTGGTGCGGTACTACTCAGAGTTGCTCTCGGGCGGCGGCGGCCTACCCCCCGACAAGACCGACGTCATCGTGTCGAACCTGGCCAGGTCGACTCCGACGGCGCCCGACGGCACCATGCCCGGCGGTGTCTACCCGCAGCGGTTCGGCATCCCCGAAGGGCTCTACGAGGAGCGGGTGGCGGTCAAGCAGGGCTGGTTCTGTTGCTGGAACGGCGGAAACTGGGTGCACTGGTCCACCGGGGCGATCGGCACCGATCGTCGATTCGTCATGGCGATCGCATCGATGCAGCCCGCCGACGACGCCACCGCACGCGACACGATGACGCAGGCGGTCAAGACCATGTTCCCCGGCGGCCGAATCTAGTCTCGGCGTAGCAAGTTCGACGAAAGTCGGCCGAGAACCGCGAAAAGGGCACTTCGCGCCGCGAGAATCCGGCACGCTGCGTTGATGACTCCAGCTGGGCATCTGCCGACCATCTCGCGCCGGGCCGCACTCGGTGCATTCGGGCTGGGCGCCGCCGCCATGGCCACCGCGCCGCAAGCGGCGGGTCAGCTCGATCAGGGCTATGAGGCGATGCTGATGAAATGCATCGACCCTCGGTTCACCACCGAAACGTGGAAGTACATGTCCGGCCGCGGGTGGCAGAACAACTACAGCCAGTTCGCCTTCGCCGGCGGGCCGGTCGGCGCGGTGGCCCCGGCGTTCGCCGGCTGGCACGAGACGTTCTGGGAGAACCTCGCGATCTCGGTGGACCTGCACTGGCTGACGCGGTTGATCGGTATGGCACACCGCGACTGCGGCGCAGCGGCAGTGGCCTACGGCGACAGGGTGCTGACCGACAAGGTGTACGAGACAGAGATGCTGTCGGGGGCGTTGCGGGCATTCCGGGAGGAGGCCGGCCGGCGTCAGCCTGCCCTCGTCGTCGAACTCGGCATCATGGATCTGAACGGAGTTGTCGAAGTCGTCACCTGAGGCGCTCAGTCGAGCAGGTCGGGTCGACGCTCGCGGGTGCGCTCCAATCCTTGTTCGCGACGCCATGCGGCGACCTTGGCGTGGTCGCCGGAGAGCAGGACATCGGGTACGTCGAGGCCCCGCCAGCTGGGCGGCCGGGTGTAGCTCGGACCCTCGAGGATGCCTTCGGAATGTGAATCCTGTTGATGTGACTGCGGATTGCCGAGCACGTCGGGCAGCAACCGCACGACGGCCTCGATCATCACCAGTGCCGCCGACTCGCCCCCGGGCAACACGTAGTCACCGATCGACACCTCCTCGACGCGCATGCGGCGCGCCGCGTCCTCGACGACGCGCTGGTCGATTCCCTCGTAGCGTCCACATGCGAACACCAGGTGTTTCTCGGTTGCCCATGCGCTGGCGTCGGCCTGCCGGAACAGTCGTCCCGCAGGCGTCGGCACCACCAGAAGCGTTTGTTCCGAACAGATCTCGTCGAGTGCCGCGCCCCACACCGGCGCCTTCATCACCATCCCCGGTCCCCCGCCGTAGGGCGCGTCGTCGACCGAGCGGTGCACGTCATGCGTCCAGCGGCGCAGATCGTGTACCTCCAGTTGCACGATGCCGGATTCAATAGCCTTGCCGGGCAACGACTGCCGCAGAGGTTCGAGGTAGGCCGGGAAGATCGTCACAACGTCTATTCGCATCGCTCAGATCTCCAGCAGGCCGTCCGGCGGGTCGATTTCGATGACCTCGTCGGCCAACGACACCGACGTCACGATCGCGCTGACGAACGGCACCAGAACTTCGCGTTCCTCAGCGCGGACCGCTAGCAGCTCACCGGCGGCCGTATGCAGCACCTCGGTGACGGTGCCGATGTCGTCGCCGTTTGTTGTCCGCACCCGCAGGCCCTCGAGTTGATGGTCGTAGTACTCGTCGCGGTCATCGATCGGTGGCAGTTCCTGCGAGTCGACGAGGAACAGGATTCCGCGCAGCGCGTCGGCGGCGTTGCGGTTGTCGATGCCGTCGAACCGGACCAGCAGACGGCCGCCGTGTTCACGGACCGACTCGATCCTGTACTCGCGCTCGGGACCGCCCTTCGCGGGTCGCCCGCGCAACGACGTCCCGGCTGCAAACCGCGCATCGGGATCGTCGGTGCGGACGTCCACCACCACTTCACCGGCGATGCCGTGCGCTTTGGCCACGCGCCCGACAACGAGGTCCATGATGACCGACTACTGGTCGGTGTCCACCACGTCGACGCGGATACCGCGACCGCCGATACCGGCGACCAGTGTGCGCAGCGCGGTCGCGGTGCGCCCACCGCGGCCGATCACCTTGCCCAGGTCATCGGGGTGAACATGAACCTCGACGGTGCGACCACGCCGGCTGGTCACCATGTCGACGCGGACGTCGTCGGGGTTGTCGACGATTCCGCGCACGAGGTGTTCGACCGCGTCGACGACGACAGAACTCACGGCCTGACTCAGCTTTCGGTGGCGCCGGCGACGGTGGCGTCCTCGCCCTCAGCCGAGGGCTCGGACTCGTCCTTGGCGGGCGCCGGATCGGCCTGGGCCTCGGCCTCGACCGCCTTCTTATCCGACTCGTCTGAGGCCTTGTCGGCTGCCTTTTTTGCTGCGGGCGCCTTCTTCTTCTTGGGCTGCGTGGCCTCGGTACTCGGACCGCCCTCGGCCTCCGCGAGCGCCGCGTTGAACAGATCCAGCTTGCTAGGCTTGGGCTCCTTGACCTTCAGCGTGCCTTCCGCACCGGGCAGACCCTTGTACTTCTGCCAGTCACCGGTGATCTTCAGCAACGCGAGCACCGGTTCGGTCGGCTGCGCGCCGACGCTGAGCCAGTACTGGGCCCGCTCCGAGTTGATCTCGATGAGGCTGGGGTCTTCCTTCGGGTGGTAGCGACCGATCACCTCGATGGAGCGGCCCTGACGGCGGGTGCGCGCGTCGGCGACGGTGATGCGGTACTGGGGGTTGCGGATCTTGCCGAGCCGCGCGAGCTTGATCTTTACAGCCATGGTGGTACGTCTTCTCCTGTGATTGCCACGCTGGCAATTCAGCGATCGAGGCGGGTTGCCTCGGCCCGGTTTTGCCTTGCATGTGTGACCGCCGCAGAAGCGCCCGGCGAAATCGCTCGAAACGGGTCCCGCGGCAGACAGCCGCCCATTGTGCCAGAACAGCCGCGACCGGCAAAAATCCGCGCCGCGAGCGCTCAGACGAGTTTGTCGAAGCACTTCTCCTCGACCCGCTTGCTCATGCGCCAGCCGTCGGCGGTGCGCACGAACTCGTCGACGTACCAGATCCCCACGAAGTAGATCTGACCCTCGCCGCCCATCACCATCGGGTTGAAGCAGATCGCACGCGATGAGCCGGTGTCGCCGGTGACGCGGATATCGACGTTGCCCAGCATGTGGTAGTACGCCGGGAAGTTCGGCAGCACGTCCTTGAGCCACGTCTTGACCTCAGGAAAGCGGCCGTCGATGCCGCCGGTAACGCGGTAGTCGATGTAGGCGTCCTGGGTGAAAACCCGGTCGAGGTCGTCGAATCGCTTCTGGTCGATGGCCGTCGAGTAGTCGATCAACAGCTGCTGTATTTCGAAGCGGTCGGAAATCTCCTCGAGGCTCAACATGCGTCGATTGAACACGACTAGGCTGCCTGCCCATGCGGAAGCTCTTGATCTGCTTGACCACTGTGTTGTGCCTGGTGGCCTTCGGGACCTCCGTCGCGACCGCCGCGCCCGTCGGCGTGAGCCAACCGTCGGGTTCGGTACCGATACCCGAGGGCCCGGCCCGGGCATGGGTGCTCGCCGATATGGACACCGGTGCGGTGCTGGCCGGGCGCGACGAGTACGGCCAGTACGCGCCGGCCAGCACGATCAAGGTGCTGCTGGCGTTGACGGTGCTCGACGAACTGCCGCTTGATGCCACCGTGGTCGCCAACGAGGCCGACACCCACGTGGAGTGCAACTGTGCGGGCGTGACGCCGGGCATGGTCTACACGACACGGCAACTGCTGGACGCGATTCTGCTGGTCTCAGGCAACGACGCGGCCAACACATTGGCCACCATGCTCGGTGGTTACGACGTCGCCGTGACGAAGATGAACGCCAAGGCCGCCCTGCTCGGTGCCCACGGCACCAACGCGGCGTCGCCGTCGGGCCTCGACGGCCCCGGCATCGACATGTGGTCGTCGCCGCACGATCTGGCGGTCATCTTCCGCGCCGCGATGGCGAACCCGGTGTTCGCGTCGATCACCGCTGCGCCCACGGCAGTCTTCCCCACCAAGGACGGTGACAAAGTCCTGGTCAACCAGGACGTACTGCTCGAGCGCTATCCGGGCATGCTCGGGGGGAAGACGGGGTTCACCGACCGCGCCCAGAAGACCTTCGTCGGCGCTGCGCAACGCGACGGTCGCCGCTTGGTCGTCGCGTTGATGTACGGCATGGACAAGCCCGGTCAGCCGACCTACTGGGATCAGGCCTCCAGCTTGTTCGACTGGGGTTTCGCGCTCAGTCCGGGCGCCACGATCGGCGCGCTGTGATCACCGGATGAGTTGCTGAATCGCAACACATCCGAGACCGGGACGGGGAACCCCGCCGATACGCTCGGCGACCATGCGAAGCATGTTGGCTGCGTTGGCCATTGCGCTGACTTGCGCAATGACACTGGCCATCGGCGTCGCCGCGCCCGCATCATCTCAACCGCGAGGCGAACCGTCGGGCGCCGTCGCGCTGCCCGACGGGCCGGCGCAGGCCTGGGTGCTCGCTGACGTCGATTCCGGCCGAATCCTGGCCTCGCGCAATCCCTATGAGCCGCATGCGCCCGCAAGCACCATCAAGGCGCTGCTCGCGATGGTGGTACTCGACCACCTTCCGCTCAACGCGGCGATCGCGGCCAGGCCGGCGGCCGCCGACGTCGAATGCTCCTGCGCCGGAGTCAAAGCCGGGCGCGCCTACACTGTGCGCCAACTGCTCGACGGGCTGATGTTGGTTTCGGGTAACGAGGCCGCCAACGTTCTCGCCGACGGCCTCGGCGGTTACCGCGTCGCGGTGGCGAAGATGAACGCCAAGGCGCAGTCGCTGGGCGCGCGCAGCACGCGTGCGTCGTCGCCGTCAGGGCTGGACGGTCCGGGCATGGAGTCGTTCACCACCGCCAGCGACCTCGCGCAGATCTATCGCCATGCGCTGCGGTATCCGGTGTTCGCCGCGATCGTGCGCCAGCCGTCGTCGTTGTTCCCGACCGACAACGGTCCTAAGACGATCACCAACCAGAACCAGCTGCTCAAGCGATATCCGGGCACGCTCGTCGGCAAGACCGGCTACACCAACCTGGCTCGTAACACCTTCGCCGCCGCCGCCCAACGCGGCAACCGCCGGTTGGTGGTCGCGCAGTTGTACGGCACCGGCGACCTCTACGGTCAGGCGATCAAACTGTTCGACTGGGGGTTCAGCCAGCCCTGAACCCGCGCGAGCGACCGTGTTTGCGCACGACACGCCGCAATTCTTGAGCGCTACACGGACTTTCGTGCGCCACGAGCGTCCGCGAATGTAGCGATTACCCCGGTGTGTCGTGTACAGACACGGTCGCTCGCGGGGACGGCGCCGCTCGCGAGCTCAGGGGACGGTGCCGCTCGCGAGCTCAGGGGACGGTGCCGCTCGCGGGCTCAGGGAAAGGTGCGGCCGCGCAGGAGCACCAGATCCGGGCGGTTGACGACGGCCGCGCCCTTGCGCGGATCGTCGGCGTAACACACCAGGTCGGCGGGCGCGCCGTGCTCCATGCCCGGCCGGCCGAGCCACTCGCGGGCGGCCCAGCACGCCGCCCCCAGGGCTTCGGTCGGCGTCATCCCGATATCGGTGAGCGCGTCGATCTCGTCGGCGATGCGGCCGTGGGCGACCATGCTGCCCGCGTCGGTGCCCGCATAGATCGGGACCCCTGCCTCCCTGGCGGCAGCGATGCGCGGATAGCACTTCTCGTACAGGTCCCGCATGTGCTTGGCGTACGTCGGGTATTTCGCGGCGCCGTCGGCGATACCCGGGAAGTTGGCGACATTGATCAGCGTCGGTACCAGCGCGGTGCCGTACTCGACCATCAGGTCGATGGTGTCGTCGGTCAGGCCCGTCCCGTGCTCGATGCAGTCGATCCCCGCCTTGATCAAGCCTGGCAGCGCGTCCTCGCTGAACACGTGCGCGGTGACGCGCGCGCCGTTGGCGTGCGCGGCGTCGATCGCGGCCTTGAGCACATCGTCGGACCACAACGGCGCCAGGTCGCAGACCTCGCGGTCGATCCAGTCGCCGACGAGCTTGACCCACCCGTCGCCGAATCGCGCCTGTTCGGCCACCGCTTCGGGCAGCGCGGATTCGTCGTCCAATTCGATGGCGAACCCGCGCTGATAGCGCTTGGGCCTGGCGAGGTGGCGGCCCGCGCGGATGATCTCCGGCAGATCGTCGTGGTCGGCGAGGCTGCGGGTGTCGATCGGCGAACCCGCGTCACGCAGCAGCAGCGCACCGACATCGCGTTCGACCTCGGCCTGTGCGATGCAGTCGTCGAGATTGTCCAGGGGGCCGTGATCGCCGAGACCCACGTGACAGTGGGCGTCGACGAGCCCCGGCAGTATCCACCCGCCGTCGAACACCGTCTCCGCGCCGCTGACCGGTTCGCCGCTGATCACACCCCCGTCGATCCACCACTCCACGGGTTGCTCATCGGGCAGTCCGATGCCGCGGACATGAAGAACGGGGCGCTCCACGCTACTTCTGGCCCGGGAACTTCAGCTTGGACAGATCGATGTCGGCCAGTCCGGGCGGGAGCTCGTCGAGACCCTTGGGCATATCGGACAGGTCCGGAAAGCCTGCGGGCATGCCCGGCATCGCGGCGCCGAGGGGGTTGCGCACCTTGGGCGGAGTCGGGCCCCTGCCTGACTTCTTGTTCTTTCCGCTCTTCTTCTTGTTCTTCGTGTTCTTACGAGAGTTCTTGCGGCCGAACGGCATCCCCATCTGGCCTGCCATCTGCGACATCATCTTGCGGGCCTCGAAGAACCGCTCGACGAGCTGGTTGACCTCGCCGACCGTCACACCCGACCCGTTGGCGATGCGCAGCCGGCGCGACCCGTTGATGATCTTCGGATCGGCACGCTCCTCGGGCGTCATACCGCGGATGATCGCTTGCAGCCGGTCGAGCTGTTTGTCGTCGACGGAGGCCAGCGCGTCCTTCATCTGACCCGCGCCGGGCAGCATGCCGAGCAGGTTGCCGATCGGGCCCATCTTGCGGATCGCCAGCATCTGCTCGAGGAAGTCCTCCAGCGTCAGTTCGCCACTGCCGATCTTGGCCGCGGCCTCTTCGGCCTTCTGGGCGTCGAAGACCTGCTCGGCCTGCTCGATCAGCGACAGCACATCGCCCATACCGAGGATGCGGCTGGCCATCCGGTCGGGGTGGAAGACGTCGAAGTCCTCGAGCTTCTCACCGCTGGAGGCGAACAGGATCGGCACGCCGGTGATCTCGCGGACCGAGAGCGCAGCACCGCCGCGTGCGTCACCGTCGAGCTTCGTCAACACCACGCCGGTGAAGCCGACGCCCTCGCGGAACGCCTCGGCGGTGGTCACCGCGTCCTGGCCGATCATCGCGTCCAGCACGAAGATCACTTCGTCCGGATCGACGGCCTGCCTGATCGCGGCGGCCTGGCTCATCAGCTCGTCGTCGATGCCGAGGCGGCCGGCGGTGTCGACGATCACCACGTCGAAGTGCTTGGCCTTGGCCTCGGCCAGGCCCGCGGCCGCGACCGCGACCGGATCACCCGGCGCCGCATCGGCCGCACCGTCCGCCGACACACCGGGATGGGGTGCGAACACCGCGACGTCGGCGCGCTGGCCGACGATCTGCAGCTGGTTCACCGCACCGGGACGCTGGAGGTCGCATGCCACCAGCAGCGGTGTATGGCCCTGAACGCGAAGCCATCTCGCGAGCTTGCCGGCCAGGGTGGTCTTACCGGAACCCTGTAGGCCGGCCAGCATGATCACCGTCGGCGGCGTCTTGGCGAACGCCAGCGGGCGGGTCTCACCGCCGAGGATGCCGATCAGTTCCTCGTTGACGATCTTGACGACCTGCTGGGCCGGGTTGAGCGCGCCGGACACCTCGGCGCCCCGGGCGCGCTCCTTGATGCGGTTGACGAAGGCGCGCACGACGGGCAGCGACACGTCGGCTTCCAGCAACGCCAGCCGGATCTCGCGGGTGGTCGCGTCGATATCGGCGTCGGTCAGCCGCCCTTTGCCGCGCAGGCCCTGCAGGGCCCCGGTCAACCGGTCGGACAGGGATTCAAACACGACGTCCAGCCTAATGGGAGCCGCCAGCGGCGCGCCCGAGCAGGGCGTGCGCGGCGTAAACGGCCGTGATCAGCTCGCTTCGGACACCGGTTTGCGGGCCGGCGGGGCAGGCAGCACCGCGTACAGGTCGCGTTCGATCTCGTCGCAGACGCCCTTGTCTGCGGTGATGCCGAAAAGGTCGACCACCGAGGAGCCCATCGTCGTCACCTTCGCCCACGCGATGTCGATGCCGTCGCGCTCGAACACGGCGGTCAGCCGGGCCAGCAGGCCCGCGCGGTCGGTGCTGCGGATCTGCACGACCAGTTCGCCCGACCGGGCGCCCTCAGACCACAGGATGCGTGGCGGGGCGGTGACGTGATTGATGGGGACGGCGGCAGGGACCTCGCCGGCGCGCGACGTGCCGTGCTGCGCGGCCTCACGTTCGCGGCGATCCAGGGCCTCAGCCACGTCGAATTCACCGTCGAGCGCGAGGATGAACTGCTGGCGCAGCACCTCGGCCGCCGGGGGCAAGCCGAAATGCGGGGAGACGACGAACGTGTTGATCGCCGAGCCCTCGTGACCGTTCACCGAGGCCGAATGGACGCGCAACGAGTTCAGCGCGAGGACGCCCGCCGCCTTCGACAGCAGGCCGCGCCGGTCGGGCGCGATGACCGTCACGTTGAAGATCTGTGGGCCGTCCCCCGGTGTCAGCTCCAGATGAACACCCACCTGTCCAGCGAGCGAAAGATACCGTGGATCAATGGGATCCGGCTGCGGTAGTGGCTCTCCGGCCATCACCATCCGGCAGCGGTGCACGAGATCGCCGAGGAGCGAGGCCTTCCAGTCCCCCCAGACGCCGGGTCCGGTCGCCAGCGAATCGGCCTCGGCGAGGACGTGAAGCAACTCCAGCAGGACGGGATCGCCGTCGAGAGCGTCGACCACCGACGCAATCGTGTTGGGATCCTGGAGGTCGCGCCGTGTCGCGGTGTGCGGCAGCAGCAGGTGGTGGCGGACGGCCTTCGACAGGATCTCGACATCCGAGGGCCACATCCCCAGCCGGGTGCCGATCTGGGTGGCCAGCTCCGCACCGATGACGCTGTGATCGCCGCCGCGTCCCTTGCCGATGTCATGGCACAGCGCACCGAGCATCAGAAGGTCCGGACGGGCCACTCGCGTGGTGAAAGCGCTTGCCCGCGCCACGGTTTCGACGAGATGTCGGTCGACTGTCCAGATGTGCACCACATCGCGCGGAGGAAGGTCACGCACCGCACCCCACTCGGGAAACAGGCGCCCCCACAGGCCGGTGCGGTCCAGCGCCTCGATCGTGTCGACCGCCGACGGCCCCGCGGCCAGCATGACGAGCAGATCCTTGAGCGCCTGATGCGGCCAGGGTGTGCGGAGTTCGGGGGCCGCTGCGGCCAGCCGGGACAGCGTCGAGGCCGCCATCGGCAGCCCCGTCGTCGCCGACGCTGCGGCCACCCGCAGGATCAGGCCGGGATCGCGTTCGGGACGCGCGTCGCGCGCGAGGATGACCTCACCTGCGAACTCGATGACCCCCTCGTCGAGAGGGCGACGAGGGGGACGGCGCAATGCCGCGAATCCACGGCGGGGAAGCGCGTTACCTGCAGTGCGGATACCGGCGTCGACGTAGAAGCTGATGGTGCGCGCGGCATCGGACAGCATCCGGGCCAGATCGAAGCGGTCACCGATGTGCAGAGCCGCGCCGATCTCGTCGGCGTGTTGGGCCAACAGCAGGTCGCGGCCGCGGCCGGCCACCCTGTGCAGTTCGGTCCGTACGGTGAGCAACGCCAGATGAGCCTGCCCCAACGACCCGAGCGGGGACGCCAACGTGTGGTTGGGATACCCGTCGGCCAGTTGCGCGATCGCCAGCGCGTTGAGCAGCTGGACGTCGCGCAGTCCGCCACGACCGCATTTGAGGTCGGGCTCGGCGCGGTGCGCGATCTCTCCGCTGCGCTGCCAGCGCGCCCGGGTGTGCTCGACGAGTTCGTCGAAGCGCGAAGCGATTCCGGTACGCCACTGCCGACGGGCTCCCCCGATCAGCAGCGCGGACAGGTCGGCGTCACCGGCGATATGACTCGCTTCCAGCATCGCCAGCCCCGCCGAGATGTCCTCACCGGCCACCTTCAACGCCTCGGGCACGGTCCGCACACTGTGGTCGAGGCGAATGTTGGCGTCCCACAACGGATACCACAGCAGTTCGGCTACCTGGGCGACCACGTCGTCTGGCATGTTGTCGTGCAACAGCATCAGATCCAGGTCGGAGTGCGGCACGAACTCACCCCGGCCCAGGCCACCGGTCGCGACGATGGCGAAGCCGCTGGTGGGCGTGATGCCGATCTCGGCGGCCTTGGTGGTCAGCCAGAACTCGTGCAGATCTTGCAATGCATGTCGCAGGGCGGCCGAATCCAGTTGGCGCGCACCGTCTGTCAAGAGTTGCTTGATCGCGGCGCACAGGTCCGTCGCGGGACGAGACGAGCCCGCCGCCGGCGCCACCCATTGAGGGGCACCGGCGGCGGCAGTCTGCTCGTCGGCAGCTGGTTCGGGGTTCATCTCACTCATCTCGTCCTCTCCCCCTGCAAGACTGCTCACGGTGTGTGATCGGACGGAGACGAACTCTCAGTTCTACAAGCGGCTCAAAGGGCGTCGGCTCCCCGTTCCCCGGTGCGTACCCGGACCACGGTGTCGACGGGGCTCACCCACACCTTGCCGTCGCCGATCTTCCCGGTCCGTGCGGCCTGGACGATGACATCGACCACCTTGTCGACGGCGGAGTCCTCGACGACAACCTCGACGCGAACCTTCGGCACGAAATCCACGGAGTACTCAGCACCGCGGTAAACCTCGGTGTGCCCCTTCTGGCGCCCGTAGCCCTGAACCTCGCTGACGGTCATCCCGAGGATACCCGTCTGCTCCAGCCCGGTTTTGACATCCTCGAGTGTGAATGGCTTGACGATCGCTGTAATCAGCTTCATTTAGTGGATCCCTTCCGAGGAAATTGTTGCCGATCAGACGAGCTCGTAAGCGGTTTCAGCATGTTCGGTCGCATCAATGCCGGTGTCCTCGTCCTCCGCGGTAACGCGCCAACCCAACGGCTTAACGATAAAGGCAATGATCGCGGTCATGATGCCGGTGAAGATAACCGCCACCGAGGCGATGACGACCTGCACGACGAGCTGCTGGAATCCACCGCCGTAGAACAGGCCGGTCTCCAGCGCCAGGAAGCCGATGCCCACCGTTCCCCACAGGCCCGCTACCAGGTGCACGCCGACCACGTCGAGCGAATCGTCGTAGCCGAACTTGTACTTCAGTCCGACCGCCAGCGCCGACAGCGCGCCCGCGATGACGCCCAGGATCAAGGACCCGATCGGCGACAGCGAACCGCAGGCCGGTGTGATGGCCACGAGGCCGGCCACGACGCCCGAGGCGGCACCGACGCTGGTTGCGTGCCCGTCGCGGAGCCGCTCCACCAGCAGCCAGCCCAGCATCGCGGCGGCGGTCGCAGCAGTGGTGTTGACCCAGACCTGGCCGGCGAGCATGTCGGCCGCGCCCTCGGACCCGACGTTGAAGCCGAACCAGCCGAACCACAGGATGGCCGCGCCCAGCATCACGAACGGAATGTTGTGCGGCCGATAGGCGACCTTGCCGAAGCCGGTCCGCTTACCGAGCAGCAGCGCCAGCACCAGTGCGGCCATGCCGGCGTTGATGTGCACCACCGTGCCGCCGGCGAAGTCGATCGGGGATACGTTCGCGGTGCCCTCCTCACTGACGCCGAAAAGCTTGGCCGCAATACCGTTCTCGGCTCCGGACAGCAAGCCGCCACCCCAAACCATGTGGGCCAGTGGGAAATACACCAACGTCACCCAGATCCCGCCGAACACCAGCCACGTGCCGAACTTCATGCGCTCGGCCACCGCACCGCTGATCAGGGCGACGGTGATGACCGCGAAGGTCAGCTGGAAGCCCGCCCAGACGATCGCCGGCACCGAACCGAATCCGCCGAGAACGTACAGCGATATTCCGTCCACTTCCTTGGTCTCCAGCAGCGGGCTCAGCCCGAACAGCGAGAACGGGTTGTCGAAGATGCCCGCGATGTCGCTGTTTCCGGTGTGCGCCGACGCGAACGACATCGAGTAGCCCCACAGCACGTAGATGACGCTCACGACGCCCATGGTCCCGAACGACATCATCATCATGTTCAAGACCGACTTCTGGCGTGAGAGCCCACCGTAGAAGAACGCGAGACCGGGTGTCATGAACAGAACCAGCGCCGCGGCGGTGAGCACCCATGCGGTGTCGCCGGAGCTCAACCCGTCGGGGCCGAATGGCGCGAACGCATCATCGGGTAGGGCAAGGGGTAAGGCTGAAACCACTTTGTGTGAACCTCCTTGGGAAGTGCGCCGATCGGATCGGCCTCCCGAAGAGACTCTTTTGTCCGCGTTTCACCGGTGATTCTGTTCCGTTTCCACGAAGTGAACGGACACGCCAGAAGCGTTACGCTCGTGTTTCCACGCGGATTCCGCCGCGACGCACGGCCGCTGCCGGGCGCATCGGACTATCCGAGAAGCGCGTCGACGAATGCGCCGGGCTCGAACGGAGCGAGATCGTCGGCGCCCTCCCCGAGTCCGACGAGCTTGACCGGAACGCCCAATTCCTGCTGCACGCGAAAGACGATTCCGCCCTTGGCCGTGCCGTCGAGCTTCGTCAGCACCACCCCGGTGATGTCGACGACCTCGGCGAACACCCTGGCTTGCGGCAGACCGTTCTGGCCGATCGTGGCATCGAGCACCAGCAGGACTTCGTCGACCTCGGCGCGCTTGCTGACCACCCGCTTGACCTTGCCGAGTTCATCCATCAACCCGGTCTTGGTGTGCAGGCGCCCGGCGGTGTCGATGACGATGACGTCGGCGCCCTCCTTGATGCCCTCGTCGACGGCGTCGAAGGCCACCGAGGCGGGGTCGGCGCCCTCCGGGCCGCGTACCACCTGCGCCCCCACTCGCGACGCCCACGACTGCAACTGATCGGCCGCGGCGGCGCGGAAGGTGTCGGCCGCCCCGAGGACGACGCGGCGACCGTCGGCGACCAGGACGCGGGCCAGCTTGCCGACGGTGGTCGTCTTACCGGTTCCGTTCACCCCGACGACCAGCAGCACCGAGGGTTTGTTCGCGTGCGGCAGCGCCCTGATCGAGCGGTCGAGGTCGGGCTGCAGCGCCTCGATGAGGACCTCGCGCAGCACGGCGCGGGCGTCGGCCTCGTTCCGCACCCGACTGCTGGCCATCCGGGCGCGCAGCGCGGCGACCACCGACTCCGTCACGACGGGCCCGAGGTCGGCGATCAGCAGCGTGTCTTCCACTTCCTCCCACGACTCGTCGTCCAGGTCGCCTCCGCCGAGCAGCCCCAACATGCTGCGTCCGAGAGTGTTCTGAGACTTGGCGAGCCTGCCCCGCAGCCGCTCGAGCCGCCCTTCTGTCGGTGCGATCTCGTCGAGGACCGGTGCGTCCTGCTCGACGACGGGGACCGGCTCGGCAGGCGCGGGCGCCGGTTCGGGTGCGGGCGCCGGTTCGGGTGCGGGTGCCGGCTCGGCAGGCGCGGGTGCGGGGCGCTCCTGAACCGGCGGCTCGGGTAGTTGCACGTCGGCGATCGGGCGCTTCGGTGCATCGCGCGGAATGGTCGCGTCGTCACCGACGGCGGGCAGGCCGGTGGTGTCGATGCGCTCGGGGGGCGCGGTCGGCGCGGATTGCGAGAACGTGATCCCTGCAGAGGCGGTATAGCCCCCGGAACGGTCGATCGGCGTGGCCGTCTCCGTCGACGACAGCCGGATGCGCCGGCGTCGATACCGCACCAGCCCGACGACGAGCGCGGCGACCAATAAAACGGCAATGACCGCTATCGCGATCCACAACCACATCGAGCCAACATCAGTCACGGCGCCATTGTCTCAAGGTGAGCCGCGCCGACGCCCCCCGCGCCCCCTCATGCCTCGATCTGTGCACCGCTTGTTGCGCTCAGCGCGCCAGACGGTGCACAAACCGCGGCTCAGTTGGCCGCGCCGACCAGTTCCTGCCCGCGCATGCGCTGGCTGATCACCGCGGTGATGCCGTCGTCGCGCATGGTGACGCCGTACAGGGCGTCGGCGACCTCCATCGTCGGCTTCTGGTGGGTGATAACTATCAGCTGGGAGCGCTCGCGCAGCTGCTCGAACAAACTGATCAGCCGGCGCAGGTTCACGTCGTCGAGCGCCGCCTCGACCTCGTCCATCACATAGAACGGCGACGGCCTCGCGCGGAAGATCGCCACGAGCATCGCGACCGCGGTCAGCGATTTCTCACCGCCGGACAGCAGCGACAAGCGCTTGATCTTCTTGCCGGGCGGCCGCGCCTCGACCTCGATGCCGGTGGTCAGCATGTCGTTGGGGTTCGTCAGCAGCAGCCTGCCTTCGCCGCCGGGGAACAGCGTCGAAAACACCTGGGTGAACTCGCGTTCCACGTCGGCGTACGCCTCGGTGAACACCTGAAGGATGCGTGCGTCCACGTCCTCGATCACGTCGAGGAGGTCCTTGCGGGCACCCTTGACGTCCTCCAGTTGGGTGGACAGGAAGTTGTACCGCTCCTCGAGCGCGGCGAACTCCTCGAGCGCCAGCGGGTTGACCCGGCCCAGTTCGTTGAGCTCTCGCTCGGCCTTCTTGGCGCGCCGTTCCTGCGTCGCGCGGTCGAACGGCATCGGTGCGGGTGCGGTGACCTGCTCGCCACGCTCGCGCGCCTGCTCGAACTCGGCCATCTCCAATTCCGTTGGCGGCAACGGCACGTCCGGCCCGTATTCGGCGATCAGGTCGGCGGTTGCCATACCGAACTGTTCGAGCACCTGCTCCTCGAGCTGCTCGATCCGCAGCGCGGCCTGCGCCTTGGCGACCTCGTCCTCGTGCAGCGCCTCGGTGAGGCCGTTGACTTTGGCGGTGAGCTCGTTGACCTCGTCGCGCGTCGCGGCCAGCGCGGCGGCGCGGTGCTGGCGTTCGGCGGCGACCTCGTCGCGAGCGCGTGAAGCCACCGCCACGACGGCGCTGAGCCGTTGTGCAACAACGCGACCCGATTCTGCGACCGCGGCCGCCACGGCCGCCGCATGTCGACGGGCCTCGCGGGCACGCATCGCGCGTAGCCTTGCCTCGCGTTCGGCTGCGGCGGCCCGGCGCAGCGAATCAGCCTTTCCGCGAACGGCATTGGCGCGCTCTTCGGCGGTGCGCACCGTCAACCGGGCCTCCACCTCGGCGGTGCGGGCCGCCTCTGCCGCTGCCGTCGTCTCCTGCCGGTTGACGGGCTCGGCTTCGAACGTCGGCTCCTGCTGTGCGTTGTGCAGCCTCTGCTCGAGCTCGGTGAGTTCGTCGACGGTGCGGGACCGATTGGTTTCCAGCTCATTTCGCTGCTGGATCAGCCGCTGCCATTCGTCGTCCGCCGAACGCGCGTCCTGACCGAGCCGACCCAACTGCTCGTAGATCGCCGAGATCGCCGCGTCGGATTCGTTGAGCGCGGCCAACGCCTGCTCGGCGGCATCCTGACGGCTGGCCTGTTCGGCGAGCGCACCGGACAGCGCCGCCGACAGCTCGTCGACCTGCTTTTCGGCCTCTACGAGCTCGGCGCGGGCCTTGTCGACCTCCGATGCGATCTCGAGCGTGCTGGGTTTGCGATCGGATCCGCCGCTGACCCAGCCCGGACCCACGAGATCGCCGTCAGTGGTGACCGCCCGCAGCGTCGGATGCGCCGCGACCGCGTCAAGGGCAGCGGCCAGGTCCAAGACCACCACGACGTCGGCGAGCATGGCCCGGACCGCGCCCTGCAGTCGCTGCGGCGCCTCGACCAGATCAACCGCGCGCACCGCGCCGTCGGGCAACGACTGTGCCTGCGGCACTTCACGGTTCGGCCAGTCGCTCAGCACGATCGCCGCCCAGCCGCCGTCGGACTCCTTGAGCGCCGCGACCGCTGCACGAGCGGCTCCCGGGCTCTCGGCGGCCACCGCGTCGGCCGCGGCACCCAGCACGGTCGCGACGGCCACCTCGTAGCCGTTGCGCACCTTCAACAGGTTGGCGACCGAGCCGAGAAGCCCTGCCCCACCACGGTTCTTCTGTAGCCAGGCCGCCCCGTCCTTGCGATCCAGACCCACCGAGAGAGCCTCGATGCGCGCGCGCAGCGAGGCCACCTGACGTTCGGCGCCACGTTCGGCGGCCTGTAGTTCGGCGACGCGTTCGTCGGCGAGCCGCAGCGCGGCGACCGTGCGGTCGTGGTGATCGTCGAGACCGACCTCACCGGCGTCGAGTTCGCCGACGCGACTCTGCACGGTCTCGAACTCGGCCTGGGTCTGTTGCGCGCGGGTGGCGGCCTCGTCGATGGTGCCGGTGAGGCGGGCGACGGTCTCGTCGATCGATTCCACGCGAGTGCGCATGGTGTCGACCTGACCGGCCAGCCGCGCCAGACCCTCGCGACGGTCGGCCTCGGCGCGGGCGGCGGCCATGTGTGCACGCTCGGCCTCGGCGGCGATGCGCTCGCGTTCGGTGAGTTCGGCGCGGGCCGCCTCGAGCTTGCCGCGCGACTCGGTCAACTCGCCGAGCAGCCGGCGCTCCTGTTCGGCGACCTCGTCGGCCTGGGCTTCCAGGGCGTCGGGATCCGGACCCGTCGACGCCTCGGGCTCGGTGTCGAGATGCTGTGCGCGCTCGCTGGCGATGCGCACCGTCGCGCTGACGCGTTCGGCGAGCGCGGACAGCGCGAACCACCTCTGCTGCGCCGCGTCCGCGCGTTCGCTGAGGCTGCCGACCGCCGCCTCGTGCGCGGCCAGCTCGGCGGTCTTGGCCTCGAGCCGTGTGGCGATCTCGTCGTGTTCGCGCCGCAGCGTGGTCTCGGCCTGGTTGGTGTTGTCGAACTCGGCGCGGCGGGTGACGAGGTCGTCGGCGGCCAGCCGCAGCCGCGCGTCGCGCAGATCGGCCTGGATGGTTTGTGCGCGCCGGGCCATCTCGGCTTGACGCCCGAGCGGTTTGAGCTGACGGCGCAGTTCGGTGGTCAGGTCGGTCAGCCGGTTCAGGTTGGCCGACATCGCGTCGAGTTTGCGGACCGCTTTTTCCTTGCGCTTGCGGTGCTTGAGGACGCCGGCGGCCTCCTCGATGAACGCGCGCCGGTCCTCGGGGCGCGACTCGAGGATCTCGGAGAGCTTGCCCTGTCCGACGATGACGTGCATCTCGCGCCCGATACCGGAGTCGGACAGCAGTTCCTGCACGTCCATCAACCGGCAACTGCTGCCGTTGATCTCGTACTCGCTGCCGCCGTCGCGGAACATCCGCCGGGTGATCGACACCTCGGAGTACTCGATCGGCAGCGAGTTGTCGGAGTTGTCGATGGTCACCGTCACCTCGGCGCGCCCCAGCGGTGGGCGCGACGACGTGCCGGCGAAGATGACGTCCTCCATCTTGCCGCCGCGCAACGTCTTGGCGCCCTGCTCACCCATCACCCAGGTGAGCGCGTCGACGACATTGGACTTACCCGAACCGTTGGGCCCGACCACGCACGTGATGCCTGGCTCGAAGCGCAGAGTCGTCGGCGAAGCAAACGACTTGAAGCCCTTCAGGGTCAGACTCTTGAGGTGCACGACGTGCCACACTACCGCCGCAGCGGCTATCGCTCGGTGAACCCTTGTAGCGAGTCGCGAGGTTCTGTGAAGTCGGCGACGACGTTGTCGACCCGCCCCGGTGTTTCTCCGCTTTGCAGCAGGTCAAGCAGCCGCTGACAGGACTCGCGTGGCCCCTGGGCGACCACCTGAACCCGGCCGTCGGGCTTGTTGGCCGCAAATCCGGTCAGCCCCAGTTCCAGTGCTCGGGCGCGCGTCCACCACCGGAAGCCGACACCCTGGACGTGCCCGTGCACCCAAGCCGTCAGGCGTACCTCAGCTAACTCCTGCATCATCTACCTCAAAGGTCACTTTGGCCCCAGCCTTGAGGGTGCGGCCGACGGTGCAGACCTGGTCGATCGCGCGCTCGACGACCGTGAGCACCCGCGCCCGCTCCTGCTCGGACAACCCGGACAGGTCGAGTTCCATTCGCTCTTCGAGCAGCGGATAGCGCTCCTGCTCGCGGTCGGCCGCCCCGGAGACGCGGATCGTGGTGCGGTACTGCTCGCCGAGGCGCCGCTGCAGGGGCACGTCGCTGGCCATCCCGCTGCAGGCGGCGAGCGCGATCTTCATCAGCTCGCCCGGCGTGAAGACACCGTCGACGTCCTCGTTGCCGACGAGCACCTCCGCGCCGCGGGAGCTGTGTCCGACATAGCGCCGCACTCCCGTCCGCTCAACCCAAAGTTCGGTCATGGCCCCATCTTCGCCCAGACCGACGTATTGGCGGAAAACCGCGCGCTCAATCGACCATTACGTCGGTCTGGGCGCGGTTCGCCGTACCCGCGGGCGCGGCTGACATTTCGGACAGTAGAACGACGAGCGGTTCATGAACTTCTCGCGCCGCATGATGGCCCCACAGCGTCGGCAGGGCTCGCCTTCGCGACCATAGGCGTCCAGCGAGCGGTCGAAGTAACCCGACTCGCCGTTGACGTTGACATACAGCGAGTCGAATGACGTCCCGCCTTGGGCGAGCGCCTCGCGCATCACCTCGGCGGCCGCGTCGAGCAGTTCGGCCAGCTTCGGCCTGCTCAGAGACGACGCCAACCGGGCGCCGTTGACCTTGGCGCGCCACAGCGCCTCGTCGGCGTAGATGTTGCCGATGCCCGAGACGACGGTCTGGTCGAGCAGCTGACGTTTGATCTCGGAGTGCTTGCCGCGCAACACTTTCACCACGCCGTCGCGGTTGAATTGCGGGTCGAGCGGGTCACGCGCGAGGTGCGCGACCGGAAACGGGACGTCGGTCCCGTCGACGGTGACCATGTCGGTGAGCAGCCATCCGCCGAACGTGCGCTGGTCGACGAAGCTCAACGCGGTGCCGTCATCCAGCAGCGCCGCGATGCGCAGGTGATTCTCGCTCGGGGGCGCGCCCAGCAGCATCTGCCCGCTCATGCCGAGGTGCACGACCAGCGCGGAGCCGTCGTCCAGCGTCAGCCACAGGTACTTACCTCGCCGCCCGGTCCCGGTGATCGTGCTGTCGAGCAGGCGCGCGGTCAGATCCGCGGGTCCCGCCTCGTGGCGCCGCACCGCGCGCGGATGATGTACGCGCACAGCGGTGACGGTCTTGCCGACGACGTGTGCGTCCAGTCCGCGACGGACAACCTCGACCTCTGGAAGCTCAGGCATCTACCTCGGCCGTCAGCGCGTTCCACGCCGCCGCGGCCGCCTTGAGTTCGGCCTCCTTCTTGGTGCGCCCGACACCCCTGCCGTATTCGGTGTCGGTCACCATGACCGTCGCGGTGAACTCCTTGTCGTGGTCCGGACCCGTCGAGGTGACGAGATAGGTGGGCGCGCCAAGGCCGCGCGAGGCGGTCAGCTCCTGCAGACTGCTCTTCCAGTCGAGCCCGGCGCCCAACGTGGGCGCGGTGTCCAGCAGGTCGCCGAACAGCCGCAGGATCACCTCGCGGACGATCGCGTTGCCGTGTTCCAAATAGATTGCACCCAACAGAGATTCGACGCCGTCGGCCAAGATGCTGGCCTTGTCGGCGCCGCCGGAGTTCAGCTCGCCCTTGCCGAGCAGCAGGTAGGCACCGAGTCCGGCATCGGACAGCTGACGACCGACGTCGGCGAGCGCCTGGGTGTTGACGATGCTGGCGCGCAGCTTGGCCAGATCGCCCTCGGACCGGTCGGGGTGCCGGTGGTAGAGCTCCTCGGTGATGGTCAGCCCGAGCACGGCATCGCCGAGGAACTCCAATCGCTCGTTGGTCGGCAGGCCGCCGTTCTCGTAGGAGTAGCTGCGGTGGGTGAGGGCCATGGTGAGCAGTTCGTCGGGCAGATCGACGCCCAGCGCCGCCAGCAGCGCGGCGCGCTCACTCACGCGTGTCCTCAATGGGATCGTCGGCTCCGCCGACAGTGTCGAACATGCCGGCCAGCTTCGCCCAGCGCGGGTCGATCCGCTCGTGGTGGTGACCGGGTTCGGCGGTGGCCAACGCCACACCGCAGTCCGGGCAGAGGCCCGCGCAGTCCGGACCGCACAGCGGCGCGAACGGCAGCGCCAGTCCGACGGCGTCGATGATCGGCTGCTCCAGGTCGACGGTGTCGTCCACCACGCGACCGACCTCGTCGGCTTCGGTCGTCTCGTCGGTGGCGCTGTCGGGATAGGCGAACAGTTCGGTGAGGTAGATCTCGACGTCGCCGGTGACCGGCGTCAGGCATCGCGCACAGTCGCCCGTCGTCGGCGCCGATACCGTCCCGGAGACCAGGACTCCCTCCGACACCGACTCGACGCGCAGGTCGAGCTCCAACGCTGCTCCTTTGTCGATGGCGATCAGGTCGAGGCCGATGCGCGACGGGCTGGGCACCGTTTCGGAGACAGTCATCATCGACCCGGGTCGCCTACCGAGCCGGGAAATGTTGATCACGAGCGGCGATTGTGACGCGCGATGCGCCGCCGCTTTGGCATGCGTCGCCATAAGTACCGAGTTTACGGCGAGGATTTTTGGCGGCCCCTGGCGCTCAGCGGGCGGCGTAGTCGTGCGTGCCCGCGGCGGTGCGAAGTTGATGACGACCTCGACCGACGGAGCGCAGCGTGCCGTTGAGGAAATCCTCGAACTCCGCGAGCTTGCTGTCGACGTAGATGTCGCACTCGCCGCGCAACCGGTCGGCCTCGGCATGCGCCGAGTCGATCAACCGGGTCGCCTCGGCTGTCGCGGTGGCGACGATCTCGGTCTGCGACACCAGCCGCTGCTGCTCCTTGATGCCCTCTTGCACGGCCTTCTCGTAGGCGAGGTTGCCGCTCTCGATGAGCCGGTCGGCTTCGGTCTTGGCTCGTCCGGTGCTGGCCTCGTACTCGCGCTTGGCGGTGGCGGCGACGCGGGTGGCCTCCTCGCGGGCCTCGCCGACCATCCGCTCGCTGTGCTGGCGAGCCTCGGCCACCATGCGATCGGCCTGCGCCTTGGCGTCGGCCAGCAGCCGGTCCGCCTCCGCGCGGGCGTGGTTCAGAACCGAATCCGCCTCGGCGGTGGCTGTGGACACCATCGAGTCGGAGTGGTCCTTGGCCTCGCGAAGCATCCCGTCGCGGGCGTCGAGGACGTCCTGGGCATCGTCGAGCTCACCGGGAATCGCGTCCTTGATGTCGTCGATCAATTCGAGGACATCGCCGCGGGGCACGACGCAGCCTGCCGTCATCGGCACGCCGCGGGCTTCTTCCACAATTGCGCTCAGTTCGTCGAGCGCCTCAAAAACTCGGTACACGGCAACACCCTCCAGGCGTAGTTGTCAGTTACTAGTGTGCCTGGTGTTACCCCTGTGACTCAGCTTCCCGGCCGGTGTGTCGCACCGGACGTCGGAAATTCATGGATTGCTGAGTCTCTCCACTCCCCAGGCCGCAACTTCCGGCTGAATTGCTGCTCGCATTATGTCAACCACCCGAGCCCGAGGCGAAAGCCCGCCCCCGGGCGGCATCCTTCGAGGCGCCCGGGGGCGGGCGTGAGTCTTTCTCGAATCTGAACTTCTTCGCGCGAAATCGGCGATTTCTCGAACACAAGTTCAGATTCGGCGACCACGACGCCGAGCGTCTTACTTCACCGCCGCGCCGATGAGATCGCGGGCGCGGTCGAGCATCGAAGCAAACGGTCCGAGCGCGAAGTTGGCCTTGGCCGACTCGACGCCGGCATGCGGATGGGTCGGGGCAATCGCCTCGGCGGCCTGTACGGCGCCCGCCATCCGCTTGAGGTCATCACCGTCGAGGTTCTTCTGCAGGTGGCTGAACTCCTCGCGCTCCTCGAGCTCGGCGTGCTCGACCACGTCCTCGCGGAACTTCATCAGTTCGTCGATGAACTCCTGCGACTCGATGTCCATCTTCTCGAGCCGCGACAGGAACTCCTTGGCCTCGTGCTCTTCCTTGAGGCGTGCGTCGACGATGGCCTCACCGTCGGCGACCTCCTTGCGGGCGCGCGGGTGGACCACCATCTCCTCGGCGGTCTCGTGCACGGCCAGCAGCTGACGCAGATCGGCGAACGCCTTCTCGCGCGCCTCGGTTTCCGACGCGCCCAGCACTTCTTCGAACAGGTCCTTGATCAGGTTGTGTTGGTCGGTCAGAAACTTCACGACGTCGTCGGTGTTCTGGACAAACGTTTCAGCCATGGCAGAAACCTCCTGCATTTCGGTAGTGGTGTGGGCGCGAATGGGCTGTGCGCCTGCACCTGTTTACCCCTGCAGGAGCGGGCTAACCCTGGCTCAGCTTGGCCTGCACGCGCGTGTTGACCGCGGCGGGGAGCAGTTCGGAGACGTCGCCACCCATCGACGCGACCTCCTTGGCCAACGACGACGACACGAACGAGTACCGCGGTATCGAGGCCACGAAGAACGTGTCGACGCCGGCGATGTGCTTGTTCATCTGCGCCATCTGCAGTTCGTATTCGAAGTCGGCACCGCCGCGCAGGCCCTTGACGATCGCCGTCACGCCGCGCTGCCGGGCGAAGTCGACCACCAGGCCCTGACCCGATTCGACGCGCAGGTTCGGCAGGTGCTCGGTGGACTCCTCGATCATCGCGATGCGCTCGTCGAGCGTGAACATGCCCTTCTTGTTCGGGTTGACCAGAACGGCGACGATCACCTCGTCGAACTGCGCGGCCGCGCGCTCGAAGACGTCGACGTGCCCGAGATGGACCGGGTCGAAGGATCCGGGGCATACCGCGCCGCTCATGAGCGATGACGCTAGCAGGGCCGCTCTGGTGCCTCGGCAAGCTCCAGGCGGGTGTCGCCGTAGGTGCGCGACGGCCATACCTGCCAGCCCGGCGGCCACGTGAGCGGCGATCCGCTCGCCGCGCGTTCCACCACGACGACGGTTCCCGGTCCGGCCCAACCCCGTTCGGCGAGCAGCGCCAGCATCGATTCGACTTCCCCGGCGGTGACGCCGTATGGCGGGTCGGCCAGGACGAGGTCGACGGGCCGCGGGCTGCCCGCGGCCAGTACCTCGGCGACGACGCCGCGCCGCACGCTAGCCCCGGTGACGCCGAGTGCGGCGATGTTGTCGGCGATGACTCCTGCCGCGCGCCGGTCGGCCTCGACGAACGTCGCCTCCGCGGCGCCGCGCGAGAGTGCTTCGAGCCCGAGCGCGCCCGAGCCGGCGTACAGATCGAGCACCGCGATCCCGCCGAACTCGATGCGCGCGGCCAGCACGTTGAACAACGCTTCGCGCACCCGGTCGGTGGTGGGACGGGTCCCTCCCCCAGATCTATTCTGGGGCACGGTGATTCGTCGACCGCCCAGCGCACCGGCGATGATGCGGGTCAGCTGATCACCACCAGCAGATCGCCGCCTTCGACCTGTGCCGTCTCCGAGACCGCGACCCGGTTCACCTTGCCCGCCTTGGGTGCGGTGATGGCCGCCTCCATCTTCATGGCCTCGATCGTGGCGATCGTCTGACCGGCCTGCACCTCGTCGTCGACGGCGACGCCGACGCTGACCACCCCGGCGAAGGGCGCGGCGATGTGGTCGGGATTGGACTTGTCGGCCTTCTCCGCGGTGGGGATGTCGCTGGCGACATTGCGGTCACGCACCAGGACCGGCCGCAGTTGGCCGTTGAGGATGCACATCACGGTGCGCATGCCGCGTTCGTCGGGATCGGAGATCGCCTCGAGCCCGATCAGCAGTTCGACGCCGCGCTCCAACCGGACGCGATGCTCCTCGTCGCTGCGCAACCCGTAGAAGAACTGGTTCGCCGACAGGCTCGACGTGTCCCCGTACTGCTCGCGGTGGGCTTCGAGTTCCTTTGTCGGCCCGGGAAACAGCAGCCGGTTCAGCGCGGCCTGGCGCTTCGGGCCCGCCTGGGCGAGCACCGCTTCGTCCTCCTCGCTGAGTTCCTCCTGCGCCTTGGCCGGCGCCCGGCCGGCAAGCGCCTTGGTGCGCAGCGGTTCGGGCCATCCGCCTGGCGGGTCGCCGAGTTCGCCGCGAAAGAATCCGATCACCGAATCGGGAATGTCGAATCGCGATGGATCTGAGGCGAATTCGTCGGCGCTGATCCCCGCCCCCAGCAGCGCGAGCGCAAGGTCGCCCACCACCTTCGACGACGGCGTCACCTTCACCAACCGGCCGAGCACCCTGTCGGCTGCGGCGTAGTTGGCCTCGATCTCCTCGAAGCGGTCGCCGAACCCGAGCGCGATGGCCTGCTGACGCAGGTTCGACAGCTGACCGCCGGGGATCTCATGGTGATACACCCGCCCCGTCGGCGCCGGTAAACCACTTTCGAACGGCGCGTATACCTTTCGCAGCGCTTCCCAGTACGGTTCGAGGTCGCACACCGCCTCCAACGACAGCCCGGTGTCGTACTCGGTGTGTGCGGCCGCGGCCACGATCGAACTCAACGCCGGTTGGCTGGTGGTGCCTGCCAGCGGTGCCGCCGCACCGTCGACGGCGCTGGCTCCGGCTTGCCACGCCGCCAGGTACGTCGCCAGCTGGCCGCCTGGGGTGTCGTGGGTGTGCACGTGCACGGGCAGATCGAACCGGGTGCGCAGCGCGCTGATCAACGTGTGCGCGGCGGGAGGGCGCAGAAGCCCGGCCATGTCCTTGATCGCCAGCACATGGGCACCCGCATCGACGATCTGCTCGGCGAGCTTCAGGTAGTAGTCCAGCGTGTAGAGGTTTTCCCCGGGGTCGGACAGGTCGCCGGTGTAGCTCATCGCGACTTCGGCCACCGACGTGCCGGTTTCGCGGACCGCGTCGATGGCCGGACGCATGGAATCGACGTTGTTGAGCGCGTCGAAGATGCGGTAGATGTCGATGCCCGTGGCCGTGGCCTCGGCGACGAACGCGTGGGTGACGGTCTCCGGGTACGGGGTGTAACCAACGGTGTTACGGCCGCGCAGCAGCATCTGCAGGCAGATGTTGGGGACCGCTTCGCGCAGCGCGGCCAGCCGCTCCCACGGGTCTTCCTTCAAGAACCGAAGCGCCACATCGTAAGTCGCCCCACCCCAGCATTCGAGCGAGAGCAACTGCGGCGTCATGCGCGCAACGTAGGGCGCCACCATCGACAGCCCCGTGGTGCGCACGCGGGTGGCCAGCAGCGACTGATGGGCATCACGGAACGTCGTATCGGTGACGGCCAACGGTTTGGAGTCGCGCAGCCAGCGCGCGAACCCTTCGGGGCCGAGTTCGGTCAGCCGTTGCTTGCTGCCGTCGGGCGGGAGCGCTTGCAGGTCGATGTCGGGCAGCTTGTCCTGCGGGTACACCGATGCGGTTCGCGGGCCGTGCGGCTGGTTGACCGTCACGTCGGCCAGGTAGTTGAGGATCTTGGTGCCGCGGTCGGCAGGTGTTCTGGCGGTCAGCAGATACGGGCGCTCGTCGATGAACGACGTGCTGATGCGGCCGGCCCGGAAATCCGGATCGTTGACGACCGCTTGCAGGAACGGGATATTCGTCGACACTCCGCGGATGCGGAACTCGGCCAGCGCGCGGCGCGCACGCGCCACCGCGGCGCCGAAGTCGCGCCCCCGGCACGTCAGCTTCACCAGCATCGAGTCGAAATGCGCGCTGATCTCCGCACCGAGATGGGTGCCGCCGTCCAACCGGATGCCCGCGCCGCCCGGGGTGCGGTATCCGGTGATTCGGCCGGTGTCGGGACGGAATCCATTGGCCGGGTCCTCGGTGGTGATCCGGCACTGCAGCGCGAAACCGCGCGGGGCCGGCAGCGCCTCCTGGCTCAAGCCGAGGCTGTCGAGGGTCTCGCCGTCGGCGATGCGCAACTGGCTCGACACCAGGTCGACATCGGTGATCTCCTCGGTGACCGTGTGCTCGACCTGGATGCGCGGATTGCACTCGATGAACACGTAATGGCCGCGCTCGTCGAGCAGGAACTCGACGGTGCCGGCGAACGTGTAACCGATCTGCCGGGCGAACGCGACCGCGTCGTCGCAAATCCGTTGCCGCAGTTCGTCGGACAGATTCGGCGCGGGTGCGAGCTCGACGACCTTCTGGTGCCTGCGCTGCACGCTGCAGTCCCGTTCGAACAGGTGCATCACGTTGCCGTGGGTGTCGGCCAGGATCTGCACCTCGATGTGGCGGGGATTGAGCACGGCCTGTTCGAGATACAGCGTCGGGTCGCCGAACGCCGACTCAGCCTCGCGCGACGCGGCATCGATCGCGTCGGCCAGCGCGTCGATTTCGGTGACCCGCCGCATGCCCCGGCCGCCGCCGCCGGACACGGCTTTGACGAACAACGGGAACTCCAAGCGCTCCGCGGCGGCCAGCAACTCCTCGGCCGACGCCGACGGGGCCGACGAGTTGAGCACCGGCAGGCCCGCCGAGCGGGCCGCCTCGATCGCCCGCGACTTGTTGCCCGTCAGCTCGAGCACCTCGGCGCTGGGCCCGACGAACGTGATGTCGGCCTCCGCGCAGGCCGCCGCCAGCGCCGGATTCTCCGACAGGAAGCCGTATCCCGGATAAATCGCGTCGGCTCCGGCATGCTTGGCGACCCGGATGATCTCCTCGACCGACAGGTACGCGCGCACGGGATGGCCGGTCTCGCCGATCTGGTAGGACTCGTCGGCCTTCAGCCGGTGAATGCTGTTGCGATCCTCATGGGGATACACCGCGACGGTGTCGATCCCCATCTCGTAGGCGGCCCGGAAAGCACGGATCGCGATTTCGCCACGATTGGCGACCAGCACTTTAGAGATCATGGGCGATCACGCACGTACTTTATCCTCCGGGCCGATCAGACCAACGTGGACCAGTAGCTCCAGAAGCGTACGAGGATCAGCAGGAACAGGCCGGTGAACCACAGCGTGACCAGAGACCACCGCCAGGTGTGCAGCACCCGCGCGACGGTGTTCCCGTGTTGGGGCTGCAGAGCGACGGCCGCAACGACCACCAACAGCGGGATCGTGACCGCCCACACCACCATGCAGTACGGGCACAGCGCGCCGATGCGGTAGAGGCTCTGGTAGATGAGCCAGTGCACGAACGCAGCGCCCAGCAGCGTTCCCGTGGCCAGACCGGCCCAGTACCAACGCGGCAACGCGACCCTCGCGAGCGCGAGCACACCGGTCACCACCACGATCGTGAACGAGATGATGCCGATCAACGAGTTCGGGAAGCCGAACGCGGACGCCTGCGGTGTGATCATCACCGAACCGCAGGACAGCACCGGATTGAAGCTGCACGACGGGATGTACTCCGGATCGATCAGCAGCTCGACCTTCTCGACGGTCAGCGCGACCGCGGCGGCCAGCCCCAGCACACCCGCGATGAGGATCCACACCGCGCTCGGGCGACCCACCGGGGGACCCGTCGGCTCATGGGCCGTGGGTTCGGACGGCTGGACGGCTCCGGGCGCGGCGAGCGTCACGGCCTCGCCGGCTGGGTCGGATCGGCGTTGGGCGGCGGCGCACCGGCGTCCAGTGCGGGCACCTCGCCGACGATCTTCTCGATCTCGGCGATCAGCGCGTCGGGCGTCGACGGCGAATAGTCCTCACCGTTGATCCGGATGGTCGGTGTCGAGTTGACCCCGCTCGCCTTGGCCAAACCCTTGACCATGTCGTTGTAGCGTCCACCGTTGATGCAGGCCGGCACCTCGCCGGTCACCCCAGCCTGCCGAGCGATCTCGATCAGCCGGGCGTTGTCGGGGAAGGGGCCCACCCCCTCGGGCGGCTGTTGTGCGAACAGCGCGGCGTGGAAACGCCGGAAGGCTTCGGTGTCGGCGTCGGCCACGCAGTAGCCGGCGTTGGCCGCGCGGGTGGAGTAACCCTGGCCCGCCCGGTCGAGGATAGACACCATGTTGTAGTCCACGGCCGCAGCACCGCTGTCGATCAGCCGGTTGATCGTCGGGCCGAACTGCTTCTCGAAGTTGCCGCACGCCGGGCAGAGGAAGTCCTCGTAGAGCGACACCACCGCTTTGGGCTCGGACGTGCCCTCCTGGGTGATCACGTCGCTCGACGCCACGCGGACCGCCCTGGTCTCGCCCTCACCGGGTTTGTCCTCTTTGGTCATCACGATGTAGAGCACCAACGCGACGGCGAAGATCACGACGATGGCGGTCAGGCCGATCTGCACAGCCCGGTTCCGCTTGCGGTCAGCCGCCTTCAGATCGTAGGTCGGGGTCTTCTTGCGTTTCGTGGCCACGCAGGTAAGAGTACCGGCGCGATTTCGCCGCCCGATCAGCTGCGGGCCAGATGCGCCCGCAGCGCCGAGATCACCTCCGCCATCGCGGTGGCGCTGTCACCGCCGAACGGGAAGAAGTTCGCAAAGCCGTGGATCAGCGATCCGAACTCCCGGTGGTCGACGCGGACACCGGCGGCCCGCAGGGCCTCGGCGTACTGCCTGCCTTCGTCGCGCAGCGGGTCGAAACCGGCGGTGACGATCAGCGTCGGCGCCAGCCCGGACAGATCGTCGGCCAGCAGCGGTGAGACCCGTGGGTCACCGGAATCGACTCCACCGCGCAGGTATTTGTCGCGGAACCAGTCGATGTCGTCGCGGGTGAGGAAGTAGCCCTCGGAGAACAGCGCCTGCGACCTGGTCGTGTCGCGGTAGTTGACGACCGGGTACAGCAGGAACTGCAGGGCCGGCTGCGGCCCCTCGCCGCGGGCGCGGTGCGCGACGAGCGTGGCCTGGTTGCCGCCGGCGCTGTCACCCCCGACGGCGACGCGCTCGGGGTCGGCGCCCAGTTCGGCAGCGTGCTCGCACGCCCATCGGAACGCGGCGTGGGCGTCGTCGGTGCCCGCAGGCGCGGGATGTTCGGGCGCCAGGCGGTAGTCGACCGAGAGCACGTGCATCTGTCCCCGGTGGCAGATCTCGCGGCACAGGTCGTCGTGGGAGTCGATGCTGCCGATGACCTGTCCACCACCGTGGAAGAAGACCAGTAGGGCGCCCTCATCGTCGACGGGCCGGTAATGGCGCGCGCGGATGTCTCCTGCGGGTCCCGGGATCGAGAGATCGGTCACCGACGCGACGGGGATGTTCTGCTTGAAACCCGCGGCCAGCGTTTCGAGTTGTCCGCGGGCTGCGGCGACGCCGTCAGCATTGACCAGACCGTCGATGCCCGTGAGCTTTTGTCCGGCGAGCATCAACTGCAGCGTCGTGTCCAGCGTGTTGCCGTCGACGCTGACGGTGCGACGTCCGAGCATGAGGCGCTTGACGGCCTCGGGGATGCGCGGCAACGCGCGAAGGGTGACGCCCGCCGCGGCGTTGATCAGCGTCTCCTTACGGTTCGGCCGCCACTGGTCATCAGCTGGCAGACTCTGGGTCATGGCATCTCCCTCGATCACGTTGAACGACGGTACTTCGATACCGCAGGTTGGACTCGGAGTCTGGCAGACCCCTCCGGAGGACACCGAACGCGCGGTCGCGACCGCGCTCGAGGCGGGCTATCGCCACATCGACACCGCCGCCGCGTACCAGAACGAACGCGAGGTCGGCCAGGCGCTCGAGAAGTCGGGCCTGCCGCGCGATCAGGTGTATGTCACCACCAAGCTGTGGAACTCCGAGCAGGGTTACGACAGCACGCTGAGTGCCTTCGACAAGAGCATGCACCGGCTGGGGCTCGACTACCTCGATCTCTACCTCATCCACTGGCCCTTGCCGGCCAAGGGCACGTTCGTCGACACCTTCAAGGCCTTCGCCCACCTGCGTGAGCAGGGCCGCATCCGGTCGATCGGGGTGAGCAATTTCGAGCCCGAACACCTGCGGGAACTCGTCGACGCCACCGGCATCGTGCCCGCGGTCAACCAGATCGAACTGCATCCGCTGCTGCAGCAGGAGGAGCTGCGCGAGGTGCATGCCCAGATGGGCATCGCCACCGAGGCCTGGAGTCCGCTCGGTCAGGGTTCACTGCTGTCCAACGACACCGTGGTCTCGGTCGCCGATGCGCACGGCAAGACACCGGCCCAGGTGTTGATTAGGTGGCATATGCAGCTCGGCAATATAGTCATCCCGAAGTCGGTGACCCCCGAGAGAATCGTGAGCAACTTCGACGTGTTCGATTTCGAGTTGAGCGAACAGGACATGGCGTCCGTCTCGACGCTCGGCGACGGCACTCGGTTGGGCCCCGATCCGCGAACATTCGAATTCACGGGGTAGGTGAAATGACCGAATCGCCGGGCAATGCGGCTGCGGTTCCGACCGTCACGCTCAACGACGACCACACGATGCCGGTATTCGGTCTCGGGGTCGGCGAGCTGTCGGAGTCCGAGACCGAGCAGGCGGTGCTGGCGGCGTTGTCCGCCGGGTACCGGCTGATCGACACCGCCGCGGCCTACGGCAACGAAGCAGCGGTCGGACGGGCCATCAAGTCGTCCGGGGTTCCGCGCGACGAGATCTTCGTCACCACCAAGCTCGCCACTCCCGATCTGGGCTTCCAGTCGTCGCAGGACGCGCTCAAGGCCAGCCTCGACAGGCTCGGCCTCGACTACGTCGACCTGTACCTGATCCACTGGCCCGCCGGTGAACATGGCAAGTACGTCGACAGCTGGGGTGGGCTGATGAAGCGCAAGGAGGTCGGCGACACCAAGTCGATCGGGGTGGCCAACTTCCACGCCGAGCACCTGTCGGACGTTATCGACCTGTCGTTCTTCACCCCGGCGATCAACCAGATCGAGCTGCACCCGCTGCTGAACCAGGCGGAGCTGCGGGAGGTCAACGCCGGTTACGGCATCGTCACCCAGGCGTACGGACCGCTGGGCGTCGGGCAGCTGCTCGAGAACGAGGCGGTCACGTCGGTGGCGCAGGCGCACGGCAAGACGCCCGCGCAGGTGTTGATCCGCTGGAGCATTCAGCTGGGCAACGCGGTCATCGCCCGGTCGTCGAAGGCGGAGCGGATCACCTCGAACCTCGAGGTGTTCGACTTCGAGCTCACCGACGACGAAATGGGCTCGCTCAACGGGCTCGACGAGGGCAAGCGGTTCCGCCCGGACCCGGAAACCTACACCGGCACGTAGGCCTTTAGAGGACTCAACCCGTCGGGCAGGTGGCGGCGGCGTCGCGCAGCGCGGTGGCCGACGGCGCGTCGATCGGCAGCCGGTATCCGCGCAGCACCGCGATGAACTGCATCGAGTACTGGCAGTGAAACGCCGCATTGGGCGGCATCCACGTCGCGGGCTCCTGGTCACCCTTTTCCTGGTTGGCGTTTCCGGCCACCGCGATGAGATTCGCCGGATCGTTGGCAAACCGGACGCGCAGGTCTTCAGGCCAGTTGCGCGCCCCGAGGTCCCAGGCAAGCGCCAACGGGACGATGTGGTCGATTTGCACCGCAGCGCCGGTCTTCTCGCCGCGGGTGAAGGCGACGACGGCGTTGGTGTACGGGTCGTGCAGTGTGCCCGTGGCGACGGCGTCGGGGCAGCGCTTGATCGACACGAACGTCTTGTCGTCGAGGTCGCGATTGAGGATGTCGTTGCGGGTGTCGCACCCGTTGTGTCCGCCCGGAGCCGAGTTGTCGTCGGTCCAGCTGTCCCCGAAAGCCGCTCTGCGGTAGTCGTATCCGCGGATCCGCAACGGTATGACGGGAACACCCGCGAGAACGTCGGCGCCCGGCGCGACGGTCGGGATGTCGGCGCGCGCGATGAACTGTGTCCGGTCGCCCGCCGAGTTGACCGCCTGTACGGCGACGATGACCGCGAGTGCGACGATCGCGGTCAGCCAGAGCAGATGTCTGCGCTTCATGCCTTGTCCAGGAACTCGACGCGGTCGGTGTCGACGAACGGGGCCGCCAACGCCGCCATACCCGGGTTGTCCGGATCGTTCTCGTACAGCCGCGCGCAGAAGTCACGGGCCGTCACGATGATGTCGAGGTGCTCCTGCAGCGACAGGAACCGGAGCGTGATCGCGCGGCCGGATTGGTTGAACCCCAACACATCTCCCTCCTGCCGCTCGTAGAGGTCGAGGTCGGCGAGCTTGAACCCGTCCAATGTCGATGCGACGGCGGTCAGCCGGGCGCCGGCCTTGGACCCCTGCGGGAGCTTGGTGACGAGCAGGCACAGGCTCGGATGCTGTCCGCGCCCGATGCGCCCGCGCAACTGGTGCAGCTGGCTGATGCCGAACCGGTCGGCGTCCATCACCACCATCACCGTCGCATTCGGCACGTCGACGCCGACTTCGATGACCGTCGTGCACACCAGCACGTCGATCTCGCCGGCGCGGAACGCGGCCATCACGGCGTCCTTCTCGTCGGAGGGCAGCCTGCCGTGCATGAGCCCGAGCCGCAGCCCGGCGAGTGGGCCTCGGCTCAGCCGCGCGAACAACTCGACCACCGTGATCGGCGGCGGACCGCCCTCCTTGTCCTTGGCCGCCTTGTCGTTCTCGTCGATCCGCGAGGCCACCACGTACGCCTGCCTGCCCTGGCTCACCTCTTCGGTGATGCGCTGCCACACACGGTCCAGCCAGCGTGGGTGCTCGCTGAGAAAGACGGTGTTTGTCGTGATCGGTTGTCTGCCCCGCGGCAGCTCGCGCAATGTCGAGGTCTCCAGATCACCGTAATGAGTCAGCGCGACAGTGCGCGGTATCGGCGTGGCCGTCATCACCAGCAGATGCGGCGTGATACCCGCAGGGGCCTTGCCGCGCAACCGATCCCGTTGCTCCACGCCGAACCGGTGCTGCTCGTCGATGACCACCATGCCGAGGCGGTGGAACTCGACGGCGTCCTGCAATAGGGCGTGGGTGCCGATGACGATGCCCGCCTCACCGCTGGCGACCTCGTCGCGTACCGCGCGTTTCTGTTGCGCCGTCATCGATCCGGTCAACAGCGCGATGCGGGTGGCACCGTCCATGCCACCGAGTTGGCCCGCCATGGCCAGCGGGCCGAGGACGGCGCGGATCGAGCGAGCGTGTTGTGCGGCAAGGACTTCCGTGGGTGCGAGCAGCGCGCACTGGTAGCCGGCGTCGACCATCTGCAACATCGCGAGCACCGAGACGATCGTCTTGCCCGAACCGACCTCACCCTGCAGCATGCGGTTCATCGGTCGGGTGCTCTCCAGCTCGGCCGAGACGACGTCGAGCACTTCCTTCTGGCCGTCGGTCAATTCGAACGGCAACTGTTCGCACATGGCGGCGACGAGCCCGTCGTCGCGACGCTGCGCGACCGGACCCGACTCACTCAGCTCACCGTGGCGTCGGTTGACCAATGCCCATTGGAGGCCGATGGCCTCGTCATACGTCAGTCGCGCGACCGCGGCGTCGCGTTCGGCCGATCTCTCTGCGGTGTGGATCGCGCGGAGCGCCTGGTCTTCGGTGATCAGACCGTGTTGCCGCAGAAAGGCTTTCGGCAGCGGTTCGGTGATCGCGTCCAGCACGTCGAGCACCTGACGCACGCAGGCGTAGATCTCCCAGGTCTGCACCTTCTTATTGGCGGGGTAGATCGGGAAGAAGTCGCGTTCGAAGGCGGCCAGCAGGTCCTCACCGGTGGCCCCCGAGGCCTCGGCGATCACCTTGAGAGACTTGGATCCTCGCACGCCGCCGGTCTCGTGTAACACCAGGAATGCCGGATGGGTCAGCTGCATGACGCCCTTGAAGTAGCCGACCTCCCCCGACAGCATCACCTTCGCACCCTCGACCAACTGCTTCTTGAGGTACTTGACGTTGAAGAACGTCGCGGTCACCTTCGGCTTCCGGTGCCCGAGGGTGACGACGAGATATTCGCGCTGGGGTTGCCGGTTCGTCCGCCTCAGCTCGGCTTTGGTGATGACGTCGACGAACGTGACGTGGACGCCCTCCTCGAGCTCCTCGCCGTCGCCGGCCGTCGTCATCTCGTCGCTGTACTTGCGGGGATAGTGGCGCAGCAGGTCGTTGACCGTGTGGATGCCGAAGTGCTCGGCGAGCGGGTCCGCGGCCTTCTTGCCGAGCACGAAGTCGAGACGATCGGACAGCGTCGCCACGGCTACTCCACCCCGATCAGCAAGGCGTCGCCGCGGTGGCCGGTGTGGTAGGTCACAAGTTCGACGCCTGGGTGCCGGTCGTGCACGTGCTCGGAGAGCGCGCCGGCGACATCCTCGTCGACCCCGGCGCCGGTGAGGACCGTGACGAGTTCACCGCCGGCGGCCAGCAGCAGGTCGATCAGTCCCGCTCCCGCCGCGGCCAGGTCGTCGCCGACGATCAGCACCTCGTCGCCGGAGATGCCGAGACCGTCACCCGGCTTGCACATCCCCGCCCAGGTGTGCGCTTCCTCGGTGGCGATCCGCACCGATCCGTGCCTGGCGCCCGCGGCGGCCCTGGCCATGGTGTATCCGTCGTCGACGGCCTGGCGCGCGTCGTCGTGGACCGCCAGCGCCGCCAGCCCTTGAACCATGGACGCCGTGGGTACCGGCACCACGTCGAGGCCCCAGCCCATCGCGGCCGTGCACCCGGCGACCAGTTCCTCGGCCGCGACGTACCCGTTCGGCAGGATCATCGCCTGGCCCGCGTCGGCGTTGACCAGTGCGTGCAGCAGCTGTTTGGCGCTGACCGGCGCGTCGCCCTCGAGCCGCAGCACGTGGGCGCCCTCGGCCGCGAACAACTCCTCGGCGCCCGTCCCGTCGACGACGGCGAGCACCGTCCGTCCATGCGACCACGCCCTCACCGGGCGGGCATCGCGGGTGCCGCTGAGAGCGGTGATCTGGATGCGGCTGGTCGCGCCGACCGCGAGCCCGGCCTCGACGGCGGCGCCGGCGTCGTCGGCGTGCACATGCACCGAGTAATGGCCGCTGCCGTCCGACGGGGCGGCGATCGCGACCGAGTCGCCCAGCCCGTCGAGGTCGTTGCGCAGTTTCTCCACCCCTGCCGCATCGCATCCGCTGAGCAGGTACATCACCTCGAACTGCGGAGCCGCGACGGCGCGGGTGGCACCGTTGTCGGTGTGCGGTGGCGGCGCCGGAACGTACTCCGTCCTGCGCGGAGCACTGCCGGTCAGCGTGGTGCTCATCGCGTCCAGCAGGACCAGCAGACCGCGGCCTCCGGCGTCCACCACGCCCGCGCGGGCCAGCACATCGAGTTGGCCGGTGGTCTTCTCCAGCGACTGCGCCGCCGCGTCCGCGGCCCTGCACACGACCTCGGGAAGCTCGGCGCCGTCGGTCGAGGCCTGGTCGGCGGCCTCGGCCGCGCCCTGAAGCACGGTGACGATGGTGCCCGGCACGGCCTCCCCCATCGCCCGGATCACCAACACCACGGCGTGGTGCAGCGCCGCGGCGAACAGCGGCCCGTCCACCCGGTCGAGACCACCGTGCAGATCGGCCGACGCTTCCGCGGTGACCTCCGCCAGCGCGCGCAGAATCTGGGACAGGATCACGCCCGAGTTGCCCCGCGCCCCGTGGATGGCGCCGCGTGCCAGCGCCGCCGCGACTTCGGCGACGTCGTCGGCGCCGGCCAGCGCCTCGGCTTGCGCCCACGCCGAACGCATGGTGAACAGCATGTTCGTGCCGGTGTCGGCGTCGGCGACCGGGAACACGTTGAGCCGGTTGATCTCGTCGGTATGGGTGATGAGGTCACCAACCGCGGTATGCGACCACTTCTGCAGCATCGAGGCATCGAGCAGTCGAGCCGACATGCTTAACCTCCGCAGAAATGTGACGCTCCACGCACCCCGCCGTGCCGGTCAGCCTAGCGATTGCACCTGACAGCCCCGGCACGACGTTCTCGCCGGTCGGTCGCCTGGGCCAGGCTCGCACACAGCGCGGGACGGCATTTTGGCGTTCGCTGCGGCTGCCGGTATCCTGGTCAGGTTGTCGGGTCGAGCCGCGCCGGTCGCGGTGCCGCGACCCGGACCCCACGTACTGATCTGAGGAGTTCTGCATATGGCTGCCGTGTGCGATATCTGCGGGAAGGGACCCGGCTTCGGCAAGTCGGTCTCGCACTCCCATCGCCGGACCAGCCGTCGCTGGGATCCCAACATCCAGACCGTGCGCGCCGCCCGCCCCGGCGGCAACAAGCAGCGCATGAACGTGTGCACGTCGTGCATCAAGGCCGGAAAGGTCTCGCGCGGCTGACACGCCGCGATTGCCGCGACCGGCGACCGGGTAGTCGTGCTGCATGACCTCTCGTGCAGCTGCAAGATCCGCCCTGACCGCGCTGGCGTCCGGATGTGCGCTGGCCTTGCTGACCGCGTGCGGCGGCGGTGATTCCGCCGGCGACGAGACCACCACTACGTCGACGACATCGCCCACCACGTCGGTGGAAGTGACGGTGGAGACGAGCGCGCCGGAGACCACCGCACCGTCGCCGGAACTGCCGACCACCACCGAGGGCGAGGGCACTGACGGGGGGACCGTCGAGGTTCCGGTGCCCGACGTCCCGTCGCCGCCGGCGATTCCGTCACCTCCGCCGATTCCCTCGCCGCCGCCGATTCCGGGCGTCGGATAGCCTTAGGGAAGCCGCCAGTCGATCGGCTCGGCGCCCATCTTCTCGAGCAGTTCGTTCGCGTGGCTGAACGGTCGCGAGCCGAAGAAGCCGCGCGACGCCGACAGCGGCGACGGGTGCGGAGACTCGATCGCCACGCAGTCGGCTCCGTCCAGCATCGGTTTCAGCGTCGAGGCGTCGCGACCCCACAGCACCGCGACCAACGGCTGCCCGCGCGCGACTAGCGCGCGAATCGCGCACTCGGTCACCGCTTCCCAACCCTTACCGCGGTGCGACGCAGGCGTGCCCGGTCGAACGGTGAGCACCCTGTTGAGCAACATCACCCCGCGTTCGGCCCACGGCGTCAGGTCACCGGTGGACGGGGCGGGGTGGCCGAGGTCGCTTCCATACTCCTTGAAGATGTTCTCCAGGCTGCGCGGCAGCGGCCGCACCTCGGGCGCCACCGAGAAACTGAGGCCGACGGCATGACCGGGCGTCGGGTAAGGGTCCTGTCCGACGATCAGTACCCGCACCCTGTCCATCGGAAAGGTGAACGCGCGCAACACGTTCTGACCTGCGGGCAGATATCCGTTTCCGGCGGCCAGTTCGGCGCGGAGAAACTCGCCCATCTGTGCGACCTGACCCGCGACCGGTTCCAGCGCCGTGGCCCAGCCCTGCTCGACGAGCTCGTGCAGCGGCCGCGCCGTCATACCAAGCCCTCGATCAGCAACACCACCGAATCAGCGCCGGCCCGGCGGTCCTTCGAGATCTCTTGATACTCGGGCGAGTTCGCCCAGTCCCGAAACGAAGGCTCATCGGGAAACGACATCAACACGACCTTCTCGCGGTCCGACTCGCCCTCCAGAATCTGCGGCGACTCGTCGGCCGCGAGCAGCGTCCCCGAATACCGGTTGAAGACCTCAAGGAAACGGGCTTGGTAGCGGTTATAGGCCGCACGGTCCGTGAACCTCAGCTGGGCGATGGCGTACACGGTCACGAGTCGACACCCTAACTAGTCGAACGACTGCCACCCGGCATTCCCCTGCCAGGCCGCGCCGTCGACCGACACCCGCTCCGGACCCTCCTGCACGCGACCGATCTCCCTCCACCCGGACGGCAGCGTCCCCGGGAACGTCGCGACCAGCGCATGGTCCTCGCCACCGCCGAGGATCCACGCCCACGCGTCGGCGCCGACCGCTTCGGCCGCGCCTGCGAGCACGTCGCGGTCCGCGGTCAATGCCGTGGTGGACAGGTCGATGCTGACGCCGGACGCCTCGGCGATGTGGCCCAGGTCGGCCAGCAGTCCGTCGGATACGTCGGTCATCGCGGTCGCGCCGCTTTCGGCGGCGATGCGGCCCTGACCGTAGGGCGGCCGCGGCGCGAGATGGCGCTGACGTAATTCGTCGAACCGCTGAATATCGTTGCGCCACAGATTGAATCCGGCGGCCGAACGACCGATGTCACCAACGATGGCCACCACGTCGCCGGGTCGTGCCCCGCTGCGGCGCACCGGCTCGCGGCGGTCGAGATCACCGAGCGCCGTCACCGAGATCACCCATTGCGGCGCGCTGACGAGGTCACCGCCGACGATGCCCGCGCCCATCGACTCGGCCTCGCGCCACATGCCGTCGGCCAGTTGCAGCGCCTGGTGCGCCGGCGTATCCGGGGGTGCTCCGAACGCAACCACAAACGCGGTCGCACGTGCGCCCATCGCCTCGATGTCGGCGGCGTTCTGCGCGATCGCCTTGCGCCCCACGTCATACGGCGTCGACCAGTCCAACCGAAAGTGACGCTCGGCCACCAGCATGTCGGTGCTCACGACGGCCTTAACGTCGGGTGCGAACAGCACCGCGGCGTCGTCGCCCGGCCCCAGCGCGACGGCGTCCGGCTGGCGGCGCCCGGCCACCAATCGCCGGATCACGGCAAACTCACCCACTTGCGCCAGGGTTTCGGCGTCGGACGCCATGTCACCTCCCGTCGCGGCCGCACCTCATTCGTTTCGTGCGGCCTGAACACCGGCCGCACCTGCGGTACGTTAAGCGCCTGCGGCGTGGAGTCTATGCAGCGATGTGGAGGAACAGCGGGTGGTCGAGGCTTTCATGCTGATTCAGACCGAGGTGGGCCGCGCCGAGGTCGTCGCCAAACAACTCGCCGCGCTTCCCGGTGTGGTTTCCGCGGAGTCCGTGACGGGACCGTACGACGTGGTCGTGCGCGTGGGCGCCGACACCTTGGCCGATCTGAAAGCCACCGTGGTTCCCAATGTTCAACAGGTGACCGGTATCACCCGCACGCTGACCTGTCCGATCGACAACGGGGCGCCTCTCTAGAGTTGGACCGTGGCTTCGCAGACCGGTGACGGGCCGCCGCGGGCGCTGCTGATCGCCGCGCTGGTGGTGGCGGTCGCGGCGGTTGTGGCGATTCTGGTGATCGCCGCGCTGCGCCAGAATCCCGAGGAGCAACAGGCGGTGCCGTTGGTGCCGGTGCCCGCCCCGCAGGCCACGAGCGCCGAATGCGCCGACCTGATCGCCCAACTGCCGGACAAGCTCGGCGATCACACCCGCGCACCGCTGGCCGATCCCGCACCTGCCGGTGCGGCGGCGTGGCCGGCCGAGGGTCAGGGCGAACCGATCGTGCTGCGCTGCGGGGTGGAACGGCCCACGGAATTCGTCGTCGGTGCGCCGGTGCAGGTGGTAGACGACGTGCAGTGGTTCCGGGTGGCTGAGGCCGGCGTCGATGACGCGGGCGCCGAACAGGCGCGCAGCACGTGGTACGCCGTCGACCGCGGCGTGTACGTCGCCCTGACGCTGCCGCAGGGCTCCGGTCCGACACCGATTCAGCTGCTGTCCACGGTCATCGCCGAGTCGCTTCCGGCCAAGCCCGTCGCTCCCGCGCCGGTGCGTTGATCCTGCGCTGGGCCGCAGGTAACACCCGTCAGCGCAGACCGGTGCCGCGTTTAAGTGCGGTTTCGACCATCGTGGCCAGCAGGGTCGGGTAGTCGACGCCGCTGGCGGCCCACATCTGCGGGTACATCGAGATGGTGGTGAACCCCGGCATGGTGTTGAGCTCGTTGATCACGGGCCCGTCATCGGTGAGGAAGAAGTCGACGCGGGCCAGCCCCTGACAGTCGATCGCGTTGAAGGCCTGAATCGAGAGCCGTCGCACCGCCTCGGCAACCTCGTCGTCGACTTTGGCAGGGACGTCCAGTTCGGCGGCGTCCTCGAGGTATTTCGTCGCGAAGTCGTAGAAGCCGTCCTCGCGGCCGCGTACGCCTGCGACCCGGATCTCGCCGAGCGCGCTGGCCTCGATCCGGCCGTCGGGGAATTCGAGCACGCCGCATTCGAGTTCGCGCCCGGGCACCGCGGCTTCGACGATCACCTTCGGATCGTGACGGCGGGCCTGTTCGATCGCCGACGGCAGCTGATCCCACGCCGTGACCCGGCTGACGCCGATCGACGACCCCCCGCGCGCTGGCTTCACGAAGACGGGCAGGCCGAGCCGCTCGCGAGCCTCGAAAGCCAAGGTTTCCTGGCGGGGCCGCAGCACTTCGTGATCGCCGATCGGCAGGCCCGCGGCACCCAGCAGCTTCTTGGTGAACTCCTTGTCCATGCCCACCGCACTGGCCAGGACACCCGCCCCGACATAGGGCACCCCCGCCAACTCGAGCAGCCCCTGGATCGTGCCGTCTTCGCCGTACGGACCGTGCAGCACCGGGAAGACCACGTCGACCGCCGCCAGCATCTCCCCCGCCCCCTGGCCCAGCGACAGCAGTTGGCCGCCGCGGCCCGGATCGGCAGCCAGGGCCAATTCCGTACCCGACGCGGCGGTCACCTCCGGAAGTCGGCCGTCGGTGATCGCAAGGCTGTCCGGCTGCGCGTCGGTCAACATCCAGGCCCCTTCCGGGGTGATGCCGACGGCGACGACTTCGAACCGCTGCGGATCGAGGTTGCGCAGGATGCTGCCTGCGGATACGCAGGAGATCGCATGCTCGGAGCTGCGTCCGCCGTAGACGACGGCAACCCGGACGCGTCCGGTGCTCCTGTCCGATGTCGCCGGCCGGGCGGCTCCGGGCTCATGGCGGGCAGTCACAACCTAGAGAGGCTACCGCCCGCGTCGGCGGCCGGTTGTCCGGCGATGGCCCGTGGCGGTGTCAGCCCAGTGCCTGCTCGATGTCGGCGATCAGGTCGTCGGTGTCCTCGATCCCCAGCGAGATGCGCGCGAACCCGTCGCTGACGTCGTCGCCCCAGCGGGCGCGGCGGTCCACCGATGTGTGAATTCCGCCGAAACTCGTCGATGCGATCAGCAGCACGCTGCGCTCGACCAGGCTGTGCACAGCCGCAGCGTCGGCCAACTCCACGGCGATCAGGCCGCCGAACCGTTTCATCTGCGCGCACGCGATGCGGTGCGACGGATCGTCGGGCAGACCGGGATAGCGCACGGCGCGCACGGCGGGGTGGGCGTGCAGCGCCACCGCGAGCGCCGCCGCGTTGTGGCACTGCCGTTCGAAGCGCAGGCCGGCGGTGCCCAGGCTGCGCATCAGCAGCCACGCCTCGAAGGCGCCGAGGATGGCACCGGAGTGGAGTCGTTCGCGCGCCACCTCGGCCATCAGGTCGGTGTGCGCGCTCGCGACATAACCGGCGAGCAGATCGCTGTGGCCCGACAACGCCTTGGTCGCACTCGCGACGACCACGTCGGCGCCCAGCGAAAGCGGTTGCTGACCGAAGGGGGTGGCGGTGGTGTTGTCGACGACGAGCGTGGCGCCCCGGCTACGGCACTGCAGCGCGAGCCGGTGCAGATCCACTACATCCAGGCCCGGATTGGCCGGGCTCTCGGCCAGTACGACGTCCGCGTCCGCCGATGCCGCACACATCTCTTCGGTGGCGGCCTGCACCACCGTAACTCCTTGCTTGGCAAGGTATTCCGACGCGTACCGGCGGACTTGATAGTAGCCGTCGGCGGGCACGACGAGCTTATGTCCCGGCTTGGCGAGCACCCTCAGGACGGACGTGATCGCGGCCATCCCCGATCCGAAGGCCAGCGCGGACGGGGCCGCCTCCAGTTGCGCGAGCGCCGACTCGAGGTGGCGCCAGGTCGGATTCGAGCTCCGCCCATAGGAATCCGGGACGTCCGACGGATCGGATGACAAGTGGAAGGTGGACGCCGGGACCGGTGACGGTGCCACGGCCTGCCCCGGAACAGCTTCCGAGGCAACGGATTTGACGCTGCGAGTGGAGTCCCCGTACTGACCGTCCACCGGTCACTCCGGTTTGGTGCTGCGTCCGAGCAACAGGACGACGGCCTCGTCGACCGAGAGACCCCTGTGGCATACCCGGAATACGGCGTCGGTCAGCGGCATCTCGACGTCGTAGCTCTCGGCCAGCGCCAGCACCGATTGGCACGACGCGACGCCTTCGGCGACGTGGCCACCGGTGGCGAGCATCGCCGATTCCATTGTGCCGCCCTGGCCCAGGCGCAGCCCGAACGTGCGGTTACGCGACTGCCCGGATGTGCACGTCGCGACGAGGTCACCGACGCCGGCCAAGCCCGCGAGGGTCGCGGGCTTGGCGCCCAACGCGATTCCCAACCGCATGATCTCGGCCAGCCCACGAGTGATGATCGCCGCGGCGGTGTTCTCCCCCAGTCCGACCCCGGCCGCCATGCCGGACGCGAGCGCGATGACGTTCTTGCACGCACCACCGACTTCGGCGCCGATCACGTCGGCATTGGTGTACGGCCGGAAGTACGCCGTCGAAAGCGCCCGTTGCAATGCGACGGCCCTTCCGGAGTCACTGCAGGCGACCACGGTGGCCGCCGGTTGTTCGTCGGCGATCTCGCTGGCGAGGTTGGGACCGGAGACCACCGCAACGCGTGCCGGGTCGGCACCGGTCACCTGGATGATCACCTGGCTCATGCGCATGAGCGTGTCGAGTTCGATGCCCTTGGCCAGGCTCACCAATGTGACTTCGTCGTCGATCAGCCCCGACCACTGTTCGAGATTGGCCCGAAGCGTCTGGGCGGGCACCGCGAACAGCACCGTGCATGCGCCGTTGAGCGCCTCGGCCGCATCGCCGGTCGCCCTGATGGTCTTGGGCATTTCGGTGTCACCGAGATATCCGGAGTTGCGATGGGTGTCGTTGATCTCGTCGGCGACTTCTTGGTGACGCGCCCACAGCGTCACCTCGTTGCCCGCATCGGCAAGGACCTTCGCCAGTGCGCTCCCCCACGCACCGGCACCCATCACCGCCGCCTCGACCACGCCTTCAGCCTAACCCCCGCCGGACTGCTGGCAGGATGACGCACATGAGTGGGTCACCGGATGCCGAGATCGCATTGGTGATCGCGGTAAAGCGCCTGGCCGCGGCCAAGACCCGGTTGGCCCCCGTCTTTTCCGCAACCACCCGCGAGAAGGTCGTACTGGCGATGCTGATCGACACGATCACCGCCGCGTCGGCGGTTTCGGCCATCGGCTCGGTCACGGTGGTCACACCTGACGAAGTCGCCGCCGAGGCGGCGGGTCGACTCGGCGCGCGGGTGCTCACCGACCCGACCCCCGACAGCCACCCCGACCCGCTGAACAACGCGATCGCAGCCGCCGAAGCCGAAGTCCGTCATGAGACACCGAACGTCGCTGTGTTGCAAGGTGATCTGCCCGCATTGCAAGCCCATGAGCTGACCGCGGCCGTTGCCGCGTCCCGTAAACACCCACGCAGCTTCGTCGGCGACCGGCACGGCACCGGTACGTCGGCGTTGTTCGCGTTCGGGGTCGCCTTGAACCCGCAATTCGGCGCCGACTCCGCTCAACGCCACCGGCGTTCCGGCGCGCTCGAGCTCACCGGTGCGTGGCCGGGACTGCGCTGCGACATCGACACACCCGACGACCTGCTGGTGGCGCGCCGGCTCGGCGTCGGCGCGGCGACGACGGCGGCCATCACCGATTCGAGATGAACCGTTCAACTGCGCGCTGGCACGAAGACCGTTGGATAGGGGATCATCGCAGGCATGACGAAAGCCGGGATCGAGGTTCGCGACAGCGACGGTGAACCGCCGCCGCCGAGCATCCGGACGTTGCCGTCGGACTCCGGTAACTCGGCGCCCGAAGCCCCTCCCGCGGCGACCGCCCCCGCCGTCGAGAACGCGCTGCCCGAAGACCGCTACCTGAACCGCGAGCTGAGTTGGCTCGACTTCAACTCCCGGGTACTGGCATTGGCCGCCGATACGTCGCTGCCGCTGCTGGAACGGGCGAAGTTCCTTGCGATCTTCGCCTCGAATCTCGATGAGTTCTACATGGTCCGCGTCGCCGGACTGAAACGCCGCGACGAAATGGGGCTGTCGGTGCGCTCCGCCGACGGGCTCTCACCCCGTGAACAGTTGCGTCGAATCAACGAGCGAACCCAGCACCTCGCCGACCGGCACGCGCACGTATTCCTCGATTCGGTGCGCCCCGCGCTGGCCGACGAAGGCATCGTGATCGTCACGTGGGCCGAACTCGACGAGGCCGAACGCGCACGGTTGTCGACGTACTTCCACGAGCAGGTGTTCCCGGTGCTGACGCCGCTCGCCGTCGATCCGGCCCACCCGTTCCCTTTCGTGAGTGGCCTGAGCCTGAACTTGGCGATCACCGTCAAACATCCCGACGACGGTGGGCAGCACTTCGCCCGAGTCAAAGTGCCCGACAACGTTGAACGGTTCGTCGAACTGGCCGCCCGCGAAAGCGATGCCAGCATCGTTCGCTTCCTTCCGATGGAGGAACTGATCGCGGCGTTCCTTCATGTCCTGTTCCCCGGGCTGGAGATCGTCGAGCACCACGCGTTCCGCATCACGCGCAACGCCGATTTCGAGGTCGAGGAGGACCGCGACGAGGACTTGCTGCAGGCCCTCGAACGGGAACTTGCGCGGCGCCGATTCGGTTCCCCGGTCCGGCTGGAAGTCTCCGACGACATGACCGAGGGCATGCTCGAGTTGCTGTTGCGCGAACTCGACGTCGCCCCGGGCGATGTCATCGAGGTGCCCGGGTTGCTCGACCTGTCCTCGCTGTGGCAGATCTACGGCCTCGATCGTCCTGCACTCAAAGACCGGCCGTTCGTGCCTGCCACCCCGCCGGCGTTCGGCGAGCGCGAGACTCCCAAGAGCATCTTCTCGACGCTGCGCGACGGCGACGTGCTGGTGCACCACCCGTACGACTCCTTCTCCACCACCGTGCAGCGCTTCATCGAACAGGCCGCGGCAGACCCCAACGTGTTGGCGATCAAGCAGACCCTGTACCGCACCTCCGGCGACTCGCCAATCGTCAACGCGCTCATCGACGCTGCGGCGGCGGGTAAGCAGGTCGTCGCGCTCGTCGAGATCAAGGCCCGGTTCGACGAGCAGGCCAACATCAAGTGGGCACGTGCGCTGGAGCGTGCGGGCGTGCACGTCGTGTACGGGCTGATCGGACTCAAGACTCACTGCAAGACTTGTCTGGTGGTGCGCAGGGAGGGCTCACTGATCCGGCGCTACTGCCACATCGGCACCGGCAACTACAACCCCAAAACCGCGCGGCTGTATGAGGACATCGGGCTGCTGACCGCCGCACCCGACATCGGCGCCGATCTCACCGATCTTTTCAACTCGCTGACGGGCTACTCGCGCAAGGACTCCTACCGCAACCTTCTCGTCGCCCCTCAGGGGGTCCGCCGGGGCATCATCGAGCGCATCGAACGGGAGATCGTCGCCACCCGCGACGGCGCCGAGGGGCGGATCAGGCTGAAAGCCAACGCGTTGGTGGACGAGCAGGTCATCGATGCGCTGTACCGCGCGTCGCAGGCCGGTGTGCGGGTCGAGGTGGTGGTCCGGGGTATCTGCGCGCTACGACCCCATGCCCCTGGATATTCGGACAACATCGCCGTCCGATCGATCCTCGGCAGGTTCCTCGAACACTCGCGGATCATTCACTTCCGCGCGATCGACGAGTTCTGGATCGGCAGCGCCGACATGATGCACCGCAATCTGGACCGGCGCGTCGAAGTGATGGCCGAAGTCAAGGATCCGCGGCTCAAGGCGCAACTGCACGACATCTTCGAATCGGCGATGGACCCCTCGACCCGGTGCTGGGAGTTGGGCGTCGACGGTAAGTGGACGGCGTCACCGCAGGAGGGCCACACGGTCCGCGACCACCAGGTCTCGTTGATGGAACGCCACCGGCAACCATGACGGAATTCCTCAACGTCAGGAACTTTCAGCATTGTCGTCGTGGGCCGCGGGTGCCCAGAATGATCTGCAGGAGTTGAGGTGCCGAAGCGGACATCCGAGACCGGCTCCGATGCGGAGACGATCCTGGCCGGCGGGGCGGTGTTGTGGCGGCCCGACGGAAATCCCGATGCGCCGGAAGTCGCCCTGATTCACCGCCCTCGGTACGACGACTGGTCGCTGCCCAAGGGCAAGGTGGACCCCGGCGAGACCGAGCCCGTGACCGCCGTCCGTGAGGTGTGCGAAGAGACCGGGTACACCGCACATCTGGGCCGGCGACTCAGTTCGGTCAGCTATCCCGTCGAGGGCGGTAAGAAGAAGGTGCGCTACTGGGCGGCGCGCATGGTCGCCGGGGAGTTCCGCCCGAACGACGAGGTCGACGAGCTCAAGTGGCTACCCGTCCCGGCGGCGATCAAACAGCTCGATTATCGACACGACCGAAAGGTGCTGCGCCACTTCGCGAAGTATCCGGCCGACACCAAGACCGTGCTGATCGTCCGCCACGCCACCGCGGGCAGCAAGTCCCGGTTCAAGGGTGACGACCGCCAACGACCCTTGGACAAGAACGGTCGGGCGCAGGCGGAGTCACTGGTCGGGATGCTGCTCGCCTTCGGTGCCGACCGGCTGTTCGCGGCGGACCGAGTGCGCTGTGTATCGACGTTGGAACCACTGGCACAAGAACTCGGGACGTCGATCCAGCGTGACGAGCTGCTGACCGAGGAGGCTTACGCGGAGAACCGCAAGGCCGCCCGGCAGCGCTTCCTCGAGATCGCCGACACCGCTGGCACGCCGGTGATCTGCACTCAGGGCAAGGTCATTCCGGACCTTATCGAATGGTGGTGCGAGCGCGACGGCGTGCGGCCCGACAAGTCGCGCAATCGCAAGGGCAGCACCTGGGTGATGTCGCTTCACAACGGTCGGTTGATTGCGGCGGACCACATGGGCAGCCCGCTGGCCGTGAAATGACGCCCACACGTTGAATGCAAATTCCGGCGGACTCCCGCTCGGAAAGATTGAGCCGTAGATGTTTTGGTGGGGATGAAACGCGAACACGCCGTGGGTCGCGCAGACCCACGGCGTGTCCGGTCGAAACTACTTGCGCCCGCGCTTGGCCGGCGCCTTCTTGGCGGCCGACTTCTTGGCTGCGGTCTTCTTGGCCGGTGCCTTCTTGGCCGCCGACTTCTTGGCCGGTGCCTTCTTCGCCGCCGACTTCTTGGCCGGTGACTTCTTGGCGGCGGTCTTCTTGGCTGCCGTCCGCTTCGTCGCGGCCTTCTTGGCCGGTGACTTCTTAGCGGCGGTCTTCTTGGCTGCCGTCCGCTTCGTCGCGGCCTTCTTGGCCGGTGACTTCTTGGCGGCGGTCTTCTTGGCTGCCGACTTCTTGGCCGCCTTGCGGGCACTCCCCGCCGTAACGCCTCTCTTCACTGCTGGTCCTTCCGCCGGGAGGCGCTGCGCCCCAGAGACAACGGCTTTGAACTGAGCGCCGGGCCGGAATGCCGGCACAGAGGTGGGCTTCACCCGAACGGTCTCGCCGGTGCGCGGATTACGCGCGACGCGTGCTGCGCGGCGGCGCTGTTCGAAAACGCCGAAGCCGGTAATGGTGACGCTGTCACCCTTGTGCACCGCACGCACGATGGTGTCAACGACATTCTCCACCGCGGCGGTGGCCGACCGACGATCCGAGCCCATTTTCTCCGTGAGTACGTCGATGAGCTCTGCTTTGTTCATGCATAACCTCCGGAAACCAGTGGTCCTCTTTGGACCGACTAGAGGACACGGTAAACCCATTCCCCATTGATTTCCAAGAGCCACGCGCAGTTTCAGGCGAAGCCAGCGAACTTTCTTGCCCCCCTTGACCTCCAGAGGGGCCCCCGAGAACCGGGTCCAGTGACGGTGATTTCGGCTTACCGAGCGCCGTTATCCGGCCGGCAGAGTCCGCGGTTTCCAGTCCGGCCTGCGCGATTCATAAGCCGCGATATCATCGCATTTGCGCAGCGTAAGACCTATATCGTCGAGTCCGGAGAGCAATCGCCAAGCCGTATAGTCGTCAATTCTGAACGGCACCATGACCGTTCCTGCGGCGATGGTTCGATCTTGAAGATTCACAGTGATTTCCAGGCCTGGCTGCTGCTCGATGAGCTTCCATAAAATTTCCACATCATCTTGCGGAATTTCGGCCGCCAGAAGCCCGGCCTTGCCCGCATTGCCCCGAAAGATGTCGGCGAAGCGGGACGAGATGACGACCCGGAAGCCGTAATCCATCAGCGCCCACACGGCATGTTCGCGTGACGAACCGGTGCCGAAATCGGGGCCGGCGACCAATACCGAACCTTTGTCGAACGGGGGCAGGTTCAATACGAACGACGGGTCGTTGCGCCAGGCGGCGAACAAGCCGTCCTCGAAACCCGTTCGTGTAACTCGCTTCAGGTAGACCGCCGGGATGATCTGATCGGTGTCGACATTCGACCGACGCAGGGGGACGCCGATGCCGGTGTGGGAATGGAAAGCCTGCACGGGTTCTGCTCCTATCAGTCGGTCAGGTCTGCGGGCGAGGACAACGTGCCACGCACCGCGGTGGCCGCCGCGACCGCGGGAGACACCAGATGTGTCCGGCCGCCCTTGCCTTGCCTGCCCTCGAAATTCCGGTTGGAGGTCGACGCACAACGTTGACCCGGTGACAGCTGGTCGGGATTCATGCCCAGACACATCGAGCAGCCCGCCTGACGCCACTCCGCTCCCGCAGCGGTGAAGATGTCTCCGAGCCCTTCGGATTCGGCCTGCATCCGCACGCGCATGGACCCGGGCACGATCAACATGCGCACCCCGTCAGCGACCTTGCGTCCGCGCAGCACGTCGGCGGTCACCCGCAGATCCTCGATACGGCCGTTGGTGCACGAACCGACGAAGACGGTGTCGACCGTGATGTCACGCATCGCGGTGCCGGGCCGAAGGTCCATGTAGGCCAACGCCTTTTCGGCCGCTTGGCGCTGCCCCTCGTCGAATATCAATTCCGGGTCGGGCACCGAATCGGACAGCGGCACCCCCTGGCCCGGGTTGGTGCCCCACGTGACGAACGGGCTCAGGGTCGAGGCGTCGATGTAGACCTCGGTGTCGAATTCGGCACCCTCGTCGGTGCGAAGGTTGCGCCATGCGGCGACCGCTTCGTCCCACTGTCGGCCCTGTGGGGCGTGCGGACGCCCGCGCAGAAATTCGAACGTCGTGTCGTCCGGTGCCACCATGCCGGCCCGCGCACCGGCCTCGATGCTCATGTTGCAGATCGTCATCCGGCCCTCCATCGACAGCGATTCGATGGCGCTGCCGCGGTATTCGATGACGTGCCCCTGTCCTCCGCCGGTGCCGATCTTGGCGATCACCGCGAGAATGATGTCCTTGGCGCTCACTCCGTCGGGAAGTTCACCGTCGACGTTGACCGCCATGGTCTTGAACGGGCGCAAGGGAAGAGTCTGCGTGGCGAGTACGTGCTCGACTTCCGAGGTACCGATCCCCATCGCCAGCGCGCCGAACGCACCGTGCGTGGAGGTATGGCTGTCGCCACACACCACCGTCATCCCGGGCTGCGTCAATCCGAGCTGCGGTCCGATGATGTGCACGATGCCCTGCTCGGCATCACCCATCGGATGAAGCCGGATACCGAACTCTTCGCAGTTGCGCCGAAGGGTCTCCACTTGTGTGCGCGAGACGGGGTCGGCGATCGGCTTGTCGATGTCGACCGTCGGCACGTTGTGGTCCTCGGTGGCGATGGTCAGATCCGGTCTGCGTACCGGGCGCCCCGCCAACCGCAGCCCGTCGAATGCTTGCGGGCTTGTCACCTCGTGGACGAGATGAAGGTCGATGTAGATCAGATCGGGTTCGCGCGCAGCGCCCTCGCCGCCACCTTCGACGACGACGTGGTCGGCCCACACCTTTTCGGCCAACGTGCGCGGTGTGTCACCGCGGCCGCGGGCGGCACTGGAAACATCGGTGGACATCTTGACTATCTCACAATCTGGGACGCTAGTATCTCCTTGTGAGACAGGATAGCGGCATCGGCGTATTGGACAAAGCCGTGGGTGTGCTGCACGCGGTCGCCGATTCGCCCTGCGGGCTCGCCGAACTGTGCGAGCGCACGGGTTTACCGCGTGCCACAGCACATCGTCTTGCCGCGGGCCTGGAAACCCACCGCTTGCTGGCACGCAACGGTGACGGCCGCTGGCGGCTCGGTCCCGGCCTGACCGAGTTGGCCGGACAGGTCAACGATCCGCTCGTGGCCGCAGGAGCGGTGGTGCTGCCCCGGTTGCGCGAGATCACCGGCGAGAGCGTGCAGCTCTACCGCCGCGAAGGCACCTCGCGGATCTGCGTCGCGGCGCTGGAACCGCCTGCCGGGCTGCGGGATACCGTGCCGGTCGGCAGCACGCTCCCGATGACGGCGGGCTCTGGCGCCAAGGTCCTGTTGGCGTATGCCGACGCGGCCACCCAGCAGGCCGTCCTCCCGAACGCCAAGTTCACCGATCGCACTCTGGCCGAGGTGCGCAAGCGCGGCTGGGCGCAGAGCGCCGCCGAACGCGAACCGGGTGTGGCCAGTGTCTCGGCTCCGGTGCGTGACGGACGCGGCGTGGTCATCGCCGCGGTATCGGTGTCCGGACCGATCGACCGGATGGGCCGGCGGCCGGGTGCGCGGTGGGCCGCCGATCTGTTGGCCGCTGCCGACGCCCTGACCCGGCGCCTGTGAGATGTGACGCAGTTTCGCAGACCGCGAAATCTGTACCCCCGATGGGATTCGAACCCACGCTACCGCCGTGAGAGGGCGGCGTCCTAGGCCGCTAGACGACGGGGGCTAGAACTGGTTTCCGGATCGCCAGCATATCTCAGCGAGATTTGTCGGCCTAATCACGGTGGTTGGCTGGGGTACCAGGACTCGAACCTAGAATGGCTGAACCAGAATCAGCTGTGTTGCCAATTACACCATACCCCATCGGCAGTCCGTAACCGCAGGTCACGGGCTTATTTCGGCCCCCTTGCGCGGCGGGCGGAACCCATCGCGCGCGGTATCGGACCGACGTGCAGACTACCAAAGATTTTCAACGCGCTTTTCACGCCTCGGCTTCCGCGGCGGCTCGTTCGCGGCCGGCTCGTAGCCGGTCCAGGCTGCGTTCGCGCCCCAGCAGGTCAAGCGATTCGAATAGCGGCGGGCTGACCGAAGCGCCCGTGGCGGCGACGCGGATCGGGCCGAACGCCTTGCGCGGCTTCAGTCCGAGGCCGTCGAGCAGCGCCTCCTTGAGGGCCGCCTCAATCGCCGGAGTGGTCCAGTCGCCGACGTTCTCCAGTGCGCCCAGTGCGGCGTCGAGCACCGCGACCGCCTCGGGCTTCAACTCCTTGGCCGCCGACTTCTCGTCGAGCGTGAACTCCGCGTCGTTGAGGAACCGCAACAGGTCCCACGCGTCACCGAGCACCACGATGCGGGTCTGCACGAGCGCGGCGGCTTCGGCGAACCGGTCGTCGTCGAGGCCCGTGTCGTGACCGTGCTCGGCGAAGTACGCGCTCAGACGGGCCCTGAACTCCTCTTCGCTCAGCATCCGGATGTGTTCTGCGTTCAGCGCGTCGGCCTTCTTCTGGTCGAACCGCGCCGGATTCGAGTTGACGTCGGCGACGTCGAAGGCGGCCACCATCTCGTCGAGGCTGAAAACGTCCCGGTCCTCGGCGATTCCCCACCCCAGCAGGGCCAGATAGTTCAGCAGGCCTTCCGGAATGAAACCGCGCTCGCGATGCAGAAACAGGTTCGACTGGGGATCGCGCTTGGACAGCTTTTTGTTGCCGTCCCCCAGAACGCTTGGCAGATGCGCGAACTCGGGAATCCGGTCGGCCACGCCGAGCCGCATCAGCGCCTGGTAGAGCGCGATCTGGCGCGGGGTCGACGACAGCAGGTCCTCACCGCGCAGCACGTGGCTGATCTTCATCAGCGCGTCGTCGACCGGATTCACCAAGGTGTACAACGGCTCCCCGTTGCCGCGGGTCAACGCGAAATCGGGTACCGATCCGGCCGGGAACGTCGTTTCTCCGCGCACGAGATCGCGCCAGCCGATGTCCTCGTCGGGCATCTTCAACCGCACCACGGCGCGCCGGCCCTGGGTGCGGAATTCCGCCTTCTGTTCCTCGCTCAGGTCGCGGTCGTAGTTGTCGTAGCCCAATTTCGGATTACGCCCCGCGGCCAGATGACGCGCTTCGACTTCCTCAGGCGTGGAGAACGACTCGTAGGCGTCACCGGCCTGTAAGAGCCGGTTGATCACGTCGCGGTAGAGATCGAGCCGCTGCGACTGGCGGTACGGCCCGTAGGGACCACCGACTTCGGGGCCTTCGTCCCAGTCGAGTCCGAGCCAGCGCAGCGCGTCGAGTATCGCGCGGTAGCTCTCCTCGGAATCGCGCGCCGAGTCGGTGTCCTCGATGCGGAACACAAAGGTGCCGCCGGTATGGCGCGCGTACGCCCAGTTGAACAGTGCGGTGCGGATCAGGCCGACGTGCGGCGTACCCGTGGGTGACGGACAGAACCGCACCCGGACATCACTTGTCATCACTTCCCTTTGCGCACAACCGGATTCGTCAACGTTCCGATACCTTCGACGGTGATGCTCACGGTGTCGGAGTGTTCGATCGGGCCGACACCCTCCGGTGTCCCGGTCAGGATCAGATCGCCCGGCAGCAAGGTCATCACCCGGGAGATCCATTCCACGATCGCGCCGACGTCGTGGATCATCATCGACGTCCTGCTGTTCTGCTTGACGACGCCGTTGACCTCGGTGCGGATCTCCAGGTCCGCGGGATCGACGTCGGTGACGATCCACGGCCCGACGGGGCAGAACGTGTCATACCCCTTCGCGCGGGTCCATTGGCCGTCCTTGCGCTGCTGATCGCGGGCCGAGACATCGTTGGCGATCGTGTATCCCAGGATGTTCTCCGCGGCGCGCGCGGCCGACACGTCCTTGCACGGTCTGCCGATGACCGCCGCCAACTCACCCTCAAAGTGCACGGGATCGGCGTCGGCGGGTAACTGAATCGGCACGTTCGGTCCGACGATCGCCGTGTTGGGTTTCATGAAGATGATCGGGTCGTCGAACGTGGGGGGTTCCGAGCCGTCCCCGGCGGTTGCGGCCATCTCGGCGATGTGGGCGGCGTAGTTCTTCCCCACGCACACCACCTTGGTCGCAAGGATCGGGGCGAGCAGGCGCACGTCGGCCAGCGGCCACTGTCTGCCCGTGAACTGTGGATTACCGAACGGGTGCTCGGCGATCTCCCTCGCGATCGCCTGGGCGGGATCGTCGAGTGGACCCTCGACGCTGACGAAGGCGACACCATCAGGGCTGGCGATTCGGCCAAGGCGCATGGCGTTCAGCCTAGTAGTCGGCCCAGAAGCGGCGGCCGACCGCTCCCACGACAGCTTCGTCTCGGTATCTGAGATACAGATTCAGCATGGTGAGATCACTATGCCACGATGGACCGATGTCCGCCGAGTCGCTCAGCACCGCCCGGCGTTGGTCGTTACTGTGTATCGCGCTGGCAGCGACGACGAGCGCCAACGTGTTCATCAACGGCGTGGCGTTTCTCATCCCGACACTGCACAGCGAGCGGGGCCTCGACCTCGCGGCGGCCGGCCTGCTTTCCGCGATGCCGGGCTTCGGGCTGGTGATCACGCTGATCGCGTGGGGCTATGTCGTCGACCGTTACGGCGAGCGTCTTGTGCTGACGGTCGGGTCTGTGCTGATATCGGCGGCGGCGTTCGCGGCCGCCTCCTCCGAATCCCTGGTCGCCGTCGGCGCTTTCCTCTTTCTCGGCGGCATGGCGGCCGCGAGCAGCAATTCGGCCAGCGGGCGGTTGGTGGTCGGCTGGTTTCCGGTCGAACGACGCGGTCTGGCCATGGGGATCCGGCAGACGGCCACCCCGTTGGGCGTCGGGTTGGGCGCGCTGGTGATCCCGCGGCTGGCCGAAAGCCACGGTGTGACTGGCGCGTTGCTGTTTCCCGCGGCGGTGTGCGCGGTGTCGGCGCTGGTGTGCTTGGTCGCGGTGATCGACCCGCCACGACCGCCGCGTTCCGAGGCGCCGATCGAACATCTCACGAACCCCTATCGGGGATCATCGGCGTTGTGGCGGATCCACGCCGTCTCGGTGTTGCTCGTCGTGCCGCAGGCGATGGTGTGGACTTTCACGCTGGTGTGGTTGATGTCGGAGCACGGCTGGTCGGCAGGCTCGGCGGGTCTCATCGTCATGGCGGCCCAATTGCTCGGCGCCGCCGGACGCATCGCGGCGGGGTACTGGTCGGACCGGTTGGGTCAACGGCTTCGTCCGATCCGTGCGATCGCCGCCGCCGCGGCGCTGTCCATGGGGGCCCTCGCGCTGTCGGACTGGCTGAGCTCTCCGGTCGCGGTGGCGGCGATGGTGGTCGCCTCGGTGATCACGGTGTCCGACAACGGTTTGGCGTTCACCGCCATCGCAGAGATCGCCGGGCCGTTCTGGAGCGGCCGCGCCCTGGGCACCCAGAACACGGCCCAGCATCTGGCATCGGCCGTCGCGGCCCCCACGTTCGGGGCGCTGATCGGGGTTGCCGGTTATCCGGCGGCGTTCGCCGTCTGCGCGCTGTTCCCGCTGGCGGCGATACCGATCGTGCCCGCCGATTCCTCGGGATCGCCGGAACCTGCGCGGGGACTGTGATTCGACGATGGGAGTTTCGCGCGCGGCTGTTCACACTGATGTCATCAGTCTCTCCCGGAACCACTGCTGCCCTTGCCCACCTACGAGCGAATAAGTCGCTGGGAGCGAATTATTCGCTCAGAGGTGGGCAGTAAGGGAGGCAGTCCCCGGTGCTATCTGAGCGGGGTATCTGAGCGCCCGAGCGTCAGGCGGCCGTGACTGGGAAAATCGGTGCCGAGCTACAGGGTGCCGAGCTACAGGGTGCCGAGCTATAGAAATCCCGCGATCCGGTCGCCGATCGCGGTGGTGGACAGCTTCTCGTCACCGCGCGTGGCCAGATGCTGCTCGACGGCCTTATCGACGCGCGCGGCAGCGTCGGCTTCGTTGACGTGTGCCAGCAGCAGTGCGACCGACATGATCGCAGCGGTCGGGTCCGCGATTCCCTGGCCCGCGATATCGGGGGCGCTGCCGTGCACAGGTTCGAACATCGACGGATTGGTGCGGGTGGCATCGATGTTGCCGCTCGCCGCGAGGCCGATTCCGCCACACACCGCGGCGGCGAGATCGGTGACGATATCGCCGAACAAATTGTCGGTGACGATCACATCGAAACGGCCGGGATCGGTGACGAGGTGGATGGTCGCCGCGTCCACGTGCTGGTAGGCGATCTCGACGTCACCGAAGTCGGCGGCGACCTCCTGAACAGTGCGCCACCACAACGCGCCCGCGAAGGTCAGGACATTGTTCTTGTGCACCAGGGTCAGGTGCTTGCGACGCTGCTGGGCACGGACGAACGCGTCCGTCACGACGCGACGCACACCGAAGGCGGTGTTGACGCTGACCTCGGTGGCGATCTCGTGCGGTGTGCCCACGCGGATCGCACCGCCGGTTCCGGTGTAGGGACCCTCCGTGCCTTCCCTTACGACGACGAAGTCGATGTCGGGGTTGCCCGCCAGGGGGCTGTTAACCCCGGGGTACAGCCGGCCGGGGCGAAGGTTGATGTGGTGGTCGAGCGCGAACCGGATCCGTAGCAGCAGACCGCGTTCGAGCACGCCGCTGGGTACCGACGGGTCCCCGATCGCGCCGAGCAGGATCGCGTCGTGCCCGCGCAGTTCGTCGAGCACGGAGTCGGGCAGCACCTCACCGGTGGCGTGGTAGCGGCGCGCGCCGAGGTCGTAAGGCGTCTTGTGCACGCCGGGAAGCACCGCGTCGAGTACCTTGACGGCCTCCCCGACGACCTCCGGGCCGATCCCGTCACCGGCGATGATCGCCAGCTTCATGGCCGAAATCACGACAGATCAACCACTTCCAGCATCATCGCGCCGACTTCATCGGCGATCGTGGACCGGACCTCGGAGGGAACATCACGGTCGATGCGCAGCAGGATGGTCGCGCCGGGACCTTCGGCGTCCTCGCTCAACTGGGCGGCGTGGATGTTGATGCCCGCCGATCCGAGGATGGTGCCGATCTTGCCGAGCGTGCCCGGCTGGTCGACGTAGTTGATGATCAGGTAGACGCCCTCGGCCCGCAGATCGAAGTTGCGCCCGTTGATCTGGACGATCTTCTCGACCAGTTGGGTACCGGTCAGCGTGCCTGCGACATTGGCGGTCGTCCCGTCGGCGTAGACGGCCCGCACGTCCACCACGCTGCGGTGGTTGGGACTCTCGCTCGCGGTGCTGATCTCGGCCTGCACCCCCCGCTCGGCGGCGAGCGCGGGGGCGTTGACGAATGTGACGGGGTCTTCGATGATCGCTGAGAACAGCCCGCGCAACGCCGAAAGGCGAAGCACCTCAACGTCTTCGGCGGCAAGCTCACCCTTGACCTGCACCGCCAGCGACACCGGAAGCTCGTCGCACAACACTCCGACCAGCAGGCCGAGCTTGCGGACGAGGTCCAGCCACGGCGCAACCTCCTCGCCGACGACTCCCCCGCCGACGTTGACCGCGTCGGGAACGAACTCCCCGGCCAGGGCAAGCTTCACGCTGGCCGCGACGTCGGTACCCGCCCGGTCCTGCGCCTCGGCGGTGGACGCGCCCAGATGCGGGGTCACCACCACCTGCGGCAGGTCGAACAGCGGGCTTTCGGTCGTGGGCTCGCTGGCGAACACGTCGATGCCTGCCGCGCGCACATGACCTGAGCGCACCGCTTCGGCCAGTGCGTCCTCGTCGATCAAACCGCCGCGGGCGGCGTTGACGATGATCACGCCGGGCTTCGTCTTGGCCAGCGCCTCCTTGCCGATCAGTCCCGCGGTCTCCGGTGTCTTCGGCAGGTGCACCGAGATGAAGTCCGCGCGCTCCAACAGCTCGTCGAGGCTCAGCAGCTCGATGCCGAGCTGTGCGGCGCGGGCCGCCGAGACATACGGGTCGTAGGCGACGACGTGGGTGCCGAACGCGGCCAGGCGCTGGGCCACCAGCTGACCGATGCGGCCAAGGCCGACGACGCCGACGGTCTTGCCGTAGATCTCGGTGCCCGAGAACGACGAGCGTTTCCACGTGTGCGCGCGCAGCGACGCATCGGCGGCCGGGATCTCGCGCGCCGCGGACAGCAGCAGGGCCATGGCGTGCTCGGCCGCGCTGTGGATATTCGAGGTCGGCGCGTTGACGACCAGCACGCCCCGGGCGGTGGCGGCGTCCACGTCGACGTTGTCGAGGCCGACTCCGGCACGGGCGACGATCTTGAGCTTGGGCGCGGCGGCGAGCACCTCGGCGTCGACGGTCGTCGCGGAGCGCACCAGAAGCGCGTCGGCATCGGCCACCGCGGCCAGCAGCTTCGGCCGGTCCGGACCGTCGACCCAACGGACTTCCACCTGGTCACCGAGGGCGGCGACCGTCGATTCGGCCAATTTGTCGGCGATCAATACAACGGGCAGACTCACGCGGTCAGCCTAATGGGCTTGAATGTTGGGGTGGTGGGTGGGAGAACCGCAGGCGTGGTGGGTGGGAGAACCGCAAGCGTGGATGTCACCGTCGTCGGCAGCGGACCCAACGGTTTGGCGGCAGCCGTCGTCTGTGCCAGGGCCGGGTTGTCGGTGCAGGTGTTCGAGGCGCAGCCGACCCTCGGAGGTGGGGCCCGCACACTTGCCGACCCGGAGTTTTCCGGCGTCTCCCACGACATCTGTTCGGCCGTTCACCCGCTCGCGCTGGCGTCGCCGTTCCTGGCCGAATTCGACCTGCCCGCTCGTGGCGTGAGCCTGCGGGTACCCGAGGTCTCCTACGCCAATCCACTTCCCGGGGCGCGCGCCGCGATCGGTTACCACGACCTCGACCGGACCGTCGCGGAGCTCGAGCACGGGCACTCATGGCGCAGGTTCTTCGGCCCCATGGTCGAACGCGACGACGCCGTTCTCGATCTGCTGCTCGGCGACAAACGCTCGGTGCCGAGCAACCCGATTGCCGCGGTCCAGGTGGCGAGCCGGCTGCTCGAACAGGGCACGCACGCGTGGGGCGCACTCAAGGGTGACGATGCGCGCGCATTGTTCAGCGGCGTTGCCGCACATGTGATCTCGCAAATGCCCTCGTTGGTGTCGGCGGGCGGGGGCCTCATGTTGGCCACGCTCGCACACACCGTCGGCTGGCCCATCCCCGTCGGCGGAAGCCAGGCCATCGTCGATGCGCTGATCGCGGACCTCCGTGCTCACGGTGGTGTGATCACGGCCGGCCAGGAGGTCACCGAACCACCCGAGGGTGTCGCACTCTTCGACACCGCACCCACCGCGCTGGCCCGCATCTACGGCGACAAGCTGCCCCGTCGCTACGCAAAAGCCTTGCAGCGATATCGATTCGGCCCCGGCGTGGCCAAGGTCGACTTCGTGCTCTCCGAGGATGTGCCGTTCACCGACGAGCGGTTACGACAGGCGCCCACGCTGCACATGGGTGGCACCCGCGAGCAGATGGCTCACGCCGAACGCGAGATCGCCGCAGGGCGGCACCCCCAGTGGCCGATGGTGCTCGCCGCGCAGCCACACCTGGAGGATCCCGGCCGCATCGACGCCCAGGGCCGACGGCCGTTGTGGAGCTACGCGCATGTCCCGAACGGATCGACCGTCGACCAGGCCGAGCGGGTCACCGACATCTTCGAGCGCTTCGCGCCCGGCTTCCGCGACATCGTGGTGGCCGTGCGATCCGTTCCCGCCGCACGCCTGGCCGACCACAACGCCAACCTGGTCGGCGGCGACATCGGCGTCGGCGGCAACACCCTTATTCATGCGCTGGCGGGTCCGACCCCTCGACTCAACCCCTGGACCACACCCATCCCCAAGGCGTACCTGTGCTCGTCGGCCACGCCGCCCGGGGGCGGGGTGCACGGCATGGCCGGTTATTTCGCCGCGCGCACGGTGCTGCGGCGCGAGTTCGGCATCAAGACGATGCCTGCGCTGTCTCCCTGAGCCCGGAACCCGGTACGTATCGATGCAAATTCGATGCGTAGGTGCGGCGAGAAGGGGTACCCCGGTTGAGTTCGACCGATTCGGGTACCTGTCATCGCATCGAGTGAAGGGAACGCTGCTTGAGCGGGATCAACGGAAACACGCAGACCCCGCTCCTGTCGGTGTCAGACCTCACCGCTCCCCCCAGAGGGCTCATGACCACGGCATTTCCGGTATGGCGCGACGCCATACGCAGTGAGGTGCTTCGGTCACTGGCCGATTTCGTCAAGACACGCTGCGCCGACGACCTCAAGTCGGCCGGAGTCGATATCGCCGCCGACGTCCTGCAGGATTTCGTCGACGGCGGAAAGTGCGTCCGCTCGACTTTCGTCTACCTGGGCTGGTTGTCCAACGCCGACGACGATCCCGGTGCGTTGCGGGCGGCGGCGAGCTTCGAGTTGCTGCATGCGTTCGCCCTGCTGCAGGACGACGTGATGGACGGCTCCGCGCTGCGCCGCGGGCGACCCTCTGCTCATGTCAGGTTCGCGCAGTGGCACCGCGAGCGGGCGATGTCGGGTTCACCCGAACGTTTCGGCGAGGCCGCGGCCGTCCTTCTCGGTGATCTGTGCCTGGTGTGGGCTGCACAGATGCTGCGGGAAAGCGGTGTCGGGGAGGCTGCGCTGGCGCGTGGCTGGCACAGATACGACGCGATGCGCACCGAACTCGCCGTCGGCCAGTTCGCCGACCTGGTCAACGACGCCGCCGAATTCCCCGAGTGGGAACGGGTTCTCGACGTGATGCGGCGCAAGTCCGGCAACTACACCGTGCGCAGACCGCTCGAGATCGGCGCCGACATGGCCGGATGCCCGGCCGGTGTGCTGACGTTGCTCGGCCAGTACGGCGAAGCGGTCGGTGAGGCCTTCCAGTTACGCGACGACGTCCTCGGCATCTTCGGGTCTCCCGAGATCACCGGTAAGCCGGCAGGCAGTGACCTCTTCGAGCACAAGGCGACCAGCGTCGTGGTGGCCGCCTACGGCCTCGCCGACGCGAACCATCGCCGCGAGCTCACCCACCTGATGAGTGCCTCCGATCTGGATCACGAGGACATCCGCCGGTGGCGCGAGCTGATCGTCGCGACCGGCGCACTGGAATGGGTTGAACAGCTGATCGATTCGCGGCTCAACCGAGCGCTCGAGCTGATCGACACGAGGCAACTGGACCCATTGATCCGCACCGCGCTGGCCGACATGGCCGCCGCCTGCACCGAACGGGCCGCGTGATGCGCACCGTCGCGGGCCGCACCGACCACGTCGTCGTGGTCGGCGCCGGACTGTCGGGACTGTCGGCGGCGCTACAGCTCGCCGGGCGCGGGCGCACCGTCACGGTCCTCGAACGCGGACACTATCCGGGCGGGCGCGTCGGTCGCGCCGACATCGACGGCTACCGCCTCGACACCGGGCCGACCGTGCTGACGATGCCCGACATCATCGACGACGCCTTCGCCGCCGTCGGCGAGAACACCGCGGACCGACTGGACCTGATCACCGTCGATCCCGCCTACCGCGCGTCGTTCGCCGACGGCAGCTCGCTGCACGTACGCGCCGAAGCCGACGCGATGGCCGCCGAGATCGAGGGCTTCGCAGGCCGCGACCAGGCGGACGGCTATCTGCGCCTTCGCGATTGGCTGGCCAAGCTGTACCGCGTCGAGTTCGACGGGTTCATCGCCGCGAACTTCGACTCACCGCTTTCGCTGCTGACACCGCAGCTCGCCCGGCTGACCGCCATCGGCGGCTTCCGGCGCTGGGACAGGATGGTGCGCCGCTTCATCAGCGATGAGCGACTGCAGCGGGTGTTCACCTTTCAGGCGTTGTACGCCGGTGTGCCGCCGCACCGGGCGCTGGCGGTGTACGCCGTGATCGCCTACATGGACACGATCTCCGGCGTGTACTTCCCCCGCGGCGGTGTGCGCGCGCTGCCCGACGCGCTGGCCGCGGCCGCGACCGATGCCGGCGTCGAGTTCCGTTACGATTCGGCGGTTTCGGCGTTGGAGCACACGGGCGACCGGGTGGTCGCGGTGCATACCGAGGGCGGTGACCGGATCACCGCCGACGCGGTGGTAATGACCACCGAACTGCCCGACACGTACCGGCTGCTCGGTCGCACGCCGCGGCGTGCGCTGCCGCTGCGGCCCGCCCCGTCGGCGGTGGTGGCCCACGTCGGCTGCCGCACCGTGAGCCCGGACGTCGGACACCACACGATCGTTTTCGGCGACGAGTGGCGCAAGACGTTCACCGACATCATCGACGACGGGCGCGTGATGTCGGATCCGTCGCTGTTGGTGACCCGCCCCACCGCCGGGGACCCGTCGCTGGCGCCGGCAGGCCGGGACCTGCTGTACGTCCTCGCCCCCGCACCCAATCTGGCAGTGGGACACATCGATTGGGCATCGACGCGCGACGATTACGTGCGCCAGATGATGGACGTGGTGAGCTCACGGCTCCCCCAGGTGGGGGTCGACCCCGAGGTGCTGCACGTCGTGGATCCCGCGGACTGGGCGCGTCAGGGAATGGCCGCGGGAACTCCGTTCGCGTTGGCCCACACGTTTGGCCAGACCGGCCCCTTCCGTCCCGCCAACACCGTTCGCGGCGTCGCCAACGTGGTGTTGGCGGGGTCGTCGACCGTCCCGGGAGTCGGCGTTCCGACCGCGCTGCTGTCCGGGCGGCTGGCGGCCGACCGAATCACCGGCCCGCCAGTCCGGCGGGCCCGTAGCCAGGTGGTGCAAGCATGATCGGTTCCGAACTCGACGCTGCGGGCGTACACGACCCGGCACTGCGCGACGCCTATCGCCGTTGCCGCACGATCAACGCCGAACACGGCCGCACCTTCTTTCTGGCCACCCGGCTGCTGGCGCCCGAACAGCGTCCCGCCGTGCACGCGCTGTACGGCTTCGCCCGCCGCGCCGACGACATCCTCGACGACTTCGATCCCGTCATCAACATGGATGAGCGCGCCGATCAGCTGCAGCGCCTGGCCACCCAGCTGTTCAACCGGCTCGCGCAGGGCAGCTGCGACGACGGGGATCCGTCGCTGGCCGCGGTGGTGCACTGCGCCCGGCGGTACGGCATCCCGTGGGAGCTGTTCGACGACTTCCTCGGCTCCATGCGCATGGACCTGAGCGTCACCGACTATCCCGACCGGGCCGCCCTCGATCGCTACATGTACGGCTCGGCCGAGGTGATCGGTTTACAGCTTCTTCCCGTACTCGGCACCGTCGGCCCACGCGAGGAGGCCGCGCCGTATGCGGCGGCACTGGGAAAGGCGTTCCAGCTCACCAACTTCCTGCGTGACATCGACGAGGATCTCGAGCGCGGCCGGGTCTATCTGCCGGCCGACGAACTGGCCGCATACGGGGTCGACCGGGATGTGTTGACCTGGTGCCACGAGAACCGTCGCACCGACGCGAAGGTGCGCCGGGCGCTGGTGGAACAACACGCCATCAACCGGCGCGTGTACGACTTCGCGCGGCGCGGCATCGCTCATCTGAGCCCGCGGTCGCGCCCGTGCGTGTCAGCGGCGCTGACCCTGTATTCCGAAATCCTCGACCGTATAGAGCAAATCGATTTCGCCGTATTCAGCCAGCGCGCCACCGTGGGCACCGGTCGCCGCATCCGCGTCGGATGCGCCGGACTGGTCAAGGCGTGGAGGGCGCGTCGTCAGGAACCCAAGGCGTGACGATGGACAACTGGCATTACCTGTTGGTTCTGGCCGCCTGCCTGGTGATCACCGCGCCGTTGGAGATCTTCGGCGACGGCGTTTACCGGCAGGCGCGCCGGGCCGCCGCCGCGATTCTGCCCGTGGCCGCGGTGTTCGTGCTCTGGGATGTGATCGCCATCTTCGCCGACGTGTGGACCTACAACTCGAAGTACGTCACCGGGATCGACATTCCCGGCGTGATGCCGATCGAGGAACTGCTGTTCTTCATCGTGATCCCGCTGTGCGGATTGTTGACCTACAACGCCGTCACCACGATCCTGACGTGGTTGCAACGGACGCGGGATCGTGTGGAGCAGGCCAAATGACCGGACTCGGCTACACGGTGCCCGCCGTGCTCGGGGTGATCGCCGTGTGCGCCCTGGAATTGGGCGTGCTTCGCACCGGGCTGTTCCGCAAGCCCGCGTACTGGATCTCGATGGCGATCGTGCTCGGTTTCCAGATACCGGTCGACGGTTGGCTCACCAAGCTCAGCGCACCGATCGTCATCTACGACGAACGGCACACCAGCGGCATCCGGTTCCCGTTCGACATCCCGGTCGAGGACTTCCTTTTCGGCTGGGCGCTGGTCACCGCGGTGCTACTGCTGTGGGAACGGCAGCGGCTGCGCTCACAGAGGAGGAACGCGTCGTGAAAGTCAATGCGGGCCGTGACGCCGGTGACCCCGCTGATGTCCCCGCCGCGTTCGACGAGGGGGCACCGGCCTACGACACGCTGGTCGACTCCAATCCCGGATACCATGAGCACCTTCGCATTTCGGCACAGCGGATGCGGTTGCCCGATGACAGTCGCGGGCTGCGGTTGCTGGACGCCGGTTGCGGCACCGGCGCGTCCACCGCGGCGCTGCTGTCGGTGGCGCCGCACGCCGAGATCGTCGGCGTCGACGGCTCTGAGGGCATGCTGGCCGAGGCGCGGACCAAACAGTGGCCCGACTCGGTGCGGTTCGTCCACAGCCGCATCGAGGACCTCGCCGCCGCCGGCGTCAGCGGTCCCTTCGACGGCATCTTCGCCGCCTACCTCATCCGCAACCTGCCCGACCCCGACGCGCAACTGCGCGAGTTCCGCACGCTGCTGCGCCCGGGAGCGACGCTGGCGGTTCACGAGTACTCCGTGCGCGACTCGCGGCTGGCGACCGCGGTGTGGAACGCCGTGTGCGCCACCATCATCATTCCGAGCGGGCGTCTCCGCAGCGGTGACGCCTCGCTGTACCGGTACCTGCGGCGCAGCGTGAACCGCTTCGACGGTGCCGCGGACTTTCGGGATCGCCTGCGCCGCAACGGCTTCACGGCCGTACACAGCGAGACGATGCCGGGCTGGCAACGCAACATCGTGCACACGTTCCTCGCCGAGGCGCCCCGATGACCGACCCGCAACGCACCACCCACCCCGCACCACCGCCCGACGCGGGGGTGCCTTTCGACAAACCGCACGTGGTCGTCGTCGGCGGGGGCATCGCGGGCCTGGCGGCGGCCACCGGTCTCGCCGAACGCGGTGTGAGCGTCGACGTCCTCGAACGCGAGACGTACCTCGGGGGTCGTGTCGGTGGGTGGACCGATTCGCTCGACGACGGCTCTCCGGTCGCCATGAACCGCGGCTTCCACGCCTTCTTCCGCCAGTACTACAACCTTCGAAACCTGTTGCGCCGCATCGATCCAGCGCTGGGCATGCTCACCGCCGTCTCCGACTACCCCCTGGTCGACGCGCACGGTAGACGCGACACCTTCCGGGGCCTGCCGCAGACGCCACCATGGAATGCGTTGGCTTTCGCGCTGCGCAGCCCCACCTTCCGGCTTCGCGACCTGGTGCGGCTCAACGCCCGCGCCGCAGCACCCTTGGCCGCGGTGTCGGTCCCCGAGATCTATGACCGCCTGGACCACGTCGACGCCGACACCTTCCTTCGCGACATCAACTTCCCCGAACCCGCTCGCCACCTGGCCTTCGAAGTCTTCTCGAGGAGCTTCTTCGCCGAGCCGACCAACCTCTCGGCCGCCGAACTGGCAACGATGTTCCACATCTATTTTCTGGGCTCCAGCGAGGGCTTGGTGTTCGACGTCGCAGGTGCGAACTTCGACACGGCGCTGTGGGAACCGCTGCGCGCCTACCTGCAATCGCTGGGAGTCCGCATCCACACCGGTGTGTCGGTGACCGAGGTACGCACCGGTGACCGGTTCGCGGTGCACTCCGACGTCGGCGACCCGCTCGAGGCCGACGGGGTCGTACTGGCCGCCGATGTCTCCGGCCTGCAGCGCATCGTCGGTGAATCGGCATCGCTCGGCGACGACGAATGGCGGTCCCGGATCGCCGCAATGGGCACGGCCGCACCGTTCGTCGTGCAGCGACTGTGGTTGGACCGGCCCGTCGATCCGGACCGTGCGGCATTTCTCGGGACGGGCGGCCGACCGCCGCTGGACAATGTGAGCGTGCTGGACAGGTACGAACGGGAGGCGGCGACGTGGTCGCGCCGAACCGGCGGCTCGGTGGTGGAGCTGCACGCGTACGCGGTGACCGACGGAAAAGACGACGTGCTCGAGCGGTTACCGGTGCGGATGGCCGAACTGTATCCCGAAACCGCCGATGCGAAGATCGTCGGCGAACGGGTGCTGTGCCGTCAGGACTGCCCGCGTTTCGCCCCCGGCGACTTCGAACGCCGCCCCACCGTCTCGACGCCGCAGCCCGGCCTGGCACTGGCCGGAGACGGTATCCGCATCGACCTGCCGGTCGCGCTGATGGAGCGGGCCGCCACCACCGGATGGTCGGCGGCCAACCTACTGCTGAAGCGCTTCGGCTTGACCGGCCACGACCTCCAGACGGTGCCCACCCAGGGTCGCTTCGCCCCCCTGCGGCGACTGGCCGAAAGGCAGTACGCATGACCATGCTCGCCGAAATCAAGGCACGGTTGGCGAAAACCACGCCGTTTCAACTGCTTCCGCGCACCACGTGGTCCGGCCAGCGGCCGACGTTCGACGATGCCAAGCCGTCGCTGATCCACAGCGCGCTGCGCCGCTCACAGCGCAGGCCGAGCGGAAACTGGTATGCGTTCGCGGCCAGCGACACCATCGGCAAGCGACCCGTCAGCGCCACGGTCGGTGGAGTCGAACTGGTCGCCTGGCGCGGCACCGACGGCAGTCTCGCGGTCGGCCCGGCAGCCTGCCCGCACCTCGGCGCCGACCTGTCCACCGGGATCGTCGAGTGCGGGACGTTGGTCTGCCCGTGGCACGGACTGCGCTTCGACGGCGGCCGAACCTGGAGCTGGCGGCCCTACCCCGCCCACGACGACGGTGTGCTCGCATGGGTGCGGCTGGACGCAATCGGCGGCGAAACCCCCACGGAGGCACCGATATTGCCGAGGCGACCCGACGGGCCGCGGCTGTCGGCGGTGACGCGGTTGGTCGGCACCTGCGAGCCCAGCGACGTGATCGCCAACCGGCTCGATCCGTGGCACGGGGCGTGGTTTCACCCGTACTCGTTCACGCGGCTGGACGTACTGTCGGCGCCGGCGGCCGACGACGATCTCCCTGAAGACGCCGACCGCTTTCTGGTCGCAGTCACCTTTCGCATCGGGCGGCTCGGCGTCCCGGTGATCGCGGAGTTCACCACACCGGAGCCGCGCACCATCACCATGCGCATCATCGACGGCGAAGGCGCGGGGAGCGTGGTCGAGACGCACGCGACCCCGCTTGGTCCCGACCGCGACGGCGTGCCCCGCACCGCCGTCATCGAGGCAGTCATCGCCCATTCCGACCGTCCGGGATTCGCGCACGCGCTTCGGGGCGCTCCGATGATCGCCCCGTTCATGCGATATGCGGCCACCCGCTTGTGGCGTGACGATCTGGCTTACGCCGAACGGCTTTACCGGCAGCGCTCCCGGGGTTGAGCCCGTATTGCGTCGGGTCGCCCGGGTATACCGCCGAGATGAGCAAGGACATCCGCAAGGGCGACAAGGTGCAGTGGAAGAGTCACGGCACCACCGTCACCGGGACGGTCGAAGAGAAGATCACCTCGGACACCGAGGCCGCGGGTCGCACGGTGCGCGCCGACTCCGACAACCCGCAGTACCGGGTGCGCAGCGACAAGAGCGGCCGCGACGCGGTGCACAAGCCGGAATCGCTGAAGAAGAAGTAGCGTCGTGGCCGACACCCCCGACGATCGCGCCGCGACCTACGCCGAGTTCACCGACACCGTCAACATGACCGCCGGTGAACTCGAGAAGTGGCTCCAGACAGCGCAATCCAAGGATGTCGGACAGAAGTCCGACGGCGGGGAGTCGACCGGCCACGCGAGCGGCAGGCGCATCGTCGAGTTGCTGCGCAAGAGGAAATCAGAGTTGGACGACGACGATTACGCCCACATGCGCAAGGTCGTCGGATATGCGCGCCGCCATCTGGCCCAGCGGCCGAACGGCGACATCGAGGACTCGGCGTGGCGCTACTCGCTGATGAACTGGGGCCACGACCCCTTCAAGTGAGGCTCGTCGAGCAGAGGTATCTGCTCCATGGCCCATGGGCTGATCGACCACGGCAACCCGACCGCCGAGCGCAGCTGATCCCAGGAGACCCACATCCACTCCATGACCTCGCCCGGATCGGGCCGCAACCGCCCGTCACAGCGGGCGAAGAACACCGGACAGATCTCGTTCTCGACCGTGCCGTCGGCGGCGACCGCGCGGTACCGGAAGTCGGGCAGCACACACACCGGGGCTTGAATCGATATGCCCAACTCCTGGCCGGCGCGGCGGCGCACCGCATCCTCGACCTGCTCCCCGGGTGCCGGGTGCCCGCAGAACGAGTTGGACCACACTCCCGGCCAGGTCGTCTTGTTCAGCGCGCGACGGGTCAACAGCACCCGACCGTCGGCATCGAACAGATAGCACGAAAAACCCAGGTGAAGCGGGGTCGCCGCGTGGTGGACACTCGTTTTGGCGGCGCTGCCGATCTGCCGCCCCTCTTCGTCGAGAAGGACGACGCACTCACCGGTCGTGGCCATGGTCGTCGGTGTGCTCACTGCAGACACCTCATGTGTGTACCCAAATCCGCCGGGCTAACCGACGCATAGACGATGCAACCCGGTCATGAGGCACCAACACACCAATCGACGGCCTCACGCAGGCTGTGCACGCGCGTGGCCGAGCCGACGCCGGCCGCCGCGTCCCACCCGGTGCCGCCGAGCGCGACGTCGGTTTCCGCGCTGGCCGCTGCGACCATATCCATGTCGGCAGTATCGGGGGTGTGTGACCACAGCACCACCCGGGCGGACGGCGTCACCCTGCCGATCGCCTCGGTCAAGGCCGCGACCGGAACGTCGGCGCCGAGCATCAGCGCACCGCGCCCACGTTCGACGAGGGCGGCGCGAAGCGCTTCGAGCGGCAGGACATGCGCTTCGCGCGCGGTACAGGCCAGGATGACCGCTGTCGAGGCGTCGATGCGCATGAGCGGGGCTGCGTGCAGTGAGCGCGACACCGCCCACGACAGCGCATGTTCGACGTCGACGCAGCCGCCGTTCTCGTCCTGCTGGGTCACGACGGCCGCGAACGCCGGCCGCACCATCAGGTCCCATGTGTCGACAACCCCGAAGTGACGCAGGTGGGTTTCCAGGAGCCGACCCAACGCGGCGAGGTCCAGTTCGAATGCGGCCGACAGCAGCGCCTCGACATCGCCGCGTCGCGGAGCGACGGACCCGGACGCGAGGCGGGCCGCGCTGCGGGCGCTGGTGCCCTGCCCAATGAGCTGGTGCATGTGCTGCACGACGGCGATGTCGTTGTCGCTGTAGAGCCGGTGTCGTCCGGGGCGGTGCTGCGATGGCCCGACCCCGTAGCGCTGGCTCCAGCTGCGCAGCGTCGCAGTCGGCACGCCGACGCGCTCGGCCACCACGCGGACGGTGTACCGCGGTGTGTCAGCGTCATTCATGGGGCCTGCTCACTGGGGTTTCGGCCTAGCGAGGGTTCACCGATCGCGCGCCGGGCAAACCATCAATGCGAAAGCGATGCATCCGTTCGTTATGTGGACATGGCTGCGGCTCGAAGCGGGTACTTGTAGCCCCATGACCGATCAGCAGAAGGACGAACAGCACAGCCGCCCCGAGGGACTCGACGACGCGACCGTCGAGGCGGTCGGCGGGGTCTCGGAGGCATTGGAGTGGGTGGAACGCGCACGCGGACATCTGTATTCGTTCCACCAGCTGATGGGTCGCGCAGACCTGCTGCTGGGCGAGGCGTGTGACAAGTTGCGCGACGCCGGCCACGACGGTGTCGCCGAACGTCTGGAGTCCGAACTCGTCGGCCGCAACGTGCTGTACGGCCGCTGGACGTTCCAGATCGTCGAGGACTTCGACGACAGCTACTGGTCGGTGTTCCGCGACCACGAACGCCAAGTGCGCGACGAGCTGCAGCAGGGCCGCAGGCACGTGTTCGAGTCCGAAATGAAGGAGCGGCGCCGCACCCAGGGTCGCCCCGGGCACGAGCACCGCCCCGACGAGTAGTGATTTCGGTGTCGTCGGTGGCGCTGAGCGCAACTAACTACACCGAAATCGCCGGAGTTAGGCCGTCTCGGTGATGGGCCGGTCCACCCAGCTCATCAGGTCGCGCAGCTTCTTGCCGGTCACCTCGATCGGATGCTCCGCGTTCTTCTTGCGCAGGCCCTCGAGCTCCTTGTTACCGCCCTCGACGTTGGCGACGAGTTTCTTGACGAAGGTGCCGTCCTGAATCTCTTTGAGAATGGTGCGCATCCGCTCCTTGGTGTCGGCGTCGATCACCCGCGGCCCGGAGAGGTAGCCGCCGAACTCCGCGGTGTCGGACACCGAGTAGTTCATCCGCGCGATGCCGCCCTCGTACATCAGGTCGACGATCAGCTTGAGCTCGTGCAGCACCTCGAAGTACGCCAGCTCCGGCGCGTAACCGGCCTCGACCATCACGTCGAACCCGGTCTTGACGAGTTCCTCTGTGCCGCCGCACAACACGGCCTGCTCACCGAACAGGTCGGTCTCGGTCTCGTCCTTGAACGTGGTCTTGATGACGCCTGCGCGGGTGCCGCCGATACCCTTGGCGTACGACAGCGCAAGCGCCTGGCCCTCGCCCTTGGGGTCCTGATCGATCGCGATCAGACACGGCACGCCCTTGCCGTCGACGAACTGCCTGCGCACCAGATGTCCCGGACCCTTCGGGGCGACCATGCCGATCGTGACGTTGGCCGGCGGCTTGATCAGATCGAAGTGGATGTTGAGGCCGTGGCCGAAGAACAGCGCGTTGCCGTCCTCGAGGTTGGGTTCGATGTCGTTCGAAAAGATCTCGGCCTGTGCGGTGTCGGGCGCCAGCAACATGATGACGTCGGCCCACTTGGCGACCTCGGCGGGCGTGTCGACCTCGAGCCCCTGCTCGGCGACCTTCTCACGCGACTTCGAGCCCTCTTTGAGGCCGACCTTCACCTCGACGCCGGAGTCGCGCAGGCTCAGCGAGTGCGCGTGACCCTGGCTGCCGTAGCCGATGACGCCGACCTTGCGTCCCTGGATGATCGACAGGTCCGCGTCGTCGTCATAGAACATCTCTACTGCCACTGAATTTCCTTATCTACTCACTTGGTTTGGCGATTTGGGTTACTTGGTGGTCCCGATGCTGCGCGGGCCGCGCGACAGCGACACCACACCGGACTGCACGATCTCGCGGATTCCGAAGGGCTCCAACACCCGCAGCAGCGCCTCGAGCTTCTCGGGCGTACCGGTCGCCTCGACCGTCAGCGACTCGGTCGACACGTCGACGACCTTGGCGCGGAACAGGTTCACCGCCTCGATGACCTGACCGCGGGTCGACGCGTCGGTGCGCACCTTGATCAGCGCGAGCTCACGCGAAACCGAGTTCTCTTCCTCCTGCTCGACGATCTTGATCACATTCACCAGCTTGTTGAGCTGTTTGGTGATCTGCTCCAGCGGCGCTTCGTCCACGCTGACCACGATCGTCATCCGCGACATGTTCTTCTGCTCGGTCGCACCGACCGCCAGGGACTGGATGTTGAAGCCGCGCCGGGAGAACAGCGACGCGACGCGCGCCAGGACACCCGGTTTGTCCTCGACCAGAACCGACAGCGTCTGCGTAGCGTTGGTACCCATCAGGCGTGGCCTTCTTCCGGATCGTCGAACAGCGGGCGGATGCCGCGCGCGGCCTGGATCTCGTCGTTGCTCGTGCCCGCCGCGACCATGGGCCACACCTGGGCGTCTGCGCCGACGATGAAGTCGATCACCACGGGACGGTCGTTGATCTCGCGGGCCTGCCGAATCACGTCCTCGACGTCTTCGGCTCGCTCGCAACGCAATCCGACGCATCCGAGCGCCTCGGCCAGCTTGACGAAATCGGGGATGCGCCGCGAGTGCGTGGCCAGATCCGTTTGGCTGTACCGCTCTTCGTAGAACAGCGTCTGCCACTGGCGCACCATGCCGAGGTTGCCGTTGTTGATCAGCGCCACCTTGATCGGCGCACCCTCAACGGCACAGGTGGCCAGCTCCTGGTTGGTCATCTGGAAGCAGCCGTCGCCGTCGATGGCCCACACCTCGGCCTCCGGGCGGCCGAACTTGGCCCCCATCGCCGCGGGGACGGCGTAGCCCATGGTGCCCAGGCCGCCGGAGTTCAGCCATGTCTTCGGCTTCTCGTAGGAAATGAACTGCGCGGCCCACATCTGGTGCTGGCCGACGCCTGCGACGTACACGGCGTCGGGACCGGCCATCTTGCCCAGCGTCTCGATGACGTACTCCGGTGAGAGGCTGCCGTCGCTCTGCGGCCCGTAACTCAGCGGGTAGGTCGCCTGCACACCTCCCAGGTACTCCGTCCAGTTGTCGATCGTGATCGCGTCGGCGGTGCCGTCCCGGCGCAGGGCCACGACCAGATCGGCGATGACGGCCTTGACGTCACCGACGATCGGCACGTCGGCGTGGCGGTTCTTGCCGATCTCGGCGGGGTCGATGTCGGCGTGGATGACCTTGGCCTCCGGCGCGAAGGAATCCAGCCGCCCGGTCACCCGGTCGTCGAACCGGGTGCCCAGCGCGATCAGCAGGTCGCTGCGCTGCAGGGCGGCCACCGCGGACACCGTGCCGTGCATTCCGGGCATGCCCATGTTCTGCGGATGGCTGTCGGGGAACGCCCCGCGCGCCATCAGCGTGGTCACGACCGGAATTCCGGTCAGCTCGGCCAGCTCCAGCAGTTCCTCAGTGGCCTCTCCGCGGATCACCCCGCCGCCGACGTAGAGCACCGGCTTGCGTGCGGCGGCGATCAGTTTGGCGGCCTCGCGGATCTGACGGTTGTGCGGTTTGGTGTTCGGCTTGTAACCCGGCAGGTCGATGCGCGGCGGCCAGCTGAAGGTGCACTGCCCCTGCAGAACGTCCTTGGGGATGTCGACCAGCACCGGCCCGGGGCGGCCCGAGGCCGCGATGTGGAACGCCTCGGCGATCGCCTGCGGGATCTCGTCGCCGCTGCGCACCAGGAAGTTGTGCTTGGTGATCGGCATCGTGATGCCGGAGATGTCGGCCTCCTGGAACGCATCGGTGCCGATCAGGCCGCGCCCCACCTGACCGGTGATCGCCACCACCGGAATCGAGTCCATGTGCGCGTCGGCCAACGGCGTCACCAGGTTGGTCGCGCCGGGCCCCGACGTGGCCATCATCACGCCGACCTTGCCGGTCGCGTGGGCGTAACCACTGGCGGCATGCCCGGCGCCCTGCTCGTGACGGACCAGGACGTGGCGCAGCTTCTTGGAGTCGAACAGCGGGTCGTACACCGGCAGCACCGCCCCGCCGGGGATCCCGAAGATGGTGTCGACGTCGAGTTCCTCCAGCGACCGGATGACTGCCTGTGCGCCGGTCATCTGTTGCGGCTCAGTGCGTTTGGCCGGTGCGGGCGCAGATTTGGCCGTCGGGTGGGTGGCATGTCCGTCGTCGGGCACGGTTGCCGCCACCTGCTCCAGCGGTCGGGTTGTTGGTGCGCTCACGGTGTTCGTTCTCCTAAATCCTTCTTCGGATCCGTCTCTAGGGTCTCAAATTCGGTGGTCGGGCAAGAAAAAACCCCCGTCAGCTGGGTTGCTGTACGAGGGTCGCGCGCTGATGCCGGAGTTATGCCCGAGTAAGGGCGAGCGCGGCATCAACGCGCTTCCCGATTACTACGAGCAACCCCTGGGCCTGCATAACCGTCGACGGTAGCCTCTGCACTGGTCACAGGTCAAATTGCGGCACGGTGCGAAGATGGCGGGGTGAGTTCGAACGCCGCTCCCGCTCCCGTCGTCATCCGGATCTCTCCCATGGCGCATTTCGCCGTCGCCTTTCTGGCGTTCAGCATGCTTTCGCTGGTTCTGGCGGGCCTCACCTGGGTGGCGGCCCTGTTGATCATTCCGATCGTGTTGTCGGTGTTCGTCGCGCGCTACCGCACCGTCGCCGACCGCGATCAGGTGACCGCGCGCACGCTGTTGGGCAGCGAGACCGTCGGCTGGGGCGACATCGACGGCCTGCGCTTCGGCAAGGGGTCGTCGGCTTACGCCCATTTGAAGGACGGCAGAGACCTGCGGTTGCCCGCGGTGACGTTCGCGACGTTGCCGCTGTTGGCCGAGGCCAGCGAGGGGCGTGTGCCCAATCCGTACGCGAAGGATTAAGCGAACGGGTTGCCGCCGTTGAGCAGCACCCAGATCGCCACACCGGCGCCCGCGCCGAGCACCAGCGCGCCGAGCGATCCGAGGAAGGGCCGGCGTGCCCAACCGCGTCCGGCGTCGAATCCGTACCGGCCGGGGCCCGTCAACACCAGCGCGGCCACCGCGCAGGTCAGAAACACGTTGTACTCGTGTCCGTCGGTGAGGAAGTCCGACAGGCGCGCCTCCTCGTGGGCGACCATCGCCTCGGCCAGTACGCCGGTCACCAGGTACGCCAGCGCGCCGGCGGCGGCCACCGGGGTGAAGAGACCCAGGATGAGCAGCACGCCCGCGGCGATCTGCCCGAAGGCGCCGACGTAGGCCAGGATGTCGGCATAGCGGAAGCCCATATCGGACAGCTGGGCTTCCCATCCGCCCAGCCCGGGCCCGCCCCACAGCCCGAACGCCTTCTGCAGGCCGTGGCCGATGAACAGGGCACCGACTGCGAGGCGCAACAGTAGAAGGCCGAGGTCGAGCGTGCCGCGGCGCTCCGGTGCGGCGCGGAACGGATCGGGGCCGATCTCCGCCGGATCGGCCGAGTAGTCGAGTGCGTGCCTGCCGCCGGGCTGCACGTACGGCAGCGGCTCGGGATCGTTGAGCAGTCCGAAACCGGTGGAGACCGGCGCGCCGCTGTTCGAGTCGTAGTGCGGGATCGCGGTGGTCTCGAAGTCGCCGGCGTAGTTGGCCGACGGGAGATCGTCTTCGGGGTCGACCAGGCTCGCCGACGCTGGCCGCCCGGCCGCGTCGTCGGGCCGCTGCCAGGCGCGTGGGTCATTGGAATGACTGGTCACCATGCCAGCGTAAGTGCTTGTCACCCGGTAGCCGGGTATTGGCGCGGTGCTTTAGGGGCCTTAATTCGCCGACGGTTCGGAGCGCGTCCCAGCGGGTGTGCGTGGCGAACACATCCGAATGATCCGTAACCTGGCTCGCATGAAACTGCGCCGGCCGATGCGGAGTGCGCTCGCCGTGGCGTGCGCGGCGTTGCTCGTCGGGTCCGGCTGTGCGCGATTCGACGATCTGCAGTCGCAACCGTTCACCACTGAGCCCCAGCTCGAGCCCGGTCCGACGTCGTCACCGCCGCCACCGCCGCCGCTGCCCCCGACGCCGTTTCCGAAGGAGTGCCCGGCGCCCGGCGTCATGCAGGGTTGTCTGGAAAGCACCAGCGGCCTGATCATGCTGCCCGACAGCCAGTCGGCCCTGGTCGCCGAGCGCACGACCGGCGTGGTCAAAGAGGTCTCGGTGCGGGCCGAGCCCAAGGTCAAGACGACGCTGCCGGTCGACGGCTCGGGTGATGGCGGGCTGTTGGACATCGTGCTGTCGCCGACCTATCAACAGGACCGGCTGATGTACGCCTACGTCAGCACCCCCACCGACAACCGCGTCATCCGCATCGCCGACGGCGACATCCCCAAGCCGATCCTGACCGGCATCCCGAAGGGCGCCACCGGCAACACCGGCGCGTTGATCTTCACCAGCCCGACGACGCTGCTCGTGCAGACCGGCGACGCGGGCAATGCCGCCGATGCCGCGAACCCTGGGTCGCTGGCCGGAAAGGTGTTGCGGATCGAGCAGCCCACCACGGTCGATCAGGCCCCGACGACGACCGCCCTGTCGGGTCTGGGCGCCGCGGGCGGCATGTGCCTGGACCACTCGGACGGGTCGCTGTACATCACCGACCGCGCCGCATCCGGTGACAGGTTGCAGCGCATCACCAAGGACTCGAAGACGTCCACGGTGTGGACCTGGCCCGACCGGCCCGGTGTGGCGGGCTGCGCCGCTCTCGACGGGTCGGTTCTGGTCAATCTGGTCAACACCAAGCAGACGGTCGCCGTGCGGCTCGCTCCCGAAACCGGTGCGGTGACCGGCGATCCCGAGGTGGTGCGCCAGGACCAGCACGGCCACGCCTGGGCATTGGCCATGTCGCCCGACGGCAACATCTGGGGCGGCACGATCAACAAGACGGCGGGCGATGCCCAAAAACTCGACGACGTGGTCTTCCCACTGTTCCCGCAGGGCGGCGGCTTCCCGCGTAACCCGGCGGACAACACCTGATCGACTGCGCGGCACGGACCTTCAGCTCTCGACGATGCGCAGGCCGATGATGCCCACGACGATCACGGCGAGAAACGCCACGCGCGCCGCGCTGGCCGGCTCACCGAGCAGGAACACTCCCGCGACCGCGACACCGACGGCGCCGATGCCCACCCAGACCGCATAACCGGTGCCTGCGGGCAACTGACGAAGTGCCAGGGTCAGCAGGACGAAGCTGAGCAACGCGGCGCCGACGCCGAGCACGCTGGGGCCCAGCCTGCTGAACCCCTCGGACTGCTTGAGCGCGATCGCCCAGACGATCTCGAGCAGCCCCGCGACAACCAGGATCAGCCACGCCATCGCGGGTCACGCATTCGTTCCACCGTCGACGGTGAGAACCGCGCCGGTGATGTTCGATGCACCCGGACCCGCAAGGAACGCAACGGAATCGGCGATGTCGTCGGCGGCGGCGTAGCGGCCGAGAGCGCTGAGCGCGCGCTGCTCGTCGGCGCCGGCCGCGTCGGCGGGGTTCATGTCGGTGTCGGTCGAGCCGGGCTGCACGAGGTTGACGGTGATGTCGCGTGCCCCGAGGTCGCGCGCAAGGCCTTTGGTGAACCCGATGAGCGCGGCCTTGCTCATCGAGTAGAGCGTGACCCCTGCAGAGGGCACCCGCTCGGCCAGATTGCTTCCGATGCTGATGATCCGGCCGCCGCCGGGCATGTGCCGCACCGCAGCCTGACTGGCCAGGTACACCGCACGGGCGTGGATGGCGAGTGTGCGGTCGATCTCCTCGACCGATACCGCCTCGATAGGACCGTAGGGAAAGACGCCCGCGTTGTTGACCAGGATGTCGAGCTTGCCGAACTGAGCACCGGCCTGCTCGACGGCCGCAGGCACGTCGTCGGCGGAGGCACTGTCCGCGCGGATCGCCAGGCCGCGCCTGCCGCGCGCGGCGATCCCGTCGACGACCTCGTCGGCTCGCTCCTTGGACCGCGCGTAGGTGATGGCGACGTCCGCACCCCGTTCGGCGAGGCGGGCCGCGATGGCCGCCCCGATCCCCCGGCTGCCGCCCGTGACCAGCGCCGACTTCCCTTCCAAATCCGACATCTCGACCGCCTCTTTATGTATCGTTCGATACATAATTATCCGGCCTGCGTATACTTGTCAACGATTTCTTTGCCGTTCGATACAGAAGGGGGTGCGAGGGCATGGCGTCACGCGGCCGACCACGCACCTTCGATCGCACTGAAGCCCTGGAACGCGCCATGAAGGTGTTCTGGCAGCACGGTTACGAGGGCACGTCGATGAGCGACCTGACCGCGGCGATGGGCATCAATTCGCCGAGCCTGTATGCGGCGTTCGGGTCCAAGGAGGAGCTGTTCCGCGAGGCGGTCGCTCGCTACGACCAGACGCTGGGCGCCACCGCGGCAGCCGAGTTGCGCGATCGGCCCACCGCACGTGAGGCCATCGCCGCGGTGCTGCGCCACCACGCCGAGGTGTTCTGCGATCCGGACAAACCCCGCGGCTGCATGATCGTGCTCGCCGCCACCACCTGCACCGAACGCACTCGTTCAGTGCACGAACACCTCGCCGAGTGGCGCGTCGCCACCGAGGACGCCTTCCGCACCCGGGTCGACCGGGGGATCGCCGACGGCGACGTCCCGGCCGGAGCCGACGCCGCGACCATCGCCGCGTTCTACAACACCGTGAACCATGGGATGGCGATACAAGCCCGCGACGGCGCGGACCGAAAGAAGTTATCGGCGATCGCCGAAGCGGCCATCGCAGCTTGGGAGGGCCTGACCGGGTCCTGACACGCCGCCATGCTTCCAGAATGCAGCCAGGGCCGTGGTCGAGCTTCGCGCACGACCCTGTGTGCAGTTTCGGTGCTAGCTGCAGGCCGCCAAAACCAGCTCGCGCACCCGTGCCGCGTCGGCCTGTCCCTTGGTGGCCTTCATCACGGCGCCGACGATCGCGCCCGCGGCCTGCACCTTGCCGCCCCGAATCTTCTCGACGATGCCGGGATTGGCCGCCAGCGCCTCGTCGACGGCGGCCTGCAACGCCGAATCGTCGCGCACAACCTCCAGCCCACGACCCTTCATCACCTGCTCGGGTTCGCCCTCGCCGGCCAACACGCCCTCGACCACCTGCCGGGCGAGCTTGTTGGACAGCTTGCCGTCGTCGACGAGCTTGACGACCGCGGCCACCTGCGCGGGCGTGATCGCGAGTGCGTCCAGCTCCACACCGGCTTCGTTGGCCTTCTGCACCAGAAAGTTTCCCCACCACGCGCGGGCCGCGTCGCTGGATGCGCCCTGTTCGACGGTGGCGGCGATCAGGTCGAGCGCACCGATGTTGACGAGGTCGCGCATCACCTCGTCGGAAATTCCCCAATCGTCCTGAATCCGCTTGCGGGACAGCCACGGAAGCTCGGGAATCGTCGCCCGCAACCGCTCGATCCACTCCGCATCGGGTGCCACCGGCTCGAGGTCGGGCTCGGGGAAATACCGGTAATCCTCGGCGGTTTCCTTGCTGCGTCCCGGTGAGGTGTACCCGTCTTCGTGAAAGTGCCTGGTCTCCTGGGTGATTCGACCGCCCGACTCGAGAACCGCTGCCTGGCGGCGCATCTCGTAGCGGACGGCGACCTCGACGCTCTTGAGCGAGTTGACGTTCTTGGTTTCGGTTCGGGTGCCGAACTCCTTCTGCCCCTTGGGTTTGAGCGAGACGTTGGAGTCACAGCGCATCGAACCCTGGTCCATGCGAACATCGGAGACGCCGAGGCCGCGCAGCAGATCCCGCAGCGCCGTCACGTAGGCACGGGCGATCTCGGGGGCGCGCTCGCCGGCGCCTTCGACCGGCTTGGTGACGATCTCGATCAGCGGCACACCGGAACGGTTGTAGTCGATCAGCGAGGTCGTGGCGCCTTCGATGCGGCCCGTCTCGCTGCCGAGGTGGGTCAGCTTGCCGGTGTCCTCCTCCATATGGGCGCGCTCGATGTCGACCCGCCAGGTCGAACCGTCGTCGAGCGGCACGTCGAGGTAACCGTTGATCGCGATCGGCTCGTCGTACTGGCTGATCTGGTAGTTCTTCGGCATGTCCGGATAGAAGTAGTTCTTGCGGGCGAACCGGCACCACGGCACGATCTCGCAGTTCAGCGCGAGCCCGATCCGGATCGCGGACTCGACGGCCTTCTCGTTGAGCACGGGCAGCGACCCGGGCAGTCCCAGGCAGACGGGGCACACCTGAGTGTTGGGTTCGGCGCCGAACTTGTTGGCGCAACCGCAGAACATCTTGGTGGCGGTGGACAGTTCGACGTGGACTTCCAAACCGAGCACGGGCTCGTAGCGCGCGACGACGTCGTCGTAGTCCAGCAGGTCGGCGGTCGCAGCAGTCATGACCCCGATCCTAGTAAGCGGGCTCAGCCGAAGAACTCCGCGGCGTCGTCGTACCGGCTCTGCGGGACGAGCTTCAGCTGGCGGGTGGCGTCGGCGAGCGAGACGCGGCCGATCTCCTGGCCGCGCAGCGACACCATCATCCCGTACTCGCCCGCGTGCGCGGCGTCGGCGGCGTTGACGCCGAAGCGCGTGGCCAGCACGCGGTCGAAGGGCGTCGGCGTGCCGCCGCGCTGCACATGACCCAGCACCGTGACCCGCACCTCTTTGTTGATCCGCTTTTCCACCTCGAAGGCGAGCTGCTGCGCGACGCCGGTGAAACGTTCGTGGCCGAACTCGTCGACTCCGCCCTGCCGCAGCTGCATCGACCCCTCGGCCGGCTTCGCCCCTTCTGCCACCACGCAGATGAAGTGCGAATCACCGCGCACGAAGCGCTGTTTGATCAGTCGGCAGACCTCTTCGACGTCGAAGGGCTGTTCGGGGATCAGCGTCATGTGCGCACCGGACGCCAACCCTGCATTCAACGCGATCCACCCCGCGTGGCGTCCCATCACCTCGACGAGCATCACGCGCTGGTGTGATTCCGCGGTGCTGTGCAACCGGTCGATGGCCTCGCTGGCCACCCCGAGCGCAGTGTCATGTCCGAATGTGACATCGGTGCAGTCGATGTCGTTGTCGATGGTCTTCGGCACGCCGACGACGGGAACGTTCTCCTCGGAGAGCCAGTGCGCGGCGGTCAGCGTGCCCTCGCCGCCGATCGGGATCAGAACGTCGATGCCGTTGTCGTCGAGCGTCTGCTTGATCTGGTCGAGCCCGGCGCGCAGCTTTTCCGGATGCACGCGGGCGGTACCGAGCATCGTGCCGCCCTTGGCCAGCAACCGGTCGTTGCGGTCGTCGTTGGCCAGTTGGACGCGACGGTTCTCCAGCAGGCCGCGCCAGCCGTCCTGGAATCCGACGACCGACGAGCCGTAGCGCACGTCGCACGTGCGCACCACGGCCCGAATGACCGCGTTCAGTCCGGGACAGTCACCGCCACCGGTCAGCACTCCGATCCGCATGGCTACATCCTCCCCGAGCGCGCGGATGTTTGCGCCCTCTGTCGGCGTTTGCGTCCAACAAACGTGCGCTCGCGGCCCCTAATCCGCCGTCGACAGCGGCCCGCGTGCCGCCTCGTAGGCCGCGCCGACGCGGTACAACCGGTCGTCGGCCAGCGCGGGCGCCATGATCTGCAGTCCGACGGGCAGCCTGTCGTCGGGTGACAGCGCCGAAGGCACCGACATTCCGCAGTGGCCCGCCAGGTTCAACGGCAGCGTGCACAGGTCGAACAGGTACATCGCCAGCGGGTCGTCGACCTTCTCCCCCAACGGGAATGCCGTCGTCGGCGTCGTCGGCGAGATCAACACGTCGACCTTCTCGTATGCCTCGTCGAGATCGCGCGCGATCAGCGTGCGCACCTTCTGCGCCTGGTTGTAATACGCGTCGTAGTACCCCGCCGACAGCGCGTAGGTGCCAATCATGATGCGACGCTTGACTTCCGGTCCGAAGCCGGCGGCACGAGTCAACGCCATGACTTCCTCGGCGCTGTGCGTGCCGTCGTCACCGACGCGCATCCCGAAGCGCATCGCGTCGAAGCGCGCGAGGTTGCTCGAGACCTCAGATGGAAGGATCAGGTAGTAGGCCGGCAGCGAGTAGTCGAAGTGCGGGCAGTCCACCTCGCTGACCTCGGCGCCCAGCGCGGTCAGCTGTTCGACGGCGGCGTTGAACGACTCCAGCACACCGGGCTGGTAGCCGTCGCCACGCAACTGCTTGACCACTCCGATCCGCACGCCCGCCAGGTCGCCGGCCGCTCCGGTCCGTGCGGCGCTGACGACGTCGGGCACCGCGGCGTGGACCGACGTGGAGTCCTTCGCGTCGTGCCCGGCGATCACCTGGTGCAGCAGTGCGGTGTCAAGGACGGTGCGCGCGCACGGGCCGCCCTGGTCGAGTGAGGACGCGCAGGCGACCAGCCCGTAGCGCGACACGGTTCCGTAGGTCGGTTTGACGCCGACCGTCGCAGTCAGCGCGGCGGGCTGGCGGATCGAACCACCGGTGTCGGTGCCGATTGCCAATGGCGCCTGGAACGCCGCCAGCGCTGCGGCGCTTCCCCCTCCGGAGCCGCCGGGCACGCGCTCGACGTCCCACGGATTGCGCGTCGGCCCGTACGCGGAGTTCTCCGTGGACGACCCCATCGCGAACTCGTCCATGTTGGTCTTGCCGAGGATCGGCAGGCCGGCAGCACGCAGCAGCATGGTGACGGTCGCGTCATAGGGCGACGTCCAACCCTCGAGGATCTTCGATCCGCAGGTCGTGGGCATGTCGGTGGTGGTGAAGACGTCCTTGAGCGCCACCGGGACCCCGGCCAGCGGCGAGGGCAGATCCTCGCCGGCCGCGACGGCCGCATCGACGCGCGCGGCGGCCTCCAGCGCACGCTCCTCCGCGACGTGCAGGAACGCGTGGTAGCGGTCGTCGGTCGCGGCGATCTGGTCCAGGTGTGCCTGGGTGACCTCCGTCGACGACACCTCTTTTGCGGCGATCTTTTCTCCGAGCGTCGCGGCGTCCATCCGGGTGAGATCGCTCACTGCGCCTCCCCCAGGATCCGCGGCACCGCAAACCGGCCCTCGGCCGCCTTGGGCGCCTGGGCCAGCGCCTCCTCCTGCGTCAGGCACGGCTCGACGGTGTCGGGCCGGAACACGTTGACGTCGGTGAGCGGGTTCCCGGTCGGTTTGACCCCTTCGACGTCGACGGACTGGATTTGGCTGACGTGACCGAGGATGGCGTCCAACTGGCCGGAATAGCTGTCCAGCTCGTCTTCGGTCAGGGCGAGGCGGGCCAGACGCGCCAGATGGGCTACCTCGTCTCGGGAGATCTGCGACACGACAAGCAAGCCTAGTCATCGCCGTTGCGGCCGCCGAGGCCGGAATGCCCGCGCCCTCGCGCTGTGCAAAAGTGTTGCGCGTGCCTACGTACCTGCTGCGGGTCCAGTTAGAGGACCGGCCCGGCAGCCTCGGCTCCCTTGCCGTGGCGCTCGGGTCGGTGGGCGCCGACATTCTGTCGCTCGACGTGGTGGAACGTTCGGCCGGCTACGCCGTCGACGATCTCGTGGTCGAACTGCCCGCCGGCGCCATGCCGGACATGCTGATCACCGCCGCCGAACAGATCAAGGGTGTCCACGTCGACTCGGTCCGGCCGCACACCGGCCTGCTCGAGGCGCATCGCGAACTCGAGCTCATCGACCACATCGCGGCGGCGCACCGCAAGGACAAGTTGCAGGTCCTGGCCGACGAAGCGCCTCGGGTGCTGCGGGTGGGTTGGGCCACCGTGATGCACCTGACCGACGGCGGGCCGCAACGTGTCGTCGGCAGCCCGGGCGCCCCCGAGACGCAGGCGGCAGAAATCCCGTGGCTACCACTCAACCGGGCCGAGGCCCTCGACGGCGACGCCGCGTGGGTGCCCCAGGTCTGGCGCGATATGGCGACCACCCTGGCCGCCGCCCCGCTCGGCGATCCGCGCACCGCGGTGGTGCTGGGCCGCCCCGGCGGGCCGCAGTTCCGGCCATCCGAGGTCGCCAGATTGGGTTACTTGGCGGGCATCGTCGCCACGATTCTGCGCTGAGTTCACGCGGTCGGGCGGCTGTTACGGTTGGCCGCAATCCCATCAACCGCACCGCTCAACGTCGACCGGAAGGTTTCGCGTGGAAACGCTGCTGATCGTGCTGGCCGCCATCCTGCTCATCGCGGCGATCGTCGTGCTGGTGAAGGCACTTCAGCGGCCGAAGACGCCGAAGACCCCGACCACGCGGGAAGATCCGCTCAAGTTCGCCGCCACCATGCCGCAGTTCGGCCCGCGCCAACTCGGACCCGGCGCGATCGTCTCCCACGGCGGCATCGACTACGTGGTCCGCGGCTCGGTGACGTTGCGCCAAGGCCCGTTCGTCTGGTGGGAGCATCTGCTGGAAGGTGATTCCGATTCGGAGCCGCTGTGGTTCAGCGTCGAGGAGGACGAGGGCCGACTCGAGTTGGTGATGTGGACACGACGCAAGGATGCGGCACTGCAGCCGGGCGGCGAACTCGCCGTCGACGGAATCGCCTATCGCGAGACCGAACGCGGCAGCGCGTCGTTCACCACCGAGGGCACCACCGGACTGCCCGCGGGTGGGGAGATGGAGTTCGTCGACTACGCGAACGCCGACGAGACATCGCTTCTCGGGTTCGAACGCTGGGCTTCCGACATGCCGTGGGAAGTGTCGACCGGCAAGCCCGTGCGAGCCGGCGAGCTGACGGTCTACCCCGCGCCGCCGCCCAGCGAATAGGAAACCGTGCCCTTTCACCGACTGGTTGTGACTCCGGCTGACGTGTCCGGCAGGGGACTTCGGCTGGCCTTGAATGCGTGCGTGCCGACGCCGCTGGCGGCGTGCTCGCTGACCCATCCCGCCGACGGCGCGTTGGTGCTCGGCGTGCTCGGCGCGTCGCACGTGGTCACCGTCGAGCAATCCGAACACACCTTCTCCGAAGAGGTTTCGTGTACGGCGCGCACGGATGCCGAGCTTCCGGGCCGCGCCGAAGCGCCCGGATACCGGATCGAGTCCCGGACGGAAGCGTGTGGCGAGGCGGAGTTTCGCAGGCTCGCGCAGATGCTGCGGGTCAGTTGTGAGCGCGAGCGTGGCTGGCTGGGTGGTGCGTTCCCGGGTGACGACGCCGCACTGACCGCGCTGGCCGCCGAACCGGACGGGTCCGGATGGCGCTGGCGGACATGGCATCTGTACCCCGACCGAGCCGCGGGCGGCACCGTCGTCTACACCCGCAGTCGGTGGCGACCGTGAGCAGAACCGCGATGTTCTGGCTGGCCGGCGGGCTGGCCGTGGCGGGGATCGCATGCCTGGTTCTCGGGATCTCGTTGCAGAACCGCGACATTCGTACATATGTGGCTGAGAACTACGCCGCGTACTCGCACGGTTCGGAGGCCAGCAGCTACGAGTGCAGCGGGTCGCCCAGCGACGTGGCCGACCGTCTTGCCGACTATCGGGCTCCCGAGGCGCGGGCCACCGATCGCGGCATCGAGTACCTGCGATATGACGACGACATCGTGATCATCGGGCCCGACGGCAACCGACCATGCACGATCCGGGTCGAGGACGTTCGCGGCAGCAGATACAGCGGGGGCGCCTTCATCTTCCTCGGGCCCGGGTTCTTCCCCGGTGCACCGGCGGGGGGCGCGGGCGGTAGCTCCGGCGGCCCGGGTGGAACGAAATGACGCGCGCACCAGAGCCAATCAGGTAAGGAGAAACCATGGATCTGGCGGTCGAATTCGGCAGCATCAGCGGCGAGAGCCTCGCCCAGAATGTGGTCGCAGCGATCCTGTACTTCCTGGTGGGTGTCGGCGTCCTGGCAGCCGGATTCGCCATGGCCGACTTGCTGACCCCGGGGAACCTGCGTCGGTTGGTGTTCGTCGAGCGGCGGCCCAACGCCGTCGCGGTCGCATCGGGAATGTATGCAGCCCTGGCCATCGTGGTGATCTCGGCGATCGTGGCCAGTTCCAACGAACTGGGCCAGGGGCTCGTCGACGCGGCGGTGTACGGCCTCGTCGGCGTTGTGCTGCAAGGACTGGCGCTGATCGTGCTGGAAGTGGTGGTGCCCGGGCGTTTCCGAGACCTGATCACCGAGGAGCGGCTGCACCCGGCCGCCATCGCGACCGCCGTGACGCTGCTCGCCGTGGGAGGGGTGAACGCCGCCGCGCTGTCATGACGGCGACCGAACACGACGCACCCGCACCGCGGCTGGCCGGATCGGTCCGGCGGTGGCGCGCGGTGTTGTTCGCGGCCGTGGCGGCGTGCGCGGCGTGCGGCATCATCTACGAACTGGCGCTGCTGACCCTGTCGACCAGCCTGCACGGCGGGGGCATCGTGGCGATGTCACTGATCGTCGCGGGCTACGTCGCCGCGTTGGGAGTCGGTGCGCTGCTGGTGAAGCCGTTGCTGCACCGTGCCGCTGTCACGTTCATCGCCGTCGAGACGACGCTGGCGATCGTCGGCGGGTTGTCCGCGGCCGCACTGTACGTCGCGTTCGCTTTCGTTGGCGGCTCGCTGTGGGTGCTCGCGATCGGCACCGCCGTGATCGGCTGCCTTGTCGGCGCCGAGGTGCCGTTGCTGATGACCCTGCTGCAGCGTGGACGCACCGCGGGCGCCGCCGATACCGGTCGGGTACTGGCCAACCTGAACGCCGCCGACTACCTCGGCGCGCTGATCGGCGGGTTGGTCTGGCCGTTTCTCCTACTGCCGCAGCTGGGCATGATCCGGGGCGCCGCCGCCACCGGGATCGTCAACCTCGTCGCGGCGGCCGTCGTGGCGGTGCTCCTGCTGCGACGCATCGTCACTACGCGCGAACTGGCGGTGTCGCTGACGGTGCTGGCGGCCGCGCTGGCGCTGCTTGTCACGCTTCTGGTGCGCGCCGACGGCATTCAGACCTCGACCCGCCAGCGCCTCTACGCCGATCCGATCATCGCCCACGAGCAGTCGGCGTACCAGGAGATCGTCGTCACCCGGCGCGGTGACGACGTTCGGCTGTATCTCGATGGCGGACTGCAGTTTTCGACTCGCGACGAGTACCGCTACACCGAGAGCCTGGTCTACCCCGCACTCGGTGGCGACCCTCGCTCGGTGTTGATCCTCGGTGGCGGTGACGGCCTGGTGGCACGTGAAGTGTTGCGAGACGAGGACATCGAGACAATCGTGCAGGTGGAGTTGGACCCCGCTGTGGTCGAGGTCGGGCGTACTACGTTGCGTGACGCGAACGCCGGCGCCCTGGACGATCCGCGGGTGCAGGTGGTCATCGACGACGCGATGACATGGCTGCGTGCGGCCCCCGGAAACGTCGAGTCCGGCGGCTTCGGCGCGGTGATCGCCGACCTGCCCGACCCGGACAACCCGGCGTTGGGACGGTTGTATTCGGTGGAGTTCTACGCCTTGATCGGCCGCGTTCTGGCGCCGGACGGTCTGCTGGCCGTGCAGGCGGGCAGTCCCTTCTCGACCCCGGCCGCGTTCTGGCGCACGGTGTCGACGATCCGTGCCGCCGGCTACTCGGTGACCCCGTATCACGTGCACGTGCCGACATTCGGCGACTGGGGATTCGTCCTGGCGCGCCGGGGCCCGACGGCGCCGAAGCCGACGATCCCGGCCGACGCCCCGCCGCTGCGCTACCTCGACCAGCGGACGCTGGATGCCGCCACCGTGTTCGGCGGCGACATCCGGCCCCAGTCGTTGGAGCCCTCGACGCTCGACCACCCGCGCGTCGTCGACGACGTGCGGCGTGGATACCGCTGACCCGTCAGCCGCCCGCAGGCACCGGCCAGCGGTCGTTGACGTCGGCGTTGGTGTCCTTGCGGGCACAGTGCGCGCAACAGAAGATCGCTTCTTCTGTCTCGATGCCGTGACCGAGGATTCGGCACCCGCAGTGGGCACACTCCGGAGCCAGTTGGACCGCCGCGCACTCGACGCTGTCGAACGTCGCGCTGCGGCCGTCGGGCCACGTCACGGTGAACGCCTTGTCGTAGTCGTTGCCACAGGTATCGCAGATCGCCATCACAACTCCTTGTCGATTCGCCCAGTCGAGTGCCCGGTGAGCGGGGCCGACAAACGCAGCCGTAGTCACAAGCAGCGACTCAGACGCCGTCGGGCCCGTTCTGCAACAACCGGGCGAACCCGTCCTCGTCGAGGATCGGCACGCCCAACTCGACGGCCTTGTCGTACTTCGAACCCGGCGAATCACCGGCGACCACGTACGCCGTTTTCTTCGACACGGAGCCGGCCGCCTTGCCACCGCGGGCGACGATCGCCTCCTTGGCCTCGTCACGTGAGAAACCGGCCAACGACCCGGTGACCACGATCGACAACCCCTCCAAGGTCCGTTCGATGCTCGCGTCGCGTTCGTCGGCCATCCGCACGCCCGCGGCACGCCATTTGTCCACGATCGCCCGGTGCCAGTCGACGGTGAACCACTCGGTCACCGCGGCCGCGATCGTCGGGCCCACGCCTTCGACAACCGACAGCTCCTCCTCCGAAGCCGCCATGACGGCGTCGAGGCTGCCGTACTCGGTGGCCAGTGCGCGCGCCGCCGTCGGCCCGACGTGCCGGATCGACAACGCGACGAGCACCCGCCACAGCGGTTGGGATTTCGCCTTGTCCAGGTTGGCCAGCAGGCGTTTACCGTTCGCCGATAGCTGTCCGTTCTTGGTGGTGAACAGGTCGGTGCGCAGCAGGTCCTCTTCGGTCAGCGTGAACAGGTCGCCCTCGTCGGTGATGACGCCGGCCTGCAGCAGAGCGGTGCCCGCCTCATAGCCCAGACCCTCGATGTCGAACGCGCCGCGGCCGGCGACGTGAAACACGCGCTCGCGCAACTGCGCCGGACAGGACCGGGTGTTGGGGCAGCGGATGTCGGCGTCACCCTCCTTGGCCGGCGCGAGCTTGGTCCCGCACTCGGGGCAGTGGGTCGGCATCACGAACTCGCGTTCGGAGCCGTCGCGCAGATCGACGACCGGGCCGAGCACCTCGGGGATCACGTCACCGGCCTTGCGAATGACCACCGTGTCGCCGATGAGCACACCTTTGCGCTTGACCTCCGAGGCGTTGTGCAGCGTGGCCTGGCTGACCGTCGAGCCGGCCACCTTGACCGGTTCCATCCACGCGAACGGCGTGACCCGGCCGGTGCGCCCGACGTTGACCCTGATGTCGAGCAGCTTGGTCTGCGCCTCCTCGGGCGGGAACTTGTAGGCGACGGCCCAGCGCGGCGCCCGCGATGTGGAACCGAGCCTGCGCTGCAACGAGACGTCGTCGACTTTGACCACGACACCGTCGATTTCGTGTGCGACGTCGTGGCGGTGTTCGCCCCAGTAGGCGATGCGTTCGGTGACCGCGTCGATTCCCGTCACCTGGGCGGTGTGCTCGGAGACCCGCAGCCCCCAGGCGGCCAGGGCGCGATAGGCGTCGTGCAGGGTCTTGGGCCGGTAACCCTCGGCATGGCCCACGCCGTGACAGATCATCCGCAGCTTGCGGCGCGCGGTGACGGCGGGGTTCTTCTGCCGGAGCGAACCCGCGGCGCTGTTGCGTGGATTGGCGAACGGTGGCTTACCGTCCGCGACCAGGCCGGCATTGAGTTCCTCGAAGTCGGCCACCCGGAAGAACACCTCTCCGCGTACCTCGAGAACCTTCGGCAGCGGGAATTCATCGCTCTGCGTGAGCTTTTCGGGCACATCGTCGATGGTGCGGGCGTTCAGCGTGACGTCCTCACCGGTGCGGCCGTCACCGCGGGTTGCCGCGCGCTCCAGCCGGCCCTCGCGGTACACCAGGGCCAGCGCCACGCCGTCGATCTTGAGTTCGCACAGGAAGTTCGCCTCCTGCAGCACGTTCGGGCCGAGCTCACTTTTGAGCCGGCCGACCCATGCGGCGAGCTCGTCGGGCGTGAACACGTTGTCCAGGCTCAACATCCGCTCGAGGTGTTCGGCGGAGGCGAAGTCGGTGGAGAAGCCGGCCCCTCCGACCAACTGCGTCGGCGAGTCCGGGGTCCGCAGTTCCGGGTGGTCGTCCTCGAGTGCCTGCAGTTCGCGCAGCAGCGTGTCGAACTCGGCGTCGGTGATGATCGGCGAGTCCCGCACGTAGTAGCGGAACTGGTGCTCACGCACCTCGTCGGCGAGCTCTTGCCAGCGACGACGCACGTCGGCGTCGGGGGCGTCTCCGGCCTGTGCGGCCAGCGCGTCTTCCGCACCCTTGGAGGTCACCTTCGCAGGCTAACCGAGCGGCCCGACAGCACCGCACCGTTACCCTGGGCACCATGCCGCACCCGATCATGTTCCGCGACGACGACCCGGTGCTGGCGCGGGTACGGACAATGGCGCTGGCGTTCCCCGAGGCTTACGAGAAGGTCTCGCACGGACGGCCCGCGTTCTTCGTCGCCAAGATGTTCGCCATGTACGGCGGCAGCGTCAAACCGGCGACTAAGGGCGACTACATTCAGTACCCGCAGTCGATCCTGGTCAAGGTCGACGACGGTGAACGCCAGGCGCTGCAGCAGGACGCCCGATTCTTCTCGCCCGCCTACCTCGCACCGTCGGGGTGGCTCGGGCTCGACCTGTCCGCAGACAAAAAGATCGACTGGGACGAGATACGCGAGCTGATCGACGCGTCGTTCCGATTGACCGCGCCCAGGAAACTCGTCAAACAGCTCGACGAAGGCTGAACAGGTAGCAGGCAGGCCATGATTCGATCGGAGACGCCATGAGTTTTGCGAGCCCCTTCCCCGAGGTCGACATCCCGTCCACCAGCGTCTACGACTACTTGTTCGGTGATATCGCAGAAGACGACCTCGACCGCGTCGCGCTTGTCGACGCGAAATCGGGGCGCGAAACCACCTACCGCGAAACGATCGCGCGCGTCGACGCGTTCGCCGGTGCGCTCGCCGGACGCGGGATCGGCGTCGGCGATGTGGTCGGCCTGCTCTCACCGAACAGCTCGGGATTCGCGGTCGCATTCCACGGCATCCTGCGCGCGGGCGCGACGGCCACGACCGTCAACGCGTTGTTCACCGCCAAGGACATCGCCAAGCAGTTGACCGACTCGAACGCCAAGCTGCTCGTGACGGTGTCGCCGCTGCTGGCCCAAGCCCAGGAAGCGGCCGCGGCGGTCGGCATTCCCGACGACGGGCTCATCGTGCTCGACGGACCCGGCCTGTCCTCCGACGGGCATCCCAACGCCGCCGACCTCATGGGGCCGGGCCATCCACCACCCGAGGTGAGCTTCGCGCCCTCATCGCACTTGGCGGTGCTGCCCTACAGTTCGGGAACGACCGGAAACCCGAAGGGCGTCATGCTCACCCACCGCAACCTGGTGGCCAACGTCGCCCAGATCCGGCCGCTGCACGGCATGGTCGCCGACGACATCGTGTTGGCCGTTCTGCCGTTCTTCCATATCTACGGGATGACCGTGCTGCTCAATGCGGCACTGCACGCCAGGGCCCGGCTGGTCATCATGCCGAGCTTCGATCTCGGCGACTTCCTGGGCAACATCCAGGACCATGCCTGCAGCATCGCGTTCATCGCCCCGCCCGTCGCGGTCGCGCTGGCCAAGCATCCGCTGGTCGACGAGTACGACCTGTCGTCGCTGAATGTGGTGATGTCGGGTGCGGCCCCCTTGGACGCCGACCTCGGCCACGCTGTCGCCGAGCGGTTGGGCTGCCGCGTGATCCAGGGTTACGGCATGAGCGAGCTCAGCCCGGTCAGCCACATCACGCCCTTCGACGGCGGCCAACACGAGATGAACATGGTGGCCCCGCTCAGCTCGGTCGGCTGGACGGTGTCGAACGCCGCGTCGAAGATCGTCGACCCCGAGACCGGTGACGAGATCGACCCGCCCACGGAGGGTCTCAGCGAAACCGGCGAACTCTTGTTCAAGGGTCCCAACGTGATGGCGGGCTACCTCGGCAACGAGAAGGCCACCAAGGAGACCATCGACGACCAGGGCTGGTTGCACACCGGTGACCTCGCACAGGTCGACGCCGATGGCTGCGTCTACATCGTCGACCGGCTCAAGGAGCTGATCAAGTACAAGGGCTATCAGGTGCCGCCCGCCGAGCTGGAGGCCGTGCTGCTGACTCATCCCGACATCGCCGACGCGGCCGTGGTCGGAGTCGTCGACGCCGATGGCGAAGAGGTACCGAAGGCGTTCGTGGTCAAGCGATCCGGAGCCGAGCTGAGCGAGCAACAGGTGATCGAGTTCGTCGCGGGCGAGGTGGCTCCCTACAAAAAGGTCCGCCAAGTGGCGTTCATCGACGCGGTGCCGAAATCGGCGTCCGGCAAGATCCTGCGCAAGGACCTTAGACAGAGCTAGAACAATATCTATGCTTTGAAATGCGCATTCAGAGCACTGGCGCGTCATCTGGACATGCACAGCGCTCCCACGCAAGATCCTGATATGGCGACTGACAGCTCCCCCTGACCGATCTGCTGACCTCATGGGAGTTGGCCTTGCAGGCTCAGCACAAGGCACCGCCGACGTTGAAGAAGTATTTGACCGGCGCACGGTTCTATCTCAAGTGGTGTGCGGCCAACGGCCACCCCGCTGCGTTGGATCGCCGCCTGGTGTCTGCGTGGATCGCCGAAATGTTGGCTAGCGGTGCTGAACCCGCGACCTCTCACGCACGCCTGCTGGGGGTGCGCAGGTTCTCCGCGTGGCTGACCGACGAAGGTGAACTTGACGCTGATCCTCTCGCCGGAATTAAGCCACCCAAGTTGGACGTGAAGGTGGTGGAGTCGCTGACCGACGACCAACTCCGCGATCTGATGCAGAAGACCAGTGGGTGCCGGGTCAAGCCTGGCAACCTGAGCCGGGAACTACGGGGTTCTGAGAGATCCCGGTATGCGTCGTGGTGGACGCTCGGAATGGCACCGGCCCGCAGTTGATTCTGCGGGCCGGTGTTTCCATTAGTCCAGCTTCGGAAACTTCTGAAGGCAGTAACTTCTCAATTCTGCTGCGACGCCCTCGATTTGGTCCCTCAACGGTGGGAACTCCACTGACTCCATCAGTACGCCCAGGAGAGCGGCGCGATCCATTCCCTGTACGCGTTTCGCTACATCGCACAGTCTGCGGACCACGCCAAGTTCTCGTGACGTGAGTATTTCCAATCGCTGCACCGCGCCAGTGATATTCCTGTCTTCGGTGAGCATCAGCACCCCAAGAACATGGACACTGATCCGCCGATACAAGGGTGCAGCCAACTGTTCGATGAGAGGTTCCAACTCACCTATGACCCTCTGGACTGCTTCGACGTCTACTCCCTGATCGGTTTGGACTTGTGGAATCTGCATGGTGCGCGTTGCTTCCCACAGCGGGCCTTGAGCTTCCCGCTCACCTAGCGCGGTCAGAAGCGCGGCGATCTCGGCGCGGAGTTTTTCGGTACGGGCATCCTCACGCGCTTTGGTGAACTGGACTCTGGATTGGGTGGCCGACGCTTCGGCGAGTTCTCGCGAGTGTTTGGCTGATGCCTCGGAGAGGTCACGCGAGTGTTTAGCCGATTCTTCGGCAAGTTTCCGCGACTGACGCAAAGTGTTGCGGTTCGTCAAGAGGTTCACCAGCACCGCGATACTCGCAACGATCACGGTGCCTAGACGGTATGGAGGCGACTTGAGGCCGAAGGCCTCGGGCTGCAATCGGACGTGGGTTGCCGGTATCGAGTGAACACTCGCACTGGTAGAGCCACAGTTGCAGATCAGGAGGCCTCCGGTGAGTTTCAACGGTACGAGTGTCGGGTTGGACGTGCATGCGCTTTCAGTGGTTGCCCATGCCGTGGATGAAGAGACGGGTCGAGTCGAGCGGGCACGGTTGTGCCCAGATCATGGTGAGATTCTGGGCTGGTTGCACCGCCTGCGCGCTCCGGTGCGTGTGGCCTATGAGGCTGGGCCCACAGGGTTCGGTCTAGCGCGGGCGTTGGCTGCTGCCCAGATCGACTGCGTGGTCGCTGCGCCGTCGAAGTTGATCCGTCCAGGCGGGGATCGGGTCAAGACCGATGCCCGTGATGCCGCGCATCTGACCCGGCTGCTGCGTTTGGGTGAGATCACCGCGGTGACCGTTCCCGAGGCCGACGTGGAGGCGGTGCGCGATCTGGTCCGCGCCCGCGAGGATGCCCGCGCGGATCTGATGCGGGTTCGGCACCGGCTGTCCAAACTGCTGCTGCGCCACAGCCGGGTGTATTCCGGTGGGCAGGCGTGGAATGGAGTGCACGAAACCTGGCTGCGGCGGCAACGTTTCGATGATCCCCACACCGTGGCAGCCTTCGACCATCACTTCGAAGCCGTGTTATCCGCGACCGCCGCCCGGGACCGCCTCGATGAACAGATCGTCACGGTCGCGGCCTCGCCACGGTGGGCTGACCCGGTCAACCGGCTGGGCTGTCTGCGAGGGATCTCCGCGCTGACCGGATTGGCGCTGAGCGTGGAGATCGGGGACTGGACCCGGTTCACCGGGTCCTCGATCGGCGCCTACGTGGGCCTGGTTCCTACCGAGTACTCCTCAGGCACCTCACGAGTTCAGGGCTCGATCACCAAAGCCGGCAATGCTCACGTGCGGCGACTGCTGATCGAGGCGGCCTGGCATCACCGGGCGGCCTATCGCAGTCCCGGTCCGACGATGCGAGCCCGCTGGGCCAAGGTCGACCCCGCGCTCAAAGCACGCGGGCACGCCGGCAACCGCCGCCTGCACCAGCAATGGTGCCGTTTCAACGAACGCAAAAAGCATCACGTGGTGGCCAACGTCGCGGTCGCCCGCGAGCTTGCCGGCTGGTGCTGGTCACTGGCCACCCTGAACTAACCGGCCAGCACTCAGGCTTGATCGGAGTCGGCGGGTGGGCGGCGAGGTAGGCGAACTGGACCTGCGTTAGAGCTATGAGCCACAACGGCATTCATAAGTGCTGATGTGACGCCCGTCCCTAGAGAGCAGCCACCGTTCGCGCCGAACCATCGTCTTGCGGTAACCAACCCGCGCATATCAGTCTGACACCACCGTCGTTGACCAACGACCGCCGCCGCACCGACTGACACCGATCAAACGAAAGCCGCCCCCCGCATACAACCGGGGCGGCTTTCACCTGCCTATTGACAAACCATGCCTACATATCAGCTCTGGTGTCGGGCTAATTGCTGCAATCCAGTTGCCGACGTGGTCCCACCCGATCAGGCAGCCCGCAGTGAAACTGAATAAGGTGACAGCGATAGCCGTCGACACCACCACTTCGGTGGTGTCGTTGTTCTGATCCCCCATGCGGGCATCGTCGCATCGGCCCTCAACGGTCACAGGTAGAAACGCCGCCGACGTTTTCGACCGTAACTACGATGGGCCGGAATCCCCCTCGGGGTAGGAAGCGAGTTGCAGTTGCTTGAGAATGTTCAGCTGATCGCGATTGAGTACAACTTGCTGGATGCTCAGAGTCCGTCCTTCGGACGGAATCATGATTGCAGTCATGCGTCCCGGCACCGGACTCACCGCAACCATCGCACTGCCAAATGGCTCACCCGTGGTTACTTTCTCCATCGCTAGGTACAGCCAAGGGGACGTTTCCCAGGCGAGCTGTCCCTGGATGGTCACCATGGTCACATGGTGAAGCTCGCTATCGGCGGTGCGGATGTAGACCTTCGCGCTCTCGATGTCGAGCGTGTGACCAAAGGGCCAGCGGAGGTCATCCTCCGGCAAAGGCTCCCCCCTCTCGTGAGCCTCTAATTGCGGTTCTAGGCGGTCCTGCATTGGTTTTGTGTGCCAAAGCCTGTCGGTGGAGAGCAGCAACATGCCGTCAGAAAAGGTTGAGAAATCAGGGTAGGCCGCATGCTTATTGCCGTCGGCATCAAATAGTGTTGTGTCCCATGATATCTCGAAATACGGACCGGGGATGCCGTGCAGATATACGTTGCGTTCTGGCCACGTGAGATACGACTGTGTACCCCTAAAAACCTTCGAGGGAGGCCCCTTCATAGGTGCGAGGTTCGGGAACTGTTCTTCAATCGGAGTGGTCCACTCCTTAATGACGTACAGATCGATACCGTGATGGGCCGCCTTCTTGATTGCAGGCTTGTAGTACCCCGAACTGCACACGATGGCGCGACGAGTGAGGGTAGGCATGTCGTTGAGCTTCGCGGCGAGTGCTTCCACATCTGAAACGTCGAGCTTCTTCTTCCAATGCTTGACCTCAAAGCCCGCAAACCCATACACGCCGTCGGGCGTAGTTACAGTGACGTCTACATCGCGGCGCGTGCCCGACGCCTCATCCACCACTTCGTCGCCAAGAGTCACGTGGTAATTCGCCGTCGAGCCGTACTTCAGGTGGTACAAGCCGACGAGGTACTGAAAGAGCATCGGGGAAAGCGGCAGCTTCTCCGTTGTGGGCATGGGCTCGAATCTATGGAGCGCCGACGACGAATGCCACACTTGTTTCACAATGAGCAACGGATCAAGCCCACGATAAGACCCTGGCCTCAGTCAAGGATCTTTCACGCCACAGCGCTCAGTGGCGACCACGTATTACCAGGTCAACGCACAGCGCTAGGTCAGCAATCCTGCGCAAGGACCATCAGGGCCGGCCGATCCGTTCGGCGGCCTGCGCCGCTCGCGCCTGCCGATAGCCCAGCGCGGCGCCCGCCACGGGGATGAGCAGCAACCCGGCCAGCCCCCACAGCGGGTCGCTGGTCCCGGCACCGGGCGCGACGACGAACTGGCGCACCACCGCGGGCGGGGTGGCCACCGGGTCCAACACAGCGGGTGCGGGCGGCGCCGGTGAGAGCGGCGTCGTCGGGATCGGTTGCGCGGGCACCGGCGCTGAGGGTGCCAGTGCTGGTGGCTGCCAACCGGTTTCGGGCTGAAGGTCGCGGCTTTGCGGCACGCGTCCGTTGCCGAACGTCACCTGTGGCGGCTCAAAGGCGGGGCCCGGCGCACTCGCAGCGCCGGATCCACCAGAGGCAACCGGGGCGGCCGACGCGGTGTTCACCGGTGCTTCGACCGGGGGCGTCGCGTCGGCGACGGCCGACCGGCTGGCCGATACGTCGGGCGCCGCAGCCGCACGGCTGGCGGATACGTCGGGCGCGGCGGCGCGGCCTGCCGAGTCCGGGGCGGTGCGGCCGGCCGATTCCGGGGCGATAACAGCGCCCGGCCGGCTATCCGGCGACGGCTGCGCGAGCCCGTCTCGGCCGGATCCGACCCGGGACTTCGGGGCCGCGCCGGGCCCGTTGGTGTCCCCGCCCCGTTTGCTGCCGGTCGTGCGCTTACCATCGCGACGGTCGTTGTCGTGCTTGCCGTTGCCGGACCCGCGGCTGAGGTGGCCGCCGCCGCGGTCGGCGCTGTGGCCCCGGTCCGAGCCGCGCGAATCACCGGGGTGGGCGTATGCGACCACCGCACCCGATCCGCTCACCAGGAGAAATACGGACACCACGCCGGCACCTGCGGCGAGGCGCGCGTTCATCCGGACACCATTCCCTTCTCGGCAAAGGCGATCGACGCCGCCTGCGGAGCATTCTCGCATGGGTAGCCGCGTAATACGAGGTGTCCGGCAGGAACGCCGCAAATAGTTCAGCGAAGCGCGTTTTTCGTGGTCCGCGGCGTGCGCCCGTGGGTCGCTCGACGGTGCGATCCACGGCTCGCGACAGCGTCTCCAGGGACTCGCTGGCGTCGGCGAGGAGTGCGGGCCACATCCGCCAGATGCGTTCACGGCCACTGCGCCGGCTGCTCACCAAGCCCGCTGACGCCAACGGTTTGATCGTTGCCAGCCGGTTGACCGGTATCACCTCGGCCGCTTCGCTGACTAGATCGCGTCGGGGTCCTCGGCGAAAGCATCCGCCGCCTTCTGCGCCAATCCGATCGCGGTGCGCGCCCATTCGGTGGTGGCGCCCGCCAGACCGCACGCCGGCGAGATGCCGGTCCGCTCCCTGAGCACGGATCGGGGAAAGCCGAGCCGGTCGGTCAGCGACACCGCGGCCTTGGCGATCTCCTCGACCGAAGGACGGGTCTCCGGCGCTGTCGAGGGCACCACGCCGAACACCACCGTGCGACCCGAGTCGACGAACTCTCCGACGCCGTCGAGGTCGTCGGCCGCCAGGGTCGACACGTCGACGGAAACCGCGGCGATCGAACTGCGCTGCAACACATTCCACGGCACACCTGCGGCGCAGCTGTGCACGACCACCGGGACGTCGGCCGCGGCGACGCATTCGTCGAGCAAACCGATGGCCTGCGCCTCGTCGACGGCGTGCACGGGCGTCAAACTGGTGACCCCGGTCAGCCGGCCTTCGAGCGCGGAGAACAACAGCGGTTCGTCGAATTGAACGACGACCGCCGCGTCGAGCCTCCTGCCGACAGTCGCGCGGTGCGCTGCGATCCCTTCGGCCAGCGACGCGGTGAGGTCGCGCACCGCGCCTCGATCCGTCAGGGCGCGGTGGCCGTTGGGCAGCTCCAGTTGCGCCGCCAACGTGACCGGCCCCGGCGCCTGAACCTTGACCGTGCGCCCAGCGCCGCGCAAACCTGCTTTCTCCCAGGCTTCTTCGAGCGCGTCGAGGTCCTCCTCGAGCAGGCTCCTCGCCCGCCTGAGCACTGCGGTGCGGCCCGCCGCGATCCGATATCCGCGGGGCACGGTGTCCATACCGATGTCCACCAGAATCGCACCGGCCCGGCCGATCATGTCGGCACCCACGCCACGGCCCGGCAGTTCCACCAGATGCGGCAAGGTGGGCAGTTCGCCGACGACGACCTCGGCGGCCTCGCGCGCCGACGTTCCGGGCCAGGACCCGATGCCGGTGGCTGCGGCGAAAGCACTCACTCGTTTGACAGTATTCGATGGGGCTAATCTCATCCCGAAAGGGTTGGGGAAGGACAGGCCATGCCCGCAGCGCTCCGGTCGCTCGTGCTGTGGTGCGTGGCGGTCGCGATCACCTCGGGGTGCACTCAGGTCATCGACGGACACGCGATGCGGGCGACGCCGGGCATCGACGACGGATCGCTGTCGCCGGTCGATGTGGAGACGATCATGCTCGACCAGTCACAGATGCGCGCGATCACCGGGGCCGGTGAGGATCTCACGATCATCCCGACCATGGACGGCAAGATCCCCGTCGACATCGAGCCGCTCGCCGAGACCACTCCCCTGCCGTGCCAATGGATCTTCGCCGAGACGCAGACATTCGGACCGGAGGTCGAGGAGTTCCGCAAGACCACGTTCCAGCACCCGCCCGAAGGCGGATTGATCTCCGAGGGCGCGGCGGCCTATCGTGACGCCGCTACCGCCCGGCGGGCGTTCGATTCGCTGGTTGCTCTCGTCGACGGCTGCAGCGCAACGCCTTTGGGGCCGATGTTCGTCGGCGAGTGGAGGGTCGGCGCGGATACCCTGCAGACCCGGCCCTCGGGCGCCTGCGGTCGCGACTACCGCGTCAAGGCGGTCGTTCTGGTGGAGGTGACCGCGTGCCGGTTCCCCGACTCGGTGCCCGAGATCGTCATGTCCAACATCCTGGCCAACGTCCCCGGATAACTACCGGGTGATCGTCGCGCTACCCAGCACTTCGTCGCCGGCCGGGTCGGGGCGGTACAGCACCATCGTCTGGCCGGGAGCCACGCCGCGCAGGGGCGCGCGCAACTCGACGACGAGCCGGTCGTCGCGCAGTTCGGCCACGCCGTCTGCGACACCGCCGTGCGCGCGGACCTGCACCTGGCATTCGATCGGGCCCGCAGGCGCGACACCGGAGGTGAAGATCGGCCGCTCGCCGGTCAAGGTCCACACGTCGAGGTCTTCGGCGCCACCGACCCGCACGGTCGCGGTCTGCGGGTCGATCCCTGTGACATAGCGCGGCCGTCCGTCCGGGCCCGGCCCGGCGATGCCCAGACCCTTGCGCTGACCCACCGTGAACCCGTGCACGCCGTCGTGTTCGGCGAGCACCGTCCCTGCGGCGTCGACGACCGAACCGCGTCGCACACCGATCTTGGCCCCGAGAAACGCGCGGGTGTCACCGGAGGGAATGAAGCAGATGTCGTGGCTGTCGGGTTTCTCGGCGACCGCAAGCCCGCGACGCGCAGCCTCCTCGCGGATCTGCGGCTTCGGGGTGTCGCCGACCGGGAACACCGCGTGCCGCAGTTGCTCGGCGGTCAGCACCGCGAGCACGTAGGACTGGTCTTTGGCGGCGTCGACCGCGCGCCGCAGTCGACCGTCCGACAGCCGGGCATAGTGTCCGGTGGCCACGGCGTCGAATCCCAACGCCAGCGCGCGGGCGGCCAACGCGGAGAACTTGATCCGTTCATTGCAGCGCACACACGGGTTCGGGGTCTCCCCGCGAGCGTATGACGACACGAAGTCGTCGATGACGTCCTCTTTGAACCGGTCGGCGAAATCCCAGACGTAGAACGGGATGTCGAGGATATCGGCGACCCGACGCGCGTCACCGGCGTCCTCTTTCGAACAACAGCCGCGCGATCCGGTGCGCAGTGTGCCAGGAGACGGTGACAGTGCCAGGTGAACACCGACGACGTCATGTCCGGCGTCGACCATCCTGGCGGCGGCGACCGAGGAGTCCACGCCGCCGCTCATCGCCACGAGTACCCGCACTACTCGACCACTCCCGAACTTGCCAGTGCCGCCTGCCGGGCCCGTTCGACGGCGGCGGGCAGCACCGCGAGCGCGGCATCGACGTCGTCCTCACTGCTGATGTGCCCCAACGAGAGTCGCAGCGAACCCCGCGCACTCGCCGGGTCGGCACCCATCGCGATCAGCACGTGTGAGGGCTGCGCGACGCCTGCCGTGCAGGCCGAACCGGTCGAACACTCGATACCCTTGGCGTCCAACAACATCAGCAGCGAGTCGCCCTCGCAGCCGCGGAAGGTGAAGTGGCAGTTGCCGGGCAGCCTTGCGGTACCCGTCGCGCCGTTCACCTCGACGTCGTCGATGGCAGCCAACACGCCTTCGATCAAGCGGTCACGAAGCGCCGACACCCGCGCACCGTTGGTCTCGAGCCCGTCGACCGCGGCTCTCGCCGCTGCGGCCATCGCGACTGCTCCCGCGACATACGGTGTGCCGGAGCGGACGTCGCGCTCCTGGCCTCCGCCGTGCAACAGCGGGACGCAGGCCGTGTCGCGGCGCAGCAGCAGCGCACCGATCCCGGTGGGGCCGCCGAACTTGTGCGCCGCGATGCTCATCGCCGAAAGCCGACTCGCGGCGAAGTCGACCGGAATGTGGCCGACGGCCTGAACGGCGTCGCTGTGCATCGGCACGTCGAATTCTGCTGCCACAGCGGCGAGCTCGGCGATCGGCATGATCGTCCCGACCTCGTTGTTGGCCCACATCACCGACACCAGAGCCACGTCGTCGTGGTCCTGCAGCGCCTGGCGCAGCGCCGCGGGCGTGACCGAACCGTCCTTCTCGACGGGCAGCCAGGTCACCTCGGCGCCCTCGTGCTCGACGCACCACTCGACCGAATCCAGCACGGCGTGGTGCTCGACCGGCGTGGTCACGATCCGCCTACGGCGCGGATCGGCGTCGCGACGGGCCCAGAAGATGCCTTTGACCGCAAGGTTGTCGCTCTCGGTGCCGCCCGCGGTGAAGATCACCTCCGACGGGCGGGCGCCCAGCAGATTGGCCAGCGTCTCGCGCGACTCCTCCATCCGCCGCCGGGCCGTGCGGCCCGTGCCGTGCAACGACGACGCGTTGCCGACCGTCGCCATCGCGGCCGTCATCGCCTCGATGGCAGCGGGGTGCATCGGGGTGGTGGCGGCGTGATCGAGGTAGACCGGCTGATCCGAGGTCATAACCCGTCCAGAATAGCCGTCGAGCCGGGACTCCCCCGATCCGCTCAGGCCACGAGCGCGTGACCGGACGGGTGTTTGGTGGTGTAACCCCGCACCGCCGTCTCACAGCGATTGGCCAGGTCGCGGCGGTCGGTTCCGGGTAGCTGCAGCGACTCGACGTGCACCCGCGCGACCGTGCGCCTCGTCGTGACCAGTCGCCGGATCGAGTCGAGCAGTGTGTCATCGCCCACATAGGCGGCGACGGTGGAGGTGGCGCCGTCGGCGTGGTGATACGCCAAACGCAACGGCTGGACCGGCCTGCCGGCGTCGATGGCGCCCTGAAACATGGCGGGGCGGAAGCGGCCGTACGCCAGTCCGCAGTAGGTGGTGCCCTCCGGAAACGCGATCACGGTACGGCCCGCACTCAGATTGCGGGTGACGGCGCCCACCACGTCGGGCAGGCGCCGCAGGTCCGACCGCTCGATCGGGATCACCTTGAGCAGCCGAGCCAGCAGTCCGAGGCCCGGCCAGCTGACGAGTTCGGACTTGGCGACGAACCGGCCTGGCAGCACCGAGCCGACCACGAAGACGTCCACCCAGGAAATGTGGCCGCTGACCACCAGAACGCCGCTCAGGTTGCGGATCGGGCCCCCGGACACCCTGGTCCGCACACCAAGGCAGTACAGCAGCAACCGGCAGTAGCCGCGCTGCAGATGGGATCGGCCGGGGGCGGGGACGGCCAGCATCGGCGCCAGCAGCAGGAGCAGCAGGGCGGAGGTGACCCGTACCGCGGCGCGGCAGGTCACGATCACCCGTGGCCCGGACCGCGCGGCGTCTGCGCCGACGCAGCTCGCATCGCACGACGCCTTCGGCACCCAGGTGCCGAGGGTGCTCACGGCGCGATCCCGCCGGCCAGGGCGGCGGCCTCGACGGACCGCAGCCTGCGCAGGTAGCGCGTATCGGCCCGACGCTTGTCGAGCAACGCCGGGAAATCGCCAACGCCGAAATCGGGATCGTGGGCGGGTTCGCCGCACACCTGCGCGCCGAGCCGCAGGTAGCCGCGCATCAACGGTGGTACGACGAGCCTCTCCGGCGGCTCGATGTCGTCGAGGCCCTTGCCGCCGACGGTCACCGGCCGGTACGGGTGCACGGTATGGAGCGCCGGTGCGGCGTGGCGGCGACGGACGAAGTCGCGGACCCCGCGGATCTGTGCGCCCGGCGGGTAACCGTCGGGGCCGTGGACGGGCACCGACACGCAGCCGGTGACGTAGTCGTACCCGCAGCGGTCGAGGTACGCCAGGATCCCGGCCCACATCAGCAGCACGACGGCTCCGCTGCGGTGATCCGCTCGCACCACAGCCCGGCCCATCTCGACCAGGCCCGGCCGCAGCGGGTCGAGCGCACGCACGTCGAATTCGGTTGCGCTGTAGAGGCTTCCGGCGGCGACGGCGCCCGCGGGTGGCAGCATTCGATAGCATCCGACAAGGTCGCCGGTGACGTCCTCGCGTACCAGCAGGTGGTCGCAGTGCTCGTCGAAGCGGTCGGCGTCCCGGCCGTCGGCGGCACCGGTCAGCGTGAATCCGGGCTCGGCGGTGAACACGCCGTGGCGCAGCCGCTGCGCCGCTTCGATGAGCGTGGCATCCGTCGTCAGCAGCAGGGTGTAGCGCGGCGCGGGACCTGCGGACCCGGTCCGGCCGCGGTCGATCTCCTCGGGGGCGATGAGTACAGAAGCAGTGCTCATGGCTGCACGCTCGCCCAGCCGCATCTCCGGGCGGCATCGCAGGCGTGACGTGTCGATGAGCGCCAGGTGACGAATTGCCCCGGCGAGACGTCAGTCGCCGAGCAGCACGACGTTGTCGGCTACCGCGTTGCGGGGTGTGCGCACGTGGTTGGCCGGGAAGTTCGGGTCGGCGTACCCGATCGCGAGTCCGCACAACACCCGCAGTTCGGCGGGGATGTCCAGCTGTTCGCGCAGCACCTCGGGGAAGTGCGCAACCGAAACCTGCACGCACGTGTCGAGACCGCGTTCGGTCAGCGCAAGCACCAGCGTCTGCAGGAACATCCCGACCGCGAGGCTGTCGGCGTGTCCGAGATCGCGGTGCATGCAGACCACTCCCGCCACTCGGGCGCCGAAGAACTCGAAGTTGCGCAGCTGTGCGAGACGTCGCCCCTCGGCGTCGTGACGGGGCACACCCATCGAGCCGTAGACCAACGCGCCCAACTCCTGCCGCAGCGGTGCGAAGCTCTCCGGAATCCCCATGGTCGCGGGAAAACCGGCGGACGCGCGGTGCAGCAATGATTCGACGAGTTGGTCGCGGCGCGCGCCGGTGGCCAGGAACAGCCGCCAAGGTTGGATATTGGAGTTCGACGGTGCACGCATCGCCAGCTCCAATGCCTCGTCGAGGAGTACGCGCGGTACGGGCTTGTCGGGCAGGAACTTCCGTGTGCAGTGCCGCTCGCGGACAGCCCGGTCCAGGTCGCTCTCGGGCGCCGCGGAGGTCATCGTCGTGCCAGCCAATCCGTGAAGTGCGTCGCGGCGATGACGGCGCCATCGCCGGTGACCAGGCTCCGCTCGTCGAGCGGAGTGCCGAAGTACGTCGCCTCGGTGGTGACCACGACCGGCCGCTCGTCGCCGCGTGCGGCCAGCACCGCACCCGCGAGCTCGGCGAACGGCATCTTGTCGGGCCCGCCGATATCAACGTGACCGTTACTCGGGGTCGCTACGGCTGTCCGGGCCACCTCGGCGGCGACCTCATCGGCAGCGATCGGCTGGATCAGCGCATCGGGCGCCCGCACCTCGCCGTTGCCGCTCAGCGATTCGGTGATCGCCTTGGCGAATTCGTGGAACTGCGTGGCGCGCACGATGCTGAACGGCAGTCCGGAGTCTTTGATGATGCGTTCCTGCGCGACCTTCGCACGCAGATAACCGCTTTCGGGAAGCCCGTCGGCGCCGACGATCGACAGCGCCACGACGTGGCCCACCCGCGCGGCCGTCGCGGCACCCACCAGATTCGTCGTCGACCTCGTGAAGAATTCCATGACCGCGTCGTCCTCGAACGACGGCGAGTTGGTCACGTCGATCACCACATCCGCGCCGGCGACCGCTTCGGCCACCCCGGCGCCGGTCAAAACGTCCAATCCGGTGGAGCGCGCCGCGGCGACCACCTCGTGGCCGTCCGCGGTGAGGATCGATACCACCTTCGAGCCGATGAGTCCGGTCGCGCCGAACACGGTGATCTTCATCTCGGAACCTTTCGTCGTGCCTGTCACGAAAAGACTGGCACTCCGGTGGCGGCGATCGAGCCCTTGAAAGTCCGTAGTCCGAGCGCTCACCCTCGTACGCCCTCGGGACGGCATGCAAAAGGCCCCCGGACAGTGTCCGGGGGCCCGTCGCGCGGAAACTCAGCCCTTGCGAGCCTTGACCGCCTCGGTCAGCTGCGGTGTGACCTTGAACAGGTCGCCGACGATGCCGAGGTCGGCGATCTCGAAGATCGGCGCCTCTTCGTCCTTGTTCACCGCGATGATCGTCTTGGACGTCTGCATGCCCGCGCGGTGCTGAATCGCGCCGGAGATGCCCAGGGCGATGTACAGCTGCGGCGACACCGTCTTACCGGTCTGGCCCACCTGGAACTGGCCCGGGTAGTAGCCGGAGTCGACGGCGGCACGGGACGCGCCGACAGCGCCGCCGAGCGAGTCCGCCAGCTCCTCGACCACGTTGAAGTTCTCCGCGCTGCCCACACCGCGGCCACCCGACACGACAACCGTCGCCTCGGTGAGCTCCGGGCGGTCACCCGCGACGGCGGGTTCGCGCTTGGTGATCTTCGTCGCGTTCTCGGCCTGGCCGGGCACCTCGACGTTGACGACCTCGCCCGCACCGTCGGCGGGTTCAGCGTCGATGGCTCCTGCGCGCAGCGTGATGACCGGAACCTCACCAGTGGACTCGGCCTCGACGGTGAATGCACCACCGAAGATCGAGTGGACGGCCTTGCCACCCTCCTGGACGTCGACGACGTCGGTGAGTACACCGGAACCGGTGCGGGCCGCCAACCGGCCGGCGATCTCCTTGCCGTCGGCGTTGGCCGACAGCAGAACACCGGCGGGCGACGCCGACTCGACCAGCGATGCCAGCACGTCGACCTGCGGGGTGATCAGGTAGTTCTCCGCGTCGTCGGACTCGGCGACGTAGATCTTGGCCGCGCCCGCGGCCTTCAGGCCGTCGGTGAGCGGTTCTGCGGTGCCCGGCGCGCCGACGACGACGGCCGAGGGCTCGCCGAGCTTGCGAGCCGCGGTGATCAACTCCGAGGTGACCTTCTTCAGTGCACCTTCGGCGTGCTCAACGAGCACGAGTACTTCAGCCATGAGTTCTTCTCTCGTCTCTTGTTCTTCGCAGTCTCGGTCTGGGGCCTAGATGATTTTCTGGGCGACCAGGTACTCGGCGATCTTGGTTCCGCCGTCGCCTTCGTCGGTGACCTTCTCGCCGGCGGTCTTCGGCGGCTTCGGCGTCGACGACAACACCTTGGACCCGGCGTTGGCGAGACCGACCTCATCGCCCTCGACACCGATCTCGGCGAGCGTGAGCTTGGTGACTTCCTTCTTCTTGGCGGCCATGATGCCCTTGAAGGACGGGAAGCGAGGCTCATTGATCTTCTCGTTGACGCTGACCACGGCGGGCAGCGGAGCCTCGACGAAGAACACGCCGTCGTCGGTCTCCCGCTCGCCGCTGACCTTGCCGTCCTCGACGGTCACCTTGCGCAGATGCGTCAGCTGCGGCAGACCCAGGTACTCGGCGATGATCGCGGGTACCGCGCCGCCGGTGCCATCGGTGGCCTCGTTGCCGGCGATGACCAGCTCGGTGCCCTCGATGGTCCCCAGCGCACGTGCCAGGGCCCAACCGGTCTGGACCATGTCCGAGCCGTGCATGCCCTCGTCGACGAGGTGCACGGCCTTGTCGGCGCCCATCGACAGCGCCTTGCGGATCGCCTCGGTCGCGCGCTCGGGGCCGGCCGTCAGCACCGTCACAGTGCTGTCGCCGCCTTCCCTCTCCTTGATGAGCAGCGCTTCCTCGACGGCGCGCTCGTTGATCTCGTCGAGCACCGCGTCGGCCGCCTCGCGGTCGAGAGTGAAGTCGCCGTCGGTGAGCTTGCGCTCCGACCAGGTGTCAGGGACCTGTTTGATCAGGACCACGATGTTCGTCATGAGTCTGGTTCGTCCTCCTCGAAGGGACCGATGATCGGTCCGCATAACACGCTTTGAGCAACAACCACCATGTTACTCGCGGGTAACTTGTGGCGGTTCGCAGGAACACTGTAGCGGGTCGAAGTTCGTGTTCTAGCAGCACGTAGGGGGTGAACCATTCGTCTGTGGGCCGTTTCACGTTAGCCTGCCTTCCAATGAGCGCTTTTGTTACTGATGGACCCGACCTCCCCCTCACCGGGGAACGCACGGTTCCGGGACTCGCGGAGGAGAACTACTGGTTCCGCCGCCACGAGGTCGTCTACGAGCAGATGGCCCACCGCTGTGCGGATCGCGACGTGCTCGAGGCAGGCTGCGGCGAGGGCTATGGGGCCAACCTGATCGCCGACGTCGCCCGGTGCGTGATCGGCCTGGACTACGACGAGACAGCGGTCGCCCACGTGCGTGCGCGGTATCCGCGCGTGGACATGCGCCACGGCAACCTGGCCGAATTGCCGCTCGCAGACGGCTCGGTCGATGTCGTTGTGAACTTCCAGGTCATCGAACACCTCTGGGATCAGGGGCAATTCGTGCGCGAATGCCTGCGTGTGCTGCGGCCGGGCGGGCGTCTGCTGATGTCGACGCCGAACCGAATCACGTTCTCCCCCGGTCGGGACACCCCGGTCAACCCGTTCCACACCCGCGAACTCAACGCCGCCGAGTTGACCGAACTGCTCACCACCGAAGGGTTCGCGGTCGAAGGCGTGCACGGGGTCTTTCACGGGCCGCGGCTCGTCGAACTCGACGCCCGACACAACGGCTCGATCATCGACGCCCAGATCGCGCGGGCAATAGCCGATGCGCCGTGGCCCGAGGATCTGCTCGCCGACGTGGCCTCCGTGCGCAGCGACGACTTCGATCTGGTCGACGCGCGCGATCGGAACATCGACGACAGCCTCGATCTGGTCGCGATCGCGGTGCGGCCGTGACATCCGCCGACCCGGCTCCCCGGTCCAATGTCGCCGGCGACCCGGCTCCCCGGTCCAATGTCGCCGGCGACCCGGCTCCCCGGTCCAATGTCGCCGGCGACCCGGCTCCGGGCCTCTTCACGCTCGTTCTCCACACCCACCTGCCCTGGCTGGCTCATCACGGCCGCTGGCCCGTCGGCGAGGAATGGCTCTACCAGTCGTGGTCGGCGTGCTACCTCCCGCTGATGCGGGTGCTGCGCACGTTGGCGGCCGAAGGCCGCCGCCACCAGTTGACGCTGGGCATGACGCCGGTGGTCACCGCACAACTCGACGACCCGTACTGCCTGACGGGGATGCACCACTGGCTGGCGAACTGGCAGCTGCGCGCGCTCGAGGCGACCACTCTCGGTGATCCGTTGCGCCAGTTCGGTGTTCGCGAGCACGCCGAGGCCGAGCAGGCCATCGAGGACTTCGCCACGCTGTGGGCGCACGGCGGCAGCCCGTTGCTGCGCGAGGTGATCGACGCCGAAACCATCGAACTGCTCGGCGGTCCGCTCGCGCATCCGTTCCAGCCGCTGCTCAACCCGAGGCTGCGGGAATTCGCGCTGCACGAGGGACTCGCCGATGCCCGCCTGCGGTTCGCGCACACACCCGTCGGCATCTGGGCCCCGGAATGCGCCTACGCGCCCGGCATGGAAACCGACTACGCCGCAGCCGGTGTCGGCCACTTCATGGTCGACGGCCCGTCCCTGCACGGCGACACCGCCCTCGGCCGTCCGGTCGGATCCTCCGACGTGGTGGCATTCGGCCGGGACCTGCACGTCAGCTATCGAGTGTGGTCGCCGAAGTCCGGCTACCCCGGGCACGCCGCCTACCGCGACTTCCACACCTACGACCACACGACCGGACTCAAGCCGGCCCGGGTGACGGGCCGCAATGTGCCGTCGGAGGCCAAGGCGCCGTACGACCCGGAGCGCGCCGACCGAGCGATCGACGCCCATGTCGCCGATTTCGTCGCGGTGGTCCGGCAGCGACTATGCGACGAGAGCGAACGCATCGGGCGCCCAGCACACGTCATCGCCGCATTCGACACCGAGTTGTTCGGCCACTGGTGGTACGAGGGCCCCGTGTGGCTCGAGCGGGTCTTGCGCGCGCTGCCCGAGGCCGGTGTGCGCGTCGGCACGCTGAGCGACGCCAAGGCCGACGGTTTCGTCGGCTCGCCTGTCGAATTGCCGTCCAGCTCATGGGGTTCCGGCAAGGACTGGCAGGTGTGGGCCGGTGAGCAGGTTGCCGACCTGGTCCAGTTGAACACCGAGGTCGTCGACACCGCGCTGGCGACCATCGACAAGGCGCTCGGCGAGACCGACGCTCCGCCTGCACGCAACTTCGTCGCCGACCAGATCCTGCGCGAGACGCTGCTGACCGTGTCGAGCGACTGGCCGTTCATGGTCAGCAAGGACTCCGCGGCCGACTATGCCCGCTACCGTGCGCATCTGCACGCCCACGCCACCCGCGAGATCGCCGACGCCGCGGCGTCCGGTCGCCATGAGCATGCACAGCGCCTCGCCGCCGGTTGGAATCGTGCCGACGGTCTGTTCGGCGCGCTGGACGCCCGGCGGTTACCGCGATGACCCCACCCCCAGCCTTCACTTCCGCGAGCGACCGTGTTTGCACACCGACACGCCGCTCCGCGTGTACATTTTCCGGTCACTCGCACAGGAGTCAGCGACCGTGAAGATCCTCATGGTGTCGTGGGAGTATCCGCCGGTCGTGGTCGGCGGACTCGGCAGGCACGTCCATCATCTCGCCACCGCGCTGGCCGATGCGGGCCACGAGGTAGTCGTGCTGAGCCGGCGACCGTCGAACACCGACCCCGCCACGCATCCGACCACCGACGAGATCGCCGAGGGCGTGCGCGTGGTCGCGGCGGCGCACGATCCGCACGAGTTCGATTTCGGCAAGGACATGATGGCCTGGACGTTGGCGATGGGCCACGCGATGGTCAGAACCGGTTTGACGCTGAAGTCGCGACGCGGCTGCCCTTGGCGCCCCGACGTCGTACACGCACACGACTGGCTGGTCGCACATCCCGCGATCGCCCTGGCCGAATTCTTCGATGTACCACTGGTATCCACGATCCACGCCACCGAGGCCGGCAGACATTCCGGGTGGGTGTCGGGCCGCATCAGCAGACAGGTCCACGCGGTGGAATCGTGGTTGGTGCGCGAATCCGATTCGCTGATCACCTGTTCGGCCTCGATGCGCGATGAGGTCTCGGAGCTCTTCGGGCCGGGCCTGGCCGAGTCGTATGTCATCCGCAACGGGATCGACTGCAGTCGCTGGCCATTCGCTCAACGCAAGCCCCGGACCGGACCTGCCCGATTGCTGTATCTCGGTCGGCTCGAGTATGAGAAAGGCATCCACGACGCAATCGCCGCGCTACCCCGAATCAGGCGCACCCACCCCGGTACCACGCTGACGATCGCCGGCGAGGGCACCCAGCTCGATTGGCTCGTCGAGCAGGCGCGAAAGCACAAGGTGCTCAAGGCGACCGCGTTCGCCGGACACCTCGACCACGACGCGCTGGTGAACCTGCTGCACACCGCCGACGCAGCCGTATTGCCCAGCCACTACGAGCCGTTCGGCATCGTCGCACTAGAAGCTGCGGCGACCGGGATCCCCTTGGTGACATCGAACGTCGGAGGGTTGGGCGAGGCGGTCATCGACGGTGAAACCGGAATGTCCTTTCCGCCACGCGATACCGCGCGCCTGGCGGCGGCTGTGCGCTCGGTTCTCGACGACCCGCACGCCGCCCAGCAACGCGCGATCGCCGCCCGGGAGCGGCTCACCTCGCAGTTCGAATGGCACGCGATCGCAGACGAAACCGCGCAGGTGTACCTGGCCGCCAAACGCCGTGAGCGCGAACCACATCGGCGCCGACCCATCATCGAACACGCCCTGCCCGGCCGCTGATCAGACGTGCCGACTGGCGGGGATCGTGGATTGATCCCCGCCAGCGGCGTTGTGCGGTTGGGCTCAGAACAGGCCGGTGTCGACGGTGGTGTCCACATCGACGTCGGTGTTGACCTGACCGGAGTTGTCAGTCGAGTTGTCCTGTCCGGAGTTGTCGACCGAGTTGTCGACCGAGTTGTC